>CAXTMK010000060.1:0-26301 GCA_964245315.1 uncultured Acidobacteriaceae bacterium | reverse complement strand
TAGAGCCCGGAGCGAAGCCGGGTGACGAGACCCCGCCGCTCCGCTTTGTGGATGAATGTCCGGGCAGAAGAACCACGCAGCCCGGTGATCGCCTCTACATCGCGCAGGCTGAAGGTCGTATTGCCGCGCTCGTTGAGTTCCACCCACAGCGCTGAGGAGCGCGGTCCCAATGTCTTTGACCCGAGGGAAGAAGTCGCCAATCTGGGTGGAACCTTTTCGCGGTTATATCCTGTGCTCATATTGTTCCTTATGGGGGAACGAACCAGGAACACGATATCATGTCGCAATGTCATTGTCTGCATCAAACGTTCCCCGTGGAGGAACACTCCGCGATTGAGATATGATTCAAACCCACGACCTCTGTCCAAAGAAAGAGGTCTGGCGGCTAAGCGCCCGCCGGGTTGGGGCAGAGGTCTGGTGGACAGAGGACGTAGGTTCGATAAGGGTGCAATAAGGGGTGCCAAGGGTGTCTCAGAGCTCCAAAAGTGGCCATCCGGGGCGTCTGATTTCAATTAGTTACAAAATCCTTCCTTGCTGTCACGGCAGAGGTCGCGGGTTCGAGCCCCGTCGTCCCCGCCATAACTCTATCAGAGTGTATGGTTTATAGATTGCTGGCCAAGGGTCACCATTTACCTTCTACGATGAGCTTGCGATAAAAACAGTCAAAACTTCGCGATCAGACTAATTCCTCCGACCAGGAGCACTCCGCCAACGATGCGGCCAGTGTTTAGTGGGTGAGGTTGCATACTGAACCAACCGAAATGGTCGATCAGCAGCGAGGTGATCAGTGCCGCTGTGACCGTGAAGCCTACGAATGGTCCAGCGCCCACTTTGTTGACCAGCGTAAGGCCGGCATAGACCTGCACTGCTCCCACCAGGCCTCCAACGACGGCCCACCACGGCAGTTCTGCCAGGTCCTTCTGAGTTGGCAGCGGATATGGATGGATCAACGATGCGCCCGCGAAGAAGAAAGTAATGAGAGCAAACGAAATGGCCGAAGCAAGCCACGGGTTAACGACATGCTTGTTGAGTTGACCGTTCATGGCCGCTCCGCAACTCTGAAGCACACCTCCGACGATGATGAAGGGAATGATCCATCCGGCATTCGCATTCATAAGATTCTCCGTTATCTTAGTGTTTTCCAACCAGCATGTTCATCAGAATCGCTCCGCGAATCGCGGCAAACAGCGCCACAGGCATTGCGACCGCCCCCACTTTCAGGAACTTCCAGAAGCTCACATCGAGCTTTTCTCCGCCTGCGTCTTCGCCCGAGTCCTTGCGAAGAGCGAGGAGCCACAGAATCGTCGCCAATGAGCCGGTGACCGAGAGATTAGGCCCGAGATCCACGCCAATCAGAACCGCATTGGCGATCAACCCCTTCGCGTGAGCGGCCTGGATCGTACCGCCTGCGATCAGTCCAAGGGGAAGGTTGTTCACGACGTTGTTCGCTATACCCACAACGAAACCAACAACCAGCGCACCCACGTTCTGGCCCAGATGCGATGCCCAGGCGAGCCACTGTTGAGTCAGCTTTAACGCTCCCTCGCTTTCGACCGCATCAACCATGACAAACAAGCCGGCGACGAGGATCAAGGTTGCCCAACTGATCTCGCGGGCAAGATTGACCGGATTCCTCTTTGCCTTGATCGAGACCACAGCGGTAATCACAAGGGCTGCGAGGCAGGTGGGCAGTCCCAGATCCTTCCTGAACGCAGAGGCAGTCAGGAGTACGGCAATCATCAAGCCAAGACCCGCCAGCACCAGCTTGCCCTTCCCGCTTAGTTCCACATCGTCAACCTCGCAGTCGATGCTCTTGCAGAGGTCCTCTCGAAATATGAGACGCATGACGAAGAAGGTCACGACGATCGAGAGCAGCGATGGAATTCCAAAGTCTGCGAGCCATGTGCCCAGCGGGGGCATGCCGGTATGGAAGACCACGAGATTCGCCGGATTGGAGATCGGGAGTACAAAGCTTGCAGCGTTCGCAATCAAAGCGCAGACGAAGAGGTACGGAAGCGGCGAAACCTTCGCTTTTCGTACCGCAGTTAAGATGGCTGGCGTCAACACTACCGCTGTCGCGTCATTCGACATGAAGATGGTCACCAGCGTTCCCACCCCATAGACCAACAGGAAGAGACGCGAGCAACTGCCGTTGGCCCCGCGTACCGCGACGGATGCCACCCAATCGAAGACGCCTTGTTCTCTCGCCAGTGCGCTTAGCAGCATCATGCCGATGAGGAACAAATAGACGTCGCTGCCTTTGGCGACGGCTTGCCCAGCCAACTTCAGCGGCACGAGCCGAAGTACGATCAGCAGCAGCGCTCCGCCGGAGATCCACCAGACCTCGGGGATGCCGCGTGGGCGCGTCAGCATCAGTGCTATGCTGATGGCGACGATCAGCGGCAGAACGACATGCGCAATGTCTGTCGGGATCATTACCACTTCTTGCCGTTCTTGTTCGGTCCGAGCTGCGTTCCGAGAAGACCATGCTCCGGCCAGGCCTCCAGTGCGTTGTCCTGATCGCGCTCCTCGGACTTCCGTTCCGTGCGCTGCCCGACCGCAAGACGGATCTCGTCGCTCGCTATCGTTCCGTGAGCATCTGTGAAGGACACCGTCAGAGGATGGGTTCCTTCGTGGGGCGTCGGCATGTCAGCCTCCCAGACATGGCTGTCTCCTACGCGCTTCATCGGCTTCGTCTGCCCGTCCAGATGGGCGGCCGCTTCTATGGCCTCGACCTCGCCCCAGAACTTTGCTCGAACCTTCAGGGTTTCTTGCGGCATCTCGCTGGATTTGGTTAGAAGTCGCTCGTCACTCGGCCAGGTGATAACGGCGACGGGTAGCTTGCCCAACTCCACGAATCGCCAACTCACTACGTTGCCGTCGAGGTTGGTGACCGAATAGCCGACCGGCCCCTCTTCAATCTGTCCCGTGGATCGGGTGGCAGAGTAGAGAGTCTGTCCATCGTTGGCCAGCTCGTTGTAGTGGGTGTGGCCCATGTCGATCAAACGCACGTCGTAATCGCGGACGAGACGGCTTACCTCGACTCCGCCGACTTTCAGATCACTCGGGTAGCAGTGCAACAGGATGACTTTGGTCTGCTCGTTCCTCGTCGCAAGTGCCAACTCATCTTCTGCCCACTTCAGTTGTTCCTTCGACACCGTGAACGAGGGTGGCTCAGGCACGTCGAAGGCGTTCATGGCCAGGAACCGCGTGCTTCCCACGGTGAAGGCATAGTGAGTTTGTTCCGACATTGCCTCCCTGAAGTTTGCGAAGCTCTTTTCGTGAACATCATGATCGCCGATGATGGCAGACCACGGCAGCTTGAGACGGTCCAATTCGCCGCGCACCACAGCGTAGGCGGAGCGGCTACCGTCGTCGGCCACATCTCCTGGCAGGAAGACGAAACTCACAGCTTCGGCGAATGATTGATTGACTTCATTCACGATTTCCGCCAGTTCGAGGTGGTTTTGCTCGCCTGCCCTCGTCATGTGGAGATCGCCAAGGTGAACCCAGCTGACCACACCGGCAGCGTCGGGCGCTTTTGGTTGAAATGGGGGTTTCGGGGCGGGAGTATTCATGCTGGAAGCTCCTGGGGAGTGACTTGCGAAGATGTGTTCTTATCTGATTCGTTCGCTTTTGTAAGGGTCTCGGGAATCGCAGTCCACAGCAGGACAAACGCAACTACAGCGATGGCTCCCAACGAGAGGAAAGACATGCGGTAGCTGAAGCGCTGAATCAGTTCTCCGCCGAACGTGTTGCTGAGAGCTGCACCGATCCCGACTGCAGTGGCGAGACTGCCTTGGGCAAGGTTGAAGCGTCCCGTGCCGCGCGTCCTGTCGGCAATCACGAGAATCGAAACGACAACAAAGATCGCATTTGCGACGCCATCGAGTATTTGAATCGCGATCAGGCTGCCCGAGTTGTGAGTCAGGGTGTAGAGAAGTGCGCGGATTGGAAGAACTCCGAAGCCGATCATCAGCAACGGCTTCCGACCGTGCAGGTTGGCGAACCTTCCAATTGCCGGGGCGAAGCACATGATGACAAGCTGCGTCACGACAATGCAGGCCGACATAAACGGAGCGGCAGAAGCCCGCGAACCGTGCGAAAGCATCTCGCCGAGTTGCGGCAGCATCGCCGCGTTTGCAAAGTGGAAGAGGAAGGCGCAAACGAGGAAGATCAGGAGGATACGGTCTCCAAAGAGAGTCTTCATTACGGAAGCTCTTACAGCGACTTCCTTGCCTTCTTCCTGAATCGCTCCGCCACGGGCCAGATCGTAATCGATGTCCTTGCCCTTGATCGCCCGGATTGCGAGCACGGCAGGAACGGTCAGCACTGCAGCAGTGATGAAGATGGCTTGATTTCCAAACCAGTGACTCATGCCCGCAATGAGTAGCGCGCAAGCCACGTTGCCGGCCGAATTGAAAGACTGGTTCTTCCCGAACTGGCGATCAAAGAAGGTAATGCCAACGATTCCCATGGTGACCGCAGCAAGTGTGGGTCCGAGGAATGGCCCCGCGCCTCCGATGAGGACCTGGGACGTATACACGGCACAGGGTTCAGCCGTGATGCTGAGCAGAACCGCTCCGCCAGCGAGAACGGCTGAGGCCAGTACGAGAATCAGGCGTTTCGACCGGAACTGATCGACGATGGCGCCAGCCGGAGCCTGTAGAACCACCGTGATGATGCCGCCAACCGTCAACGCCACACCGACGCGGCCAGGCTGCCAACCGGCTCCCGCTAAGTAAGCTGCGAGAAACGGGCCGAGGCCGGTCTGCACGTCGGCGAGAAAAAAGTTCGTCGCCTCCAGGGCGCGAATACTTGCTTTCTTCCGGGAATCGATTTCCGTTACGCTGACCATTCGTAACGACTCTCTCTTAACTAAGCGCTCTTGAGTTGAGGGTTCCCGCGGCCACTCTCAAGCCTGAGAGGACCATGCTGCTTCACATGAGCAATCGCCTCCGCAGAGCGCGCGAACTCAAGTGCCTGGTGATAAGCGCGAGCCTTAAACGCCTTCCTGGCGCTCTTGCGAGAACTTTCATAAATTCCGGTCAGGGTGTTGGAGTGTTCCTCTTCTTCCTCCCAGTGCTCGTCTGCCCTTCGCATCAGTTCATCGAACTGCCCTGTGATGGACTCTTTGAGGTCGGCAGAGACATGGGCGCCACTGGCGACCTCTCCAGCGAGGACCGCGAAGCTGAAATGCTCCGATGCTCGGAGAAGATCGGCAGCGTCTTTGCTGTGTCCGTCCCTGATCGCCTGCTGAGCCAACGTCGTTAGTTCGGCAACGGCATCCGTCCCTGATGACTCTGAAGCTTGCCGAAGAACTGCTACCCGTCCCATGTGTTCATAGGCGCGGCGCAGGTCGTTCGCCTGTTGCTTATCGTGATGATGCCCGGCAGCTTTCTTCGCGGCTTTCTTTGCTGCTTTCTTCGGAGGTGGCATAAGGTCATCCCTTCTTACTGTTGGTAGGTGGTTCGATGCTGTCGCGGTCAGGCGTCATCGAACGAAACATTTATTTTTGACAAACTCGGCTGCTATCGCTCTCGGACGGACGCGTGGTCACAGAGCGGCTGTTGCAGATACTCGACAACCTCATGGAGAAGGCCGTTCCTTCAGCGTCGCAATCCATCGCGATAAGGAGAAGCGTATCCAGGCCGCTGGGGCGCTGGCACTTATGGGAGCCCGTATGGCAGCACGCAGAACGACGAGTCCTGCACTGGTATCCTGAGGGTGCTCCCGCAGGTTGACAACATGCCGGATAGTACCGCCGGTGGGTGCTAAGATTGCCTGAGTGTGCCCGGCAGGGAAGGTCCCAATGATCAATCCGGGTGGCGGGATGGACGTAAAGAAAGACGCTTCCTGTTGTGCACCGGCTTCTCCATCGACGCCGCAGAATAACCTTGCTTCCGGTTCAGGCACAATCCTCAGGCGAGCGTCGCGCGACGATATGCCGGCGCGCATGCGGCCGCTGCCGGGAGGTGATTTCCTCATGGGTTCGAATACCTCCGAGGGCTTTCCCCAGGATGGTGAAGGCCCGGTTCGCTCCGTATTCGTGAACCCATTCTCAATCGACATCCACACTGTCACCACCGCGGCGTTCGAGGAGTTCGCCACCGACACGGGATACGTCACCGAGGCCGAACAGTTTGGATGGTCCTTCGTGTTCTGGAGTCACATTCCGGAAGACTCTTTCGACGATCTTGTCGAAGATACCGTCGCAGCTGCGCCCTGGTGGTGCAAGGTGCCGGGCGCGAGGTGGAATGCTCCTGAGGGGCCAGGCTCGAATATCGTTCGCCGGCGCAACCATCCTGTGGTGCATGTCAGCTGGAATGACGCCAGCGCTTTTTGTCAGTGGTCGGGCAAACGGCTCCCAACCGAAGCGGAGTGGGAGTTCGCCGCACGCGGAGGCCTTGAACAGAAGATTTATCCGTGGGGCGATAAACTGAGGCCGGGCGGCGAACATCGCTGCAACATCTGGCAAGGCGAGTTCCCGAAGCTTGATACCGGGGAGGACGGCTACGCCGGAACCTGCCCTGTGGATGCCTTTCCGCCTAACGGGTTTGGGCTCTACTCGGTTACAGGAAATACCTGGGAGTGGTGCTCGGACTGGTTTGACCCGGTGCATCATCAAACAGCTGACCGCAATAACCCGAAGGGTCCGGCGTCGGGCGTTGCGCGGGTGATGAAAGGCGGATCCTTCCTGTGCCATCAATCCTACTGCAACAGATATCGGGTAGCTGCTCGCAGCTCGAATACTCCTGACAGTTCAGCGTCCAATATCGGCTTTCGCTGCACACTCTGATTGTGGATTATGCTCATGCTGCCTGCTCCTGTACCGTCTGCCTGCGACGATAGTCTCTGCCGAGCGCGAACAGCGACACTGTCCCAGGTGCTGGCCTGAAAGCCGCGCGTCGCAAGGTTCACCGCCACAGCGCGGACTTTGTGTAGCCGTTCCTGGTTCCTAAAGCGCTTTATCGAGGGTTATCGGCAGGTCTCTCACACGTTTGCCCGTGGCATTGTACACCGCATTTGCAACTGCCGCACCCACGCCCGTGATGCCGATTTCTCCGACTCCATGCGCACCCATGGGAGCTTGAGGGTCAGGGATGTCGGTCCAGATCACGTCGATGGGAGGAACATCCATGTGAACGGGCACATGATACTCAGCGAGGCTTGGATTCATGACGCGCCCTCTGCGTTCATCGAACTGCGTTTCCTCCATGAGCGCGAGGCCCAGGCCCATGACGATGCCTCCGCGGAATTGGCTCGAGGCTGTTTTTGGATTCAGAATCCGACCGCAGTCGAACGAGCCGAGGAAGCGAGTCACCCTGGTTTCCCCGGTGACGGCATTGACGCGCGCCTCGCAGAACATGGCCCCATGCGAGTGCATGGACCAATGCATAAACTCAAACGGCTGCGGAGCAGCCCCCTCTGCGGTGATCTCGGCGCGCCCGATCCGCGCCATCAGGGAGACATAACTCTCGCGGCGTTCCGGCTTCTCAACATCGCAGAGGTATCCGTCTCGTCCGATCACCTGGTCTGCATCAAGGCCTGAGAGTACGGAGTCTTTGCCAGCCAGCTTGAGCAGCTCGGTGATGAGCGCATGATGTGCGGCAGTGACGGCGGCGCCGATGGATGCGGTCTGCTGAGAGCCTCCCGCAAGCACCACGCCGGGAAAGTGCGAGTCGCCGTATTCGACCGTCACACATTGCATGGCCAGGCCAAGGCGATCGGCGGTCACCATAGTTTGCGTAGTAGCCGTACCCATACCCATCTCATGTCCAGCGATCTTGACCGTTGCTCGCCCGTCACTTGTGAGGGTGATGCTTGCCGCGCCACCTGGCAGACGGTAGTACGGATAGGTTGCCGTCGCGCATCCCATGCCAATCAGCCACTCGCCGTCGCGGTGCGTGCCCGGCTTTGTGTTGCGTTTATTCCAGCCAAATCTCTCCGCGCCGGCGACGTAGGCTTCCACGATGTGGCGTGAAGAGAACGGGACGCCGGAGGTTGGATCCTTCTCCGGCTCATTACGAATCCTCAACTCGATAGGATCCATGCCAAGTTCTACAGCCAGTTCATCGATGGCGCTTTCCAGGGCGAAGGTGCCAACCGACTCACCCGGGGCGCGCATGAACGTGTTGGAAAGCATGTCCATCTTCGCCGTCTCGACGTCGAGCTTGAAGCTCCCCGATTTGTAGCCGGACTTCGCGGGAAGAATGAATGGCTCTGGCATATTGTTATGCCGCCCCATGGCCACCACTCCCGTTTGGATGAGCGCGTCGAAACGGCCATCGGCCTGCGCCCCAATCGCAACGCGTTGTTCGGTGAGCGTGCGGCCACCGACGATGCGGTAAACTCCCTCGCGCGACAGTACGATGCGGACGGGTCTACCAGCCAACCTGGATGCCGCCGCCGCAAGAACCTGATGCTGCCACAGTGTCTTGCTGCCGAAGCCGCCACCCACATAGGGAGACGTGACATGCACCTGTTCCTCTTTCATGTCGAAGATTTGCGCGAGGGACCAGGCTGTATGGGTCACACATTGCGAAGCGTCGTGAACGATAAGGTTGTCGCCATCCCACGCGACGGTTGCCGCGTGTAGTTCGATGGGGTTGTGGCTGTGCCGCGGAGTTCGGTAGACGACATCGACTTTATGCGGAGACGCAGCCAGCGCCGCCTCAGCATCGCCAATCTCAAGTAGCAGCGGTTGCCCTTGAAAGACGCCCGGCTCGGAGTCGGCCTTCGCTGCTTCAAACACTGTCACAGACGCTTCCGTTTCGTATGTAGCGCGGACCAGTGACTTCGCGTAGTCGGCCTGTTCCTGGGTTTCCGCAAGGACGAGGGCGACCGGTTGACCATTCCAGTGGACCTGATCGTCCTGCATGCTCGGAAGGTCGTCGCCTGCGGCGGCTTTCGGACCGGACATGAACATAGGCGCCGGCTTCAGGCGCGGGGCGTTCTTATACGTCATTACCAGCACGACGCCTGGTGCAGCTTCAGCGGCAGTCGTATCCAGTTCGGTGATGCGCCCTCGCGCGACGGTGCTGTACTTCAGCGCGGCGTAGACCATGCGTTCCAGTGGAAACTCGGCCGCGAACTGAGCGGTGCCGCTTACCTTCTGCGGACCGTCCAGGCGAGAAACCGGCGTGCCCACCAGACCGTGCTTCTGGCGGATGAGCGGATCAGGCGTTGCGCCGGGCATCCATGCGTCCGGAGCAATTTGAACGACCTTCGTGACTACCGCCTGCACGGCTTCCTTGATGCTCATGAGCGATCTCCCGCCAGCTCCGCCAGCACGGCCACGATGGTACGCCTGGCAAGCTTGATCTTAAAACCGTTGTGGGTGAGTGGCTGAGCGTCGGCAAGTTCTGCTTCCGCTGCCGCCAGAAAGCTTTCTTCCGTAGCGGGCTGGCCCTTCAAGGCAGCTTCCAGCTCGGAGGCTCGCCAGGGCTTGTGCGCGACTCCGCCCAGAGCCAGCCGGACATCCTTTACTATCCCGCCGTCGAGTTCGATCATGGCGGCAACCGAGATCAACGCGAAGGCGTAGCTGGCCCTGTCGCGAACTTTGCGGTAGGCGGAGCGCTGCGCCATTGATAAAGGCGGCAGCTCCACCGAGGTGATCAATTCGCCAGTACGCAACGTTGTATCCAGTTCCGGGTGATCGTCCGGCAGACGGTGCAGGTCAGCGAACGCGATGCTTCGCTCGCCTTGCGACCCCGTAACATGGACCAGCGCGTCGAGCGCTGCGAGGGCGACACACATGTCGGAAGGATGCGTTGCCACACACGAGGGTGACGCTCCCAGGATCGCGTGGATCCGATTGAAACCGTCGATCGCGTCACATCCCTGACCCGGCTCGCGCTTGTTGCAGCGAGAGCCCTCGTCGTCGTAGAAATAGGTGCAGCGCGTCCGTTGCAAAAGATTTCCAGCGACTGTCGCCATATTGCGGATCTGGCCCGACGCTCCGGCCAGAATGGCGCGAGCCAGCAGCGGGTAACGAGTCCGGATCGCCTGGTGCTCGGCCACGGCGGTGTTTTTTGCAGCGGCACCGATGAGGATGCTGCCGTCTTCACACTCGGTTATGGCGCTCGAAAGGCCTGTGACATCCACCAGCGCCGATGGACGCTCGATGGTTTCGCGCATGAGGTCGACGAGGTTGGTGCCGCCGCCGAGATATTTCGCATGGTCTTCGCCGCCCTGTCGGACAGCATCCGCGACATCTGCCGCGCGCGCATAGCTGAAGCTGTTCATTTCGCCACCCCCGCAAACTCCGTGATGGCCTCGACGATGCCGTTGTAGGCGCCGCAGCGGCACAGGTTTCCGCTCATCCTCTCGCGCAGTTCGTCGCCAGTGAGCGTTATCGAACCGTTGGCCAGGTCGCCCGTTACGTGGCTCGGCAGGCCGCGTTGTATTTCACCGAGCATGCCGATGGCCGAGCATATCTGTCCGGGGGTGCAATAGCCGCACTGGAAGCCATCGTGCTCGATAAAGGCCTGCTGCAGCGGGTGCAGTGTGCCGCCGTCCGACAGGCCTTCGATCGTGGTGACGGAACGGCCTTCATACTGGACGGCCAGTGCGAGGCAGGACAGGATGCGTTCTCCGTCCACCAACACCGTGCAGGCTCCGCAAGCTCCCTGGTTGCATCCCTTCTTGGTTCCGGCCAAATCCAGATGATCCCGAAGGAGGTCGAGTAGCGTGACTCGTGCGTCGCCTGGCAAGTCGATAGACTGTCCGTTGATGAGCATCCGAATGTGTCCTCCACTACAGAACGGGTATACCTGTATGACGCTATAAACAGAATCCGAGGTTTCATTCGATGAACAATGCAGAAGTTAGCGGATTTTGCTGAATATCCCGGGACACGCTCCGGGATGTTTGATTCCGATTCATGCATTCGTTCGTTTTCGAGGGCGCCGTTTTGAAGAAACGTCAATTTGTAGACGGTCTGACATCTTTCGATGATTGCATTGGCCTGATATTGCCGGTTGAAAGCACAATGCGCCGCCGAGCGGTAAACACAAGCGGACTCCTCGTTCCTGATCGAAGCTTCGGAGCTGCGGTCAGCTCGGGCGCAGTCCGTCGATAAGCAGATCGAGCAATCGACCTAATTGCTGTTGGTCTGTGGAGAGCCTGACTCCAAGCACAATCGCCGCAAGGTTCACGACGAGATCATCAGGCTGAATATCGGTTCGGATCGTCCCATCAGCCGCGCCTGCGACCAGGAAGCGTACCAGTGCTGCACCGATTCTCGCGCGCGTCTCGGAACGGGTGCCAGACTGCGACAGCGCGAGGCGAAGTGTGTCGTACATCGCCTGTTTCGCTGCCACAAACTCCGCGTAGCGGTCCATCCACAAACGAAGGGCGTCCGATGCAGAACGCCTCTTCAGCAGTCGTTCCACATCAGCGATCAGAGCGTCAAGTTCTGTGCGGTATACAGCTTCAACCAACGCTTCCCTCGCTGGAAAGTGTCGGTACAGGGTGCCTACGCCTAACTTAGACTGCCTGGCGATTTCCTCCATTGTGACGGAAACATCGCCCCGTAGGAAGTGTGCTCGCGCGGTCTCAATGAGCTTTTCGCGGTTGCGAGTGGCATCGGCGCGCAACAAACCAGACTTTGACAAGTGGAGGCCCCTCCGGTTAGCTTGAGAAGATTGAAGCGGAGCCTCCTCCGCTTCAGCTTTATCATAGGAGAGTTTATGCCTGAACGCATACGAGCAGTTGCAGCTCCCGGTGGCACTTACCACCTCGGATCGACTGAAGTAGCCCGCATCGGATATGGAGCCATGCAGCTGGAACACTTAAGGGCCGATCCCGCAAAGGCTCGCCACCTGCTGAAGCATGTCATCGAACTTGGTGTCGATCATATCGATACAGCTGAGTTCTACGGCGACGGCTTTGTCAACCGGCTCATTCGGGACGCAGTGCCGAACGACGGCAGTGTCATGATCGCTACGAAGGTTGGCGCGACTCCTGTGCCAGGTGCAAAGGTGCCTTTGCGACTTGCCCAACGCCCTGAAGAGATTCGGGCGAGCGTCGAAGATAATCTGGCAAGTCTGGGATTGGAAAGCTTGCCCCTGGTCAATCTTCGCCGCGCGGATACGGGCCCGGGCCTGCGTGCCGAAGGCGATCAGATCGTTGAGATCGAGGATCAGATGGCCGAACTGATTGCTCTGCGTACCGCGGGCAAGATTCGGTCCATCGGTCTGAGTGCAGTTGACGTTGACGGCCTTCAGCGCGTCTTGTCTGCCGGAATCGCCTGTGTCCAGAACGCCTATAGCCTTGTCAGCCGGGAGTACGAAGATTTACTCACGCTGTGTCTTGAGTACCAGATCGCCTGGGTGCCTTTCTTTCCGCTAGGCGGGGCTTTTCCCAGGTGGCCGAAGGTGACAGAGCAGCATACCGTGATCGCTGTTGCAGGGCGACTGGGCGTAACTCCGTCGCAGGTTGGTCTTGCATGGCTACTGCAGCACAAGCCGAACATCCTGCTTATTCCAGGGACAGCGAATGACGCTCACCTGGAGGAGAACCTTGCCTGCGCACGGGTTCTGCTGGATGAGCAGGCAATCGCGGAGCTTGAAGGTCACGCTGCCAGTCGACAGTAGGAGCGATCATAGAAATGCTCGGAAACGCTGCGCCAATCGATCGCCTGACCACTACCGCAGCATCAGCCGCGCCGGCGGCTAAGCTCAACGCGCTTGCGGCAGGGATGCTCCTGGATGGGTGCAGAATCGTCAGCGGCCGCTCTAAGTCGTCGGGCTGGAAACGCGCGCGTGGCCTGTTCTCGCCATTCGAGAACGACACAGCCGATCGCTGCCGACAAGCCGAGCGCTAACTGTCTTGAGAGCTTGCTGAACCGCCGTTTCGCGGATTTTCCGACGTTGCTTTGCAAATCGACATCTATGTCGATAATGTTCTCTATAGTGCGGATCAAACAATTGCTCCTGCTCTGGCTCTGTCTCGCAGCCACGACAGCAAGCGTTTCTGCACAAAGCGCGGGCGGCGAACAGTCCGTTCGGCAACTCTTCGGCGGTTGGCTACAGCCTGGAAGCGTGTCACGATTGCCGTGAAGGTGGAAAGCCAGAGAGCTTATCCAAGGACTCATAACGAAGGCGTTAAGCTCCGGAGCTAATCTGCTCTCTGGAAGCTCGATTTCTCTAGTCGGCAACTTGCAACTGCTTTCCCTGGGGCATCAGCGTTTCATTAGCCTTCAGCCAAGCCGCCTCTATATCATCGCGGTCCATTGTCACCAGCGGTTTGCTGAGAGCGGTCTCCCACACGGCAGCGGCTTGTTTTAGTAGTCCGCTGCGATCATCGTCATGAGGCATTTTGGATGCAAGACGCTCGATCGTAGAGAGAAGCCGAATAAGGACTGCCGGGTTGTCCACCGCCGCCTGCCTAATCTGATCGAAGGCTTGCTTGATCAATCGAGGCAGCAAGAGCGGGCGTACTTGCAACCGTAATCCACCATTGGAGTCGTACCAGTTGCCACCGATTTGCCGCGTCAGGGCCAGGATGGATAACGCTTCACCCAGCAGATCCACGCTGGCTATACCAGTGAAGGTGTCATTAACAGCGGGGCTGAGCGCACGGATGGCAATCTCCACAATCTGAGCGATGCCGAATTCGAGGTCCTGAGCTAAGACCCGATGACGACCTAATTCGATCTTCTCTACGATCAATGGCTTGAGGAGCGACAACGCTGTGGGCGGTGAGATTACTGCAAGAATCTCTCCTTCCAGTACGAACTGCCCCGGCCGAAACGGGATAGCGATCAGCGCACCCGCCTTCGCTGCCGCACTCACGAGTGCGGGATGGTCGATCTCCTGCAGGTATCCACTCGTAAGACTGTGGATGGGTGCGCTATCGATGGGTTGGATATCGCTAACGAGAGGCGCGGCAAGGTCCATGCGGGGTGTGCCCCTGCTGTCCTGGCTTGCGCCTTCTGCCGCCCTGCGAAGATCATCAACGATCCGACCGATGGCATCCGGGTTCTGAATCAGCACCGCTACGCGATGGCTGTAGAAGACCAGAAAGCCAAACGCCCCGAGCACCAGGAACCAGCTTGTAATCAGGGATACCTGCGGGATGAACGAACTGTGTGCATCCTGGTGGGTGACCAGGAAGACCAGAAAGACGTAGATGAACGCGCCCATAAAGATGCCGATACAGGTTTGCGTCACCCAGTCCTGCACAAATCGGTAGAGAAGACGCGGGCCAAACAGGTTGGCCACCATGGACAAGACCAGCAGGGCAACCGAGAAGATGAGAGCAAGCACGGTGCTGACGCAGCCCATCATGGAACTGAGGATCGCTCGTGCATCGTCTATGCTCCCCATCGAGAACCAATCGGGTATGTGAATGATGTGATACGCAGCGAGCATATCCGGGACCATGGTGACTCCGAACAGGAGCACTGCGGCCAGTGACATCTTGAGTGGCAAGAGCCAGAGATTGACGTTCGATTTAGGGGACAGGAAGCGAAAGGCGGCCATAGGTTTACTCCAATGCAGCAACGGCTCGGGAACAACTCACAAAATCGACAGAACAGTTGTCCATCGTCCGTGTTATACGACATTGCGGACTGGGCACCAGGGCTCATTGCCTGATCTACTGTGCGATCCCTCGGTGAAGCCTCCCAATTTGGATGCAGTCAGTTAAGTAGATCAGGTCTGATCGAAGGCGTCGACGTTCTCGATGCCTGCCGCCTGCAGCCTCGATCCCAATGGTGAGCAAGGCCAGCAGGAACAGGAGAACCAGAACCGAAACGATTTTTGCACTCTGTCATCTCGGCCTCGTTCCTTGCCGCATCAGTCCTTGTGACCACCTGGGTTGCGGCGATTCTTCGAGGGCTCGTCCGACGGAAGCGATCGCTCCCCGCCAGTCGCCGGGAGAAGGCTGCCTAAACAGACGCAGGGAGGGATACCAGGGGCTATCCTCGCGTCCGCTCAACCACCGCCAGTCGGCGTTATGCTTCAACATGAGCCACGTGGGTTTGCCCAGAGCAGCCGCCAAATGCGCTGCGAGCGTATCGACAGTAATGACTAGATCGAGACGGGAAATGATTGCTGCGAGTGCCACCAACCCTTGAACCGAGCTACTGAAGAGCTGCCGCATCGGAAGCGGATAGCCTTCACCAGCCGCCGAGCCACCCTGGAGATTCCACCATTCATACGTGTCATTGGCGATAAGAGGAGATAGCAAGCTGAGCGGAACCCATCGTTCACGATCCCACTCTCCGCCCGCCCAGACGATCCCTATCCGCCGCTTATGAGTGCGTCCCATGCCGGTGACGTAGTGCGCCGAAACGGCCTCGGGTATGGCAAGATAATCGATTGCAAGCGGAAGGTCTTCTATTCTGGTTCTGAATAGATAAGGCAGCTCCATCATTTCAAGTTCAATCGTGTCAGCCCGATCTGTTTCATAAGAGGATGGATGCGCGGTAATTCCGCTTTCCACGCCTTGAAAGTAAGGCAGCAGCTCTCCAAGGTTTGCAGGCACTCTGAACTGAATGCTGGCGCTTACATTGCGCAGTCGTTGTGTGTACTGCAGCATCTGTACAGCGTCGCCGAGGCCGTGCTTTGCATGCACGACCAGATTTGCACCTTGCAATGATTGCTCGTGCCATAGCCGATGTGCAGATGGCCAGTGGGTTCCACAAGAGTCATTT
This sequence comes from uncultured Acidobacteriaceae bacterium, assembly GCA_964245315.1. GTDB lineage: Bacteria > Acidobacteriota > Terriglobia > Terriglobales > Acidobacteriaceae > Edaphobacter. The sequence goes on along the minus strand of CAXTMK010000060.1, from coordinate 10,637 downwards.
ATACGCCAGGCCATTTCGAAACTACCGGATGTCATGGCTTGCACCCAGGTCTCAAACCTATCGCGGTCAGCGTAGATCTTCTTTTCACCTGGATTGAAGTGGGATCGGTTGCGGGGAGTAAAGCCTCCGACGCTTGCTTCGTGCACCTGCTGCGGGCTTGCCGGTTCCTCTGCATTCAACATTTCATGTATCTGGATGAGAACCAGCCTCCGCCGAAAGGGGGACACTACGGTCCAGTTGCGAGCATGACACTTTCAACGTAAAAAAGGCATAAGCGTCCTGGAGATCCATTGTGCAGGTTCGCGAACCGGACCTGGTGTACGGTACTCTGTTTTGCCGGAGCCAACATCCCCAGGGCGGCAGCCATGCTGTGCAATACGGGCGCACAGCAGCGCTCAGGGTTTACGGAGTAATTCCTGGTGAAGGCCCTGGTGTCTGGCCCCGTAATGAAGTGCGATCGCGATGATGGCGCCGCCGAGTACCAGATAAATGATCCATGCGAACAGGACGCCTGCTACCGGATTTGGAGCGTTGTCATCAATCCGCCTGCGACGCCACTGTTTAGGGTGAAGCCTCGGGACAACTCGCATAGGCAGAGCTGCGGGAGAGTCTTCCGAATGGGACTGGTCATGCTCGCGAAGCACCTGGAGCTTCCTTCGGAGATCGATGACCTGATCTTGAACGGATTGGTAATTCGTGGAGCTGGATGACGTGGTTGTAGAAGGTTTGGCCATTCGAAAACTCCTGGTGGCAAATTGGGCCGGCAACTAATGCAAGCTACTTCAGTTCCGCTACTCAGGTTGTGATCTGGCGCGAGTCACTGGACATAAGAGACAACGCATCGCCAATGGGACGATACGCCGCTGGCCGCCAGATTTTACAACGAGGTCCACTTCAGTACCTTCGGGTCCATGAACTTGCCGCGACAGGTCGTCAAGGCTCATCTGTCGTGCATCAAGTGCGTTAACGCCGAGAATCAGGTCGCCAATCTTTAACCCAGCCATCGCTGCGGGAGAAGGATTCCAAACAGCCATGATTGTGAATGGTCCGTCCGGATCTTTGGCAAACTGAATGCCTATCGTCGAGTAGAGATAGGGATCAAACTGAGCGTTGGGATTGGGAGTCAGGTACATCTTGTCCCTCGCCAAATCCAACGTTAGCAGGAAGTTCTTCAAAAGATCGGCTGCGAGGATCCCATCGAAATGTATGTCTGAGAATAAGCCTTCTGCAGTCTGTGGCTGTACTCGGACCCGAAGGTCTCGGGAGACACTCCGCCCAATGGACACTCTCGGAACCAACGCGAGTTGGGCACTTATGGGCAGACCAGTAGAGCGAATGCCGTCGAGGGTGGACTGAGGGTGCCACTGAGCCGTGATGCGAGACCAGGCGTGAGACGAGATGCTGGTTAGATTCGCGCCTGTATCCAGTAGAAGTCTCGTTTGAATCCCCTGAAAGCTGACGGGAACGAAGTAAGATCCATCGGTGTGTTGAAGAATCACCACCCTGGCACCATGTGGAACTTCACCACTTCTCCTGAACTCGGAAGATCCTCGTGCGAGGTCGATGGTCACCACAAAATGCCGCAGAACATCGGTCCCCAGGATGCCGTCGATTGTGACGCCCGCTCTAAGGAATTTCGCCCTGAGGTCGATTGAGAGCATTGGCAGATTCTGCAGATGGAACGATGCAATTTCAAAGTCTGTCACGAGAACGCCGTTCGCCTCGTCAGCGCTAACAGGCTCGCGGAGATTCTCGTTAGAGCGGGATGTGCTTAGGAGTCGAGCTGCAAAAGCAGCATCGAGACAAGAGCGCTCTGCCCCCGTATCGAGCATGAACGTTCCCTTGTGACCTTCGACGGCAGCGGTGATCAGCACCACATCAGGCGAACCTGAAGGGACACTTTTCGCGAGGCCCTGGGAGGCAGTTGCGACCGAAAGGACGCAAACTGAAAAGACGAATGCCAGACGACAGCTTGCCATAATTCACTTCCACGTTCCGGGAAGAAAGTCGAGGCGAGGCGAGACGTTAGAACCGTCCCGCCTCACATGGAATAGACTGCCGCCTCAAAAGTCGATTCTGAGCGCCGCCTGACCAGTGCGATTACCCGCGTTCTCGGCTGTTTGGGGCGCGGTCAAGGCTCCGAACTGCGAGTTATCGATAGCAGTTGCCGGAGGGGCGAAGTTTGTATGGTTCAGCACGTTTGTGAAGGTTGTCTCAAAACGCCCATTTACCTTCTCGAAGATGTGGAACTGCTTCGCGACCCCAAGGCTGACGGTCTCTGTTCCCGGTCCCTGCAATATGCCAACACCAGCGTTTCCGATGCGACCAGCATTGGTCGGTGTCGGGGCGAAAGCATGCACATTGAAGTATGCCGCTTTGGACTGGCCGGCGTAGTAGTGATTAGAAACTACGTCGGGCCGAATGACCGTCTCACGACCTTCAGCATTGGTGTTCGACTGGTCAGCCGAGCTACTGATGCTGGGAGTGAGCCACGGGCCGGTTTCGAGTAACGTGATCGTTGTCAAATCCCAGCCTCCCAAAACGCTATCCTTGATGCCGCCCCCGTTCATGAATGCGCGGCCCTTGCCGAAAGGCAGCTGGTAGACCCCGGTCAACAACATGCGATTCCGCCGCGTTCCTTCCACGTTTCCCAAATCCTGCTTGATATGGAAGCGATCCGTGATCGCCAGGCCATAATTGACCTCTCCAGCAAAAGCGCTGGGAGCATCACCCTGGTTGTCCGCCACGTTGTGAGCGAGCGTGTAGTTGGCACTAAAGTAGAGCCCATGTTCCATCCGGCGCGTAGCTTCGAGAACAAATGCCTTGTAGTTGTCCTCACCAGCATTGAAGGTGCTGAGCAGCGTGGTCCAGTTCTGGTACGGCGCGCGCTTATCGACAAATGGCCCGGCGGTGGCACCTGTATCGTAGGGCGTCGTGCTCGGAGCAATCTGGTTTAGATCCTCGGTCAGATTCAGCCGGTAGGAGTGCATCCCGACATAGCTGGCCCGAAGCACTGTACTGTTCGTGATCTCGTGTTCGACCGTCAAATTCCACTGGTTCGATTGCGGGTCACGATAGTTCGGGTTGACGCCCTGGTCAAGACCGCCACCACCATAGGTCACGCCTCCTGAAGTGGGCGGAGCCGTATTCGGGAAGACGATCTGCGGAGTGTTCGGTCCTGCTGTGTTGCTATTGCTGTAGATGAAGAGACTGGAAGTAGGATTGCCACTGTTGTTGAAGGATAGTGGGCCGAGATTTGTCATCGTGTAAATGCCGAAACCTGCGCGCACCACCGTCCTGATGTTGTTGAACGGACGATAAGCGAATGAGATCCTCGGTTGAAAGTCGCCCTTGTAAGTCTGGCGCAGACTCTGCGGCAGGTGGTCTTGACTAGCCGTGATGTAGGCAGTGCAAGGCACACCGTTGAGGATGGTCCCGGCCGATGTGCCGGAAGGGCACGCATTGAACGACTGCTGGAACGCGATGTTCGAGGCCGTGATGTTCTGGCTCTTGAGATAACCGGCCAGGGCGTCGGGCACGACGATGGAGTTGTTTCGCTGATCGAAGTTGGCCAGATTGCCTCCATCTTCCTGGAAGCCGGGAAGTACCTGCCAGCGAAGCCCGTAGCTCACAGTCAGGCGACTGTTGACCTGAAACTCGTCCTGAGCGAAGAAGCTGAACTGCGTTGCGGTGCCACCGACGTCGGGACTGGATACGGCGAAGTAAAGATTTGTGGGAGCTCCTTCGAGGAAATCTCCGAAGGCGTTTCCGGTAAAGGTGGGCTGGAAGACGAACGTACCGAAGTCGTCAGAAGCGAACTCCGGCGCGAAGCTCTCAAGGTCGAAGTAACGCACGCGGCGAATGTCCAGGCCTGCCTTGAGAGTATGCTTGCCAAGCGTAGACGTGACGTTGTCGCTGAACTGTGTTGTCTTCGACTGCGTGATGCCCGCCTTGTCTCTTCCGATGATGCTTCCGGTACCAAGGTTACTGTTGAAGCCCGTGCCGGCATTGAAGTTGAAGGTAGGAAATGCATGCGTGAGTGGGTGCTGGCTGATGTTTACACCGGTAAGATCCAGGGCGCTCAATGCAGTTGAACCCTGGATGGGAAAGTTTACACTCGTGAGGACGTTTGTAAATCCATAGCGAAATTCGTTCAGCAGCTTTGGGGTGACGGTGTACGTGTCCGATACCAATAAGCTGCGATTGTGGACGCTATCCGCATCGTCCGGCAGAAATGGGTTGGCGACATCCTCCGTGATGTTCTTGCGGCTGAAACGGGCGTAGAGCGACTGCCTGGTTCCGATAGTCTGGTCGATGCGCAGATCGGCGCCATCCGTCCGCGACGGAATCGGCTGGAAGTTCTCGTAGTTATACACAGATCCGCCGTTAGCGTTTGGCAAAGGGATATAACTGAGCAAGGCCCTAGAGGTCGGGTTGATGGCGGACGGAGCAATCACAGGCCCACCAATATCGGTAAGGTTACCGGTGCGGTCTGCAGCGGATGGCACCAGAAATTGCTGTAGTGTCGCCGTACTCCTGCGGTTGCCCTCGTAATCCGCGAAGAAGAACGTCCTGTTGTGCCCATCGTAGAGATGCGGGATGGTTACCGGTCCCCCCAGAGAGAACCCGAAAGTATTGAACTTCTTCGGCAATTTCCTTGGAAAGCCATACGGGGCCGCATCCAGTGCCTGATTCTGCAAGTACTCGAAGACGCTGCCGTGATAAGCGTTTGTTCCGCTCTTGGTGGTAAACGTAACGTCGCCGACCTGCGAGAACTCTGCACTGTTATTGAAGGCAGTAACCTTGACGCCGGCAATGCCTTCCTGCGAAGGATACGCATCCTGCAGCGCGCCATTCTGGCGCACGTTCGCAGTGGAGATGCCGTCAACGGAAAAGTTGATCATCGACGAACTCGCTCCGCCAAGGGCAATGTTGCCGGAGCTGTCGGTCTGCACATTGGGGGAGAGCCCAAGCGATCCAAGCGGGCTCGTGGTGGTAGCGCGATTGTTCAGCGGGAGTTGGGTCATCTCGATGTTCGTCTTCGAGTCGCTAATCGTCGCGTTTTCGGTGTTGATCTGGTCGGCACCAGCAGATACCTCCACGGTGGTCGCCTGAGCTGCGACGTTCAGAGTGGATGCCAATCTCAGATCCTGGCGGGCCTCCACGACGATCCCGGAAGTGAGAGTGTCTGCAAAGCCGTCATGATGCGCCTTAAGGCTGTATTTGCCGGCCTTAACGTTTTCAAAAAGAAAAGTCCCGGAAGAGTCTGTCGTGAAAGTCCGGTCGGTGTTCTCATCGACACTGTGCAAGACCAACCGCGTGCCGGGAATGGCGGCGCCGGTGGAATCCTGGACGCTTCCGCGGACACTGCCGAACGTGGATTGCCCAAATGCGTTAGCTGGTGTCCCAAGCAGAACGGAAAGCAGCAGTGCAAATGCAACCAATGTCGCGCAAATACTGGAGGTTTTGATGACGGAGGGGCTACGTTCGCTCTGATTCGAGTTGTGCTGGGGCCCGGCCTCTCCTGTGTAGGTAAGACGCACAGAGTTGCGTGTGGCCAAGAGATTTCCTGCTACGACTTTCATGTTCGTTCACCTCGTGTTGTCCAAAAGGACAGACACTTCCAGTGAATCGTGAAAGCCGTTAGACAGGCATAAGGCTCCTCTTAACGATTTTCTTATGTCGAGACGTCTAGACTAGAGTCGGAAGATACCTCTATGGGACGTCGGATCAAAGCGGTCAGAATCCGTCGCGCCACCTTTGGATGCGCGTTCTCGCTCGTGCTGAGTCTCATTGCGTTCCGTCTTCACTTCAATCTCTCCTCAGCCACATCCGTCCATCTGTTTCTGGTCGTCGGTATCGCGCTCCGGTGGGGGTTCCTTGAGGCAAGCATTGCGTCGATCATGTCTGTGGCGTGCCTCGACTACTTCTTCACCGACCCGTTGTTCGCGTTTTATATTGCGGATTCTCATGATTGGATTGCACTCATCACGTTTGAAGCGGCTGCTCTGCTGGTGAGCAAACTTTCCAATCGCATCAATCTGTTTGGCCATGAAGCGGAGCGGCAAAAGGCCAGCATTCAAGTCCTGTACGAGATCAGCCAGCAATTACAATTGCTCGATCCAACACACGATTTCGGCCAGGATCTAACCGTCCTTCTTCAGCGCGCGCTGGGGGCGCGGTCGGTTGCACTCTGGAACTCTTACGAGTTGCGCATGTCGCGGAGTGGCGATTGCGTTCGAGACGACAAAGAAGTTCAGTTAGTCTTTTTTGCTGAGATTAACGATGACGACTGTACCGCAGGTATCTCACGTCGAACGTTACGGATCGGCACGAAAGCTATCGGGGCGTTGGTAATCCACAGCCACCCGCTCGATGCGAAGTCGGTTGACGCGATTGCTGCGCTTTCGGCTATCTCTTTAGAGCGAGCTCGGTCGTTCACAACCGAGTCAAGAGCGGAAGCCGCCCGACTCAGCGAGCAACTTCGCTCCGCAATACTCGACGGCATGGCACATGCGTTCAAGAGTCCTCTCACCACGATCCGTGCTTCGAGTTCTGGATTGCTGGAGATGGGAACTCTCGCCGGAAGGGAAGAAAGACTGGTCATGCTGATCGACCAACAGGCATATCAACTAACGGAGTTGTCAAATCATTTGCTGACCACCGCAAAGCTCGACTCTGGTAACCTGAGCCTCCGACGCGAGCGGTTGAATCTTGGTGAACTGCTGGCCGGCTTGAACGAAACGACCGCCGTACACTGTGAAGGCAGCGCCGTGACTGAAGCTCCTGCACAACCGGAGGTGTTTGTCGCCGCTGATCGAAAGCTGCTGACCATGGCTGTCTCACAGCTGTTGGACAACGCTCACAAATATGGCAGCCCGAGTTCGTCGCCCCAGCTTTCTTACAAAGAGCACGATAAAGAGACCGTGATAACGGTGACGAACGAGGGTTCTTTCATTCCTGCAGACGAAAGAGACAAAGTGTTCCAGCGCTTTTATCGTTGCGCGGCTTCCGCAAAGACAATTGCAGGCAGCGGAATCGGCCTGTCCGTCGTGAGGCGCATCGCGGAGGCGCATCAAGGAAGAGCATGGGTCGATAGTGACCCAGATTTTGGGACTACCTTCGCGATCGCCCTGCCGCGGCTCAAGCGCGAGGCTGGGATATGAGCGCTAAGAGCAAGATCTTAGTAGTAGAAGATGATGCCGGCATCCGGCAGAGCCTGTTCGAGACTCTTGGTGCGCTGGGCTTCGCCGTTGGGGAGGCGCAGAACGGCGAGGATGCGCTCGTAAGACTGAGGATGGTCAATTACGATGCGGTGCTCCTGGATATTAACATGCCCGGCATGGGCGGCAAAGAGGCCTGCAGGCGGATGGCCCAAAGCTTTCCAGGGTTGCCGATTATCATGTTGACCGTCCGGGACGACGAAGAAGACATCATTGAAACCTTGGATTCGGGTGCCACCGACTACATCACGAAACCATTTCAAATGGGAGAGTTGACGGCGCGGATCAGATCCGCGATACGGCGCGCAGGCATCCCGCCGGGTTTGTCGGATGTTCCGTTGATCGTTGGTGATGTAACCCTTGATCGGAATCGCCGCCGCGTCGAGAAGTCTGGAAATGAGCTACACCTGGCCCCTAAAGAATATGAAACTCTGCGCGTTTTGATGGAACATGCGGGTCGCCCTGTGCGACATGACCAGCTTCTCCAGAACGTCTGGGGACCAGAATACGGGCAGGAACGGGAATACCTTCGCGTGGTCGTCAACCAACTGCGGAAAAAGATTGAGGACGACCCCGGTAGCCCGACTTACATCCTTACGGACAGTTTCGTAGGGTACCGCTTTCGTGAATGACACATATTCTCGCGTGCTCCCACGGCCAGTTTCCGTAAACGCGCTTTGCGGCAGCCGTGATATCGCTGAGTGCTAAATCGCCAATGCACGCATAGAGACCGGACTAGTCATGAGAACTCGCATTTTCTTGTCTAGTCCGGCCAGAACGGACCCGATTGAAGCTGATCAAGGCTTGACCGGCCCATCAGCGCGTTTAAAGGAACCGACATCTCTCCGACGATCCGGCAGCCGCTCCTTACGGGTGTGGGGAGGCCAGATGCTGTGCGGCGCTCACAACACAGGCCCGGCGATAGTCTCGCTCGGTTGCATCGTTCCCATCCAAGCCTGTGACCATGCGCGCCAGCTGGGGTACGGCAAACCACCATGCAGCCAGTCCAATCAGTAGAAAGACCAGCTTTGCTGGATCAAGATCGTCATTCAGTGTGCCGTCCCGTTGTGCTTCAGCGAACATTGCTACCGTGCGCTGGTAATGAGCGGTGCGGGCCGCCTCGTTTACGGCTGGACCATCAGTCAGGCCCTCCCAGAGCAAGAGTCGGACGAGGTGCGGATTTTCCGCGTGATAGTCGAAGATACACCCTGTGTATTCACCGACATCCTCCAGACCGGGAGCATTGATCCCCAGGGAAACAGCGAGCTTCTCCAGCTCCGCTACGAGTACCGTCTCGAACAGTTGTCGTTTGTCCCCGAAATAGTTGTAAAGCCGCTCCTTGTTTATTCCTGCCCGAGCCGCGATCCGCGCCATGGTCGTTCCGTCAGGTCCATTTGCGGTGAACTCTTCACATGCCGCCTGATGCAGACGGCGGCGCGTTTCCTGTGTATTCCAGGCCATGAGGCAATTATATTGCAACTCCAACGTATCGGTTGGAATCATATCAATTGTCCAACCAAGAGGTTGGAGTTCTGGAAAAGTCATTGGGCTTAGGAGATTGAAGATGTCGGGAGTAGCGAAGGATGTACTGGGCGGGCGATTGCCTGTACGCGAGCCAGCGACGATCACGGGGCCACAGCGAGCAATGTACGACTCGATCATAGAAGAACAGGCACCCTGGGGCAAAAGAGCCGGTTTCAAGATGGTGACGGTCGATGGGACACCGTATTACGCAATCAACCAGTGGCTCGTCGCTGCATTGCAACCGCCGCATCTAACGGCGATCTGTATGTGGGAAGGCGCGGCAGACTGGTACCGCGACTGGAGCCGGCATGGCGGTATCCTGAGTCAATTTGACGATCCTTGGTTTGATGGTCAGGTAGCCTCCGTGCAGCACGGTGTCAGCGAACGCGGTGCAAAAGGTCAGGCTACCAGAGAGTTCGTAGCCGGGCCCAAGACCTTGTCGCCAGAAGTGCCGATTTCGAACCGTGCACCGGACAGCCTGCGCATCAGCAAACGCTGAGGCCGGAAAATCCGGTACTTGATCAACATGTACCCAACGATATCGTTGGACTTGAGCTGACAGACCGTTGGCTTCGGGAAGGTAAACATGTCGGGAAGAGTTGAAAATAAGATTTCCGTGGTTACAGGCGGAACAAGTGGAATTGGTTTAGCCACGGCCAAACTGCTGGCAGCCGAGGGGGCCAAGGTTTTTGCAACTGGAAGACGGAGTCATGAACTTGCATTGGCTATTGAGCAGATCGGTCATGGCGCCGTGGGTATTCAAGGCGACGTGTCCAAGTTGGAGGATCTCGACCGGCTGTTCACTGCGGTGCGAGAGCAAGAGGGGAGGCTGGACATCCTGTTCGCGAATGCCGGCACGGCAGAGCACGCCACGATTGACCAAATGACTGAGGCCCAGTTTGAAGCTGGGTTCGCTACCAACGTCAAGGGCGTCTTCTTCTGCATGCAAAAGGCCTTGCCACTGATGCCCGACGGCGCAGCCGTTGTCCTGAATGCTTCCATGTGGACGATCAAGGGAATACCTGGTTTCGGCGTGTTGAGCGCGAGCAAGGCCGCTGTGAGGAGCTTCGCGCGGACCTGGGCGAACGAACTTAGGGAGCGGCGGATACGCGTAAACGTCGTCAGCCCAGGCCCAGTACATACTCCTTCGATTGAGAAGGCGACAGGGGGCCGGGACAATGCCGAGCGACTCTTATCGGAATTATCTAAAGACATCCCTCTCGGTCGCCCCGGCACGCCGGACGAGATTGCGAAGGCCGTCTTATTCCTCGCTTCAGACGATGCAAGCTACGTGAACGGCGCTGAACTTTTCGTCGATGGAGGGATGGTTCAGATTTAGCGGCGATCCATCTCGCAAAAAGCGTGTTCACTCCTCCTAAGTCGGTACTAATCGGGGTTAGCCCCAAACATTGCTGTCACCAGGGCAAGCGGGGTTTACCACACCAGACTTGACAAAATGTACGCTTGTAGGTTGATGCTTGCAGATTCCTAAGCAGATCTCATAACAGCCGCGTTAGTTATGGGCCGCCATAGCTGGTGCCGGTAGCTTGGCACCCAGGACAAGAAACGAGAATGCTCTTGAGATTGCCCGTCCGCCCATCGTTATGGCATCTGAAGTGGAGGCCTTCTTCCCCGATTTGATTGTTCATCGGCCATGAGCATCAGCTGTCGCACCTTCCGGGGTCACATCTCCGAACAAAGCCTCAAAGCGCGTGAAAACGGGATTGAAGATGTTGTCCTGAAGCCAATCGCTTGCCTTTTCGATGTCACCATTGGCTGCATCGAATTCACCATAGAACTCGAAGAATGATCCGCCGCCGCGAGTAAGGGGTCTTACCTGCATGTGACCGTTGTAGTTCAGGGTGAGATCCGCGCCCTCAAAGGTGAGAA
>CAXTMK010000059.1:24493-26432 GCA_964245315.1 uncultured Acidobacteriaceae bacterium | reverse complement strand
GCAAGGGCAAGAAGTTCAAGAAGCGGGAACGGAAAAATGTCCCGTACGGCCTGGTATTTATTCAGGCGTCGTTTAACAACACCATCGTGACCATCACGGACCAGCAGGGCAACACGCTGAGCTGGAAGAGCTCGGGTTCGCTCGGCTTCCGTGGATCGCGTAAGGGCACGCCGTTCGCGGCGCAGCAGGCTGCGATGAACGCCGCCACCGCTGCTCGCGACCACGGTCTGCGCTCGGTTGACGTGCGTGTTTCAGGACCCGGATCGGGCCGTGAGTCGGCAGTGCGTGCACTGGCTGCAGCGGGCATCGATGTCCGCAGCATCCGTGACGTTACGCCGATCCCGCACAACGGCTGCCGTCCACCGAAGCGTCGCCGCGTGTAACTCGTTCTCAGGTTTCAGTTGTCAGTTCTCAGACCGGGAACTGACAACTGATCACTGACAACTAAGAACTATTTGGATCGGGATGAAACGCTGTCAGCGTGTAAACCGATCGTCACCGGAAGTTATGGAGTGTAAGTAATGGCACGTTATACAGGAGCTGTCTGCCGGCTTTGCCGTCGCGATGGCGTCAAGCTTTTCCTCAAGGGTTCGCGTTGCTTCAGTGAGAAGTGCGCCATCGACAAGCGCAACTTCCCGCCGGGCCAGCATGGCCAGGCGCGCGCGAAGAAGATTGTTGGCTATGGCTTGCAGCTGCGTGAAAAGCAGAAGGCAAAGCGCATCTACTTCACGCTGGAGACGCAGTTCCGCGCGTACTACGAGAAGGCTTCGAACAAGACCGGTGTTACCGGCGAGTTGCTGCTGCAGCAGCTGGAGCGTCGCCTGGACAATGTGGCGTACCGCATCGGCTATGCCGTGTCGCGCCGTCAGGCTCGCCAGATCGTTCGTCACGGCCACGTGTCGGTCAACGGCAAGAAGGTCAACATTCCTTCGTTCCAGGTGAAGGTTGGCGATGTGATTGAGATCCGCGAGAAGAGCAAGAAGCTTGAGATACTTGCAAGCTCCGGCCAGTTCGCTTCCGGCCTGATGCAGCCCACCTGGATTCAGATCGATCGTGAGGCTTTGAGCGGCAAGATCATTGCTCTGCCGAAGCGTGAAGAGATCCAGCTGCCGGTGAACGAGCAGCTGATCGTCGAACTTTACTCGAAGTAGCCGTGTCTTCGTTGCTCTCGTTGTTCGTTTCTCTCGTTGCTGGATGCATTGCAACGGGAGAAACGAGAACAACGGCAGAAACGAGGTAACGTCTTCTCCGATTCGAGAAGCAGCCACTCGATTGTTATGGCTGTAAGTGCCACTTAGAAATTACAGGTAACTGCCGGTAGTTTCTTGAAGTCACTCAACTGCAGGATCCGACCTCTACCCTCCGCAAAATGCTTCGCGGTGAATGGATAGAGCCAGGAAATGAGGAGAGTACCGATGTTGTGGAGAGGTTTCCAGAAGCCGAAGCGTCTTGCGGTTGATACCGATACGCTGACGGAGAAGTACGGTAAGTTCAGCGCACAGCCCTTTGAGCGTGGCTTTGGTACGACGGTAGGCAACAGCCTGCGCCGCACCCTGCTCAGCTCGATTGAAGGCGCAGCTGTAACTGCTGTGAAGATTGAAGGCGTGCTGCACGAGTTCCAGTCGATCACCGGTGTTGTGGAAGACGCCACCGACATCATCCTGAACCTGAAGCAGATTCCGTTCAAGCTGAACGGCGACGGCCCCAAGGCTTTGTATCTGCGTGCGGATGAGCCGGGCGTGATCACCAGCGGCATGATCGAAGCTGACGGCGACGTCGAAATCCTCGACAAGGACGTGTATATCGCGACCGTGTCCGAGGGTGGCAAGCTGGACATGGAAATGCGCTTGAAGCGTGGCCGCGGCTACGTTTCTGCAGATAAGAACTTTGACCCGGATCTTGGCATTGGCTTTATTCCGGTCGATTCGGTTCACTCGCC
>CAXTMK010000059.1:10761-24483 GCA_964245315.1 uncultured Acidobacteriaceae bacterium | reverse complement strand
GCGGTTGAGGCAGCACGTCTTGGCCAGATCACCGATTACGACAAGCTGACCATCGAGATCTGGACGAACGGTACGGTTCTGCCGGCCGACGCTCTTGGTCTTTCGGCAAAGCTGATGAAGGATCACATGACGATCTTCATCAACTTTGAAGAGGAGATGGAAGCCGGCGTGGATGGTCTGCATGACGGTCCTGCGCTGCGCAACGACAACCTGAACCGTTCCGTGGAAGAGCTTGAGCTTTCCGTGCGCAGCTACAACTGCCTGAAGAATGCCAACATTTCGACCATCGGCGAGCTGATCCAGAAGACCGAAGCCGAGATGCTGAAGACGAAGAACTTCGGCCGCAAGAGCCTGAACGAGATCAAGGAGATCCTTGCTCAGATGGGCCTCTCGCTGGGCATGAAGATCGACGACAATGGCAATCCCGTCCCGGGACCGACCTCGGTTCTGCCCGCGGCGACGCTGGCGGCGAGTTATGGGGCGTTCGACGATGATGAGGATGAGGACGAGGAAGACGATCTGGATTTGATCTCGGAGCCGGAGAATTTCTAGAGAGGGAACAGGGCTCAGGGATCAGGGATCAGCCTGCTTCCTGAGCCAGCTTTTGATGGTGAGCGCGTGGCCAAGTCGTACAAAGATCTGTTCGTTTGGCAACGCGCTATCCAGATGACGCTTGCAGCATACAAGCTGACGTTGGGTTTCCCGAAGGACGAAACGTATGGTCTCACCAGTCAGATTCGGCGAGCGTCAGTTTCGGTAGCAAGCAATATTGCGGAAGGTTATGGTCGCGGCACACGCGGGGAGTACAAGCAGTTCCTTGCAATCGCTCGCGGCTCGAACTGTGAAGTGCAAACTCAACTCATCATAGCCAGGGAGTTGGGGTACGGAAATAAGGCGTTGCTCGATGACGCTGAGAACTTATCGCAACAGGTAGGCAAAATGCTGCACGCCATCCTCGATAAACTCAGTCGCCCCAAGGTTGTTGTCGACTGATCCCTGATCCCTGATCCCTGATCCCTCCAGAAATCCGACTCAGGCCACAAGGTCAAGTCGAAGGAGATCAAAATGCGTCATCGTAATGGCGGCTTTAAACTCGGCCGCAATACATCCCACCGTCGCGCCATGCTGCGCAACCTCGTCACCTCCATCATCCTGAACGACCGCGTTGAGACCACCATTACGAAGTGCAAGGCTACGAGGCCGATCGTCGAAAAGATGATTACGCTGGGCAAGAAGGGCGACCTGCACTCGCGCCGCCAGGCTCATGCTTACCTGATGACCGACGAGGCTGTGACCCGTCTGTTCACCACCGTCTCGCCGCGTTATGCGACACGTCCGGGTGGGTATCTGCGCATCGTGCGCACCTATGCGCGTAAGGGCGACGCGGCTGAGATGGCCGTCATTGAATTGCTCGGGGCCGAGCAGGAGTTGAACGAGAAGGCGCAGAAGCGCGCTGAGGCTCGCGAGAAGAAGCGCGAAGAGCTGCAGAAGCAGCTGGAAGCGCAGGCTCCGGGCGAGGCTCCGGACCCTAATGCAGAGCCGTAGGTTGCAGTTTTCAGTTGCTTGTCAAAGACAAAGGCCCTGCGAACAGGGCCTTTTGTCTTTTTAAGAGCCGCCCAAACCGATTAGCTGTTTGATCTGCGAAATGTCGTAGCTGATACCGAACTGGCCGGCGAAGGAGCCTTTGTCCAGCAGATCGGTTTTGTTAGACCATTTGGCCGCGATTGGAATCTGCGCTCCTCCGAGCTTGAAGACAACCTTACCCTGCACCACGGCAAGCCAGCCCTGTGTGCCCATGATGAACGATTGAGCGTTGGCCGGCAGCGTGATTCCCGCCGGAACGCTGCTCGAAGTGAGTGTCAACACCGATGGGGAGGGCTGCCACTGCGCGTAGGCGGCGAAGCTCCAGCTGGGCGCGTTCGGAGCGGACGCGGAGAAGGAACGGTCAAACTCACCGGCGAACTGGAAGTCGTGAAAGCGGCCATAGGTGGAGTTTGCGGGGCGCTCCGCTCCATACAGGGAGCCGGTAACATTGACGTTGAAGATTCCCGCGCCCAGGTTGTGAGCGAAGATACCGCGCACGTCGTGAGTATCGGGCTGGTTCGTGGGCCGCGTGTAGTTGTAGTCCAGGGTAAAGGCCACACCGGCGGCAGCCGCTATGGCATTCTTATAGAATTGAACGTTCGCTGCAGCACCTTTCAAGAGAGCTACGGATGGCGTGACGATGTCCGTGGACCCCTTAGCGGTACTGATTCTATCGCCCACGCAGTCGTTGAATTGGTTAACAATGTCCTCCAACTTCTGGCTTGTCGAAGGAGAAGGGCAAAGTTGAGCGTTGATAAAGATGTCTGTCAACGTCCCGGCCGGACCACTTTGATCCACGATGATGGCGCCGATCGAGCTCTTAAAGGCGGACCTGAACTGCGCGGTCTTGGGATCGTACTTGTTGAGCAGTTGATAGCGCGCACCGATTGACGACAGCTTGGTCGCGGTGGAAGGAGTGGTCGCGGAGGTAGTGGAGATTGCTGAAGACGTAGCCGATCCTGTGACAGGAATGGAAGAGGTACTCGAAGCGTTGGTAAGCAGTGTGGCGGACGCGTTGATGTTTTGCAGCACGGGAGTTCCCTTCGTGGTGTATTCGAGGGTCTGCTTTCCGCCGATGAGGAAGTGCGTCAACTGGTCGAGGTTGCCTTGAAGCGTGATGGTGTTTCCGTTCTGTGTCTGAGTGAGTGCGCCGGATTCGACTGCAAGAGAGAGCAGTTCGGTGGCGCCGGGCTTTGAAACCAGGTTGGTTGAGCCGTCGCTGGATACGGGAGAACCGACTTGCTTGTCCAGTCTCTGCGCCTGAGCCTGAACCGAGGATGCGATCTGAGTCTGTAGAGTATCGAGGATGTCGTTCAGGACGATGGCACCGGCGAGAGGCACTGCATTGGTGAAGGGATTTCTCAAGGCTTCCTCACCTGCCGAGCGTTGCCGAGCCGTTGTGGGAGCCAGGTAGTACGCGATCTGCTGGCAGAAGTAAAGCGCGCTGGTGCCTTTCGCATCCTTCTGGCACTTGTGGAGGACTGCGTCCTGCTGCGCTTTGGTGAAGGAGCTTGCGGGCGGCGCGGTCTTTGCCGGAGTCGCTGCCTGAGCCGGTTGCTGTGCCTGCGCCGCTTGAGGCAAAGCGGGATTGGGCGTCTGTTCCTGGCCGGCAGCCGCCGGCGGCGACACCGGCACGGGAGCCTGCTGCGCGATGGCGGATTCGGTCGAACAGGTGAGCGGAATTAGAGCGCAAAGTAAAACGCCTGCAAGCTTAGGCATCTTTGGTCACCGCCGTTGGTGCCACCGCAGCAGGACGGATCACGATGCCTCCGACCTGTGCTCCAGCGGCCATATCGAGCAGCGACTGCGTGCTTCCGTCCGGCGCGACCTCTACGATGGACCAGTCGTCCGGCGGCACCGCGGGCGTGATGGAGACGGCGAGCGAGTGGGCGGCGTCGCTCGCAATGTTGAAGGAGACTGTGCCGGCGTCGGACGGTTTGAGCTGTGTTCCGTGGGGGTAGGCCGCGCCCAGGAGTGTAGAGTCATTGTCGTCCTCGGATTCAACGCCGAGCGTGACTTTAGCGTTCGGCGGACCTTGCCAAATACCATCATCTATGTATTGGAGTACGAAATTGGCCACGATTCTCCTTTATCGCCGGTGAAGCTCTGGCTTAGCAACATGTGATCGGGCCCAGGGGGAGTAGTGTTTTTGTAAGACAGCGAGAGCGGTAAGTCAAGCATTTTCGCGAAAAAACTCAACCATACCTGTTCTATCGAAAGGGATGGCGGTTTTTCGACTTGTGGGCACATGCGAAGAGACGGAATCAGCGTGCGTCAACCTCTTTTATCAAGGCGCTCGAGCGAACAGCTGACACAGCATGGATGTTCCGACTTCACAGGAACGATGCTTTGTGCGAGGCGTTGCAGCCTATGACGCTAGCGTTTGATGAGGAACATCACCCAGCTCGCGGCGATGGTGCCGAAGACGCAGAGCGCGAAGCAGTAGAGGCCGAAGCGGATCATCATGCGCGGCTGCGCGCGCTGCGTGATGCCGAAGACCACCGACAGGCACAGCGAAAAGATGAGGAGCGCGGGGAAGAAGGTGAGCGTCATAGGGAAGGCTTCCTGCCGATCGCGAGCGAGTGGGCGTCGATGGCGGAGATGACGTTGAAGAGGCCGGCCACGACGATGAATTTGGTGCCCCAGTCGCCGGTCGCGGCGGTCACGCTGGTTGCGCCCCAGTCGAACATCTTCGCGAGCGCGTAGAGCAGGCCCGAGCCTACCTGGCCGACGAAGACGATGATGTAGAGCACGTAGCAGGAGTTGTCCGAGTAAATCTCGCCCTGCAGGCCAATGCCGACGGCGAACATCGTGACGATCGAGACAAACAACAGCGCACCGCGAATGGGTTTGCGCAACATAAAGTGGCCGGCGCCGGGCACGAGCCAGCCGGCGATGAGGCAGAGGGTGGGCAGCGAGGAGGATTGCGTCGCGACGGGAGCGGTCGCCTGAACTTGGGTGGCCATCACGTCCGATGATAGCAGTTTCCGTGGTGGCCGCTCCGGGTTCCGTGATGGCCGCGCCGGATTCAGACGCGGATGAGTTCGGTTTGGCGTGAGCCGGTGACGACGGCCTTGCCGGGATACGTGATCATATCGATCTCATTGCGGACACCGAACTCGCCCGGGAAATAAAGGCCGGGTTCCACGGAGAAGCAGGTGTGCGGCAGGATGAGGCGCTCGTCGTGGGTTTCGAGGTTGTCGAGGTGCGCGCCGTTGCCGTGGAGTTCGGTCGCTATGTTGTGGCCGGTGCGGTGGGTGAAGAAATCGCCAAAGCCGGCGGCGCGGATGACGTTGCGGGCAGCGTCGTCGGCCTGCCAGCCGGCGACGGGCTGCTTCGCGGCGAAGGCTTGCTGGACGGTGGCGATAGCGGCGTCGCGGGCGTCGCGGACGGTGGTGAAGATAAGCTGCTCGCGGTCGGTGGGCTCGCGGTCAACTACGCCGGTCCAGGTGATGTCGTACCACACGGCGTTTGGGTCTGGAATCCTGTTGGGGGCTAGTTTGGCCCAGATGTCGATGAGGATGAAGTCGCCGGAGCGGATGGGCCGCGAGTTGGCGGCGGTGGGCTCGTAGTGGGAGTCGGCGGAGTTGGGGCCGCAGGAGACGTTGGGGCCGTGCTCGGTGACCAGGCCTTCGCGCTCGATGGCTTCCTGGAGGAATTGCACGATGGCGAATTCGTTTGTACCGCCCGAGCGGACGAGTTCGCCCATGCGCTTCCAGCCGGCTGTGAGGATGGGATCGAGCTTTGCCTGGGCGGCGAAGTGGGTGGCGATCTGGGCTTCGGTCAGGACGGCCTCGAAGCGGCTGACGAGGTCGGCTGAGCTGACGATGGTTTTGCCCAGCTCGCGCAGGACTTCGACGGTGCCAGCATCCACCAGCGAAACATACATGATGGCGTTGCGCGGGCTGTACTGCATGGCGATCTTCGTGGAACCCTCCAGCATGGCAGCGAGGGCAGCCTCGAGTTCCTGCCACGAGGAGTAGGCTGCTTTCGTGCCAGGCAGGGAATCGAGCCGGCCGGATTCGATGCGGTGGACGAGCTTCTTCGGGTCGCCTGCTGCGGGGATGAAGTAGTACCAGCGGCGGGTGACGTGGGCGTTCTCCGGCAGGCCGAGGATGCGGTAGGCGAGCGGGTCGCGGTGGTGATGATCGTAGAAGAGCCAGCCGTCGAGGTGGGCGTCGCGGAGAGCGGATTGGATGGAGTGCAGGTTCATGTGGGGATTCTATCGTTACGGGATGGCAGCCACAGATTCAAGCGCGGGGATGGCGGCGTAGATGGCTTCGGCTACTCCGTCGGCGTCGTGGGCGCAGGTGCGTTGCCAGCCGCAGGCTTCGGCTATAGCCTGGAGGTCTTCGGGGGCGTTGCCCATCAGGACAGGGAAGCCGGCGACTTCGAGCATGGAGAGATCGTTCCAGTTGTCGCCGATTGCCATGATCTCCGCGCCCGAGAAGCCGCGCGCGGCGGCGAGGCGGAGCAGGGCGGAACCTTTGGAGCAGCCGGCGGGCAGGATGTCGACGATGCTCAGGTCGCGGGCCGGGTATTCGGTTCGGTTGAGCGTGATGTGCGCGCCGGATTTGAGCGTGCCCACGCCGGCGACGTTGGGGTGCGCGGCCATGTGGGCTTCGGCGCGGCGCATGCGCTCGACGGCGCCGCAGAGCATCATCTGGATGGGCGCGTCGCCGAGCAGGCAGTCTTCGATGGGTTGAACGTGAGCGATGTAGCGCTCGTTGTTGCGCATCCAGTGCGCGATGCTGGCTTCGAGATCTTCGAATCGTTCAACGACCAGGGCGCCGCGGGTGTCTTCGCCGTCTGGTCCGACGCGGTCGAAGGTGATGACGAGCGCGTTGCGGAATTCGGCGAGATGGCCGCAGAGCCAGCGGGCGGTTTCAGGGTTCATCAGCGTGCGCTCGATGAGCGTGGAGCCGAAGTCGCGAACGACCGCGCCGTTCGAGCTGACGAGCAGGGTTTCGTCGCGCAGGCCGAGTTCGCGCAGGACGCGCAGGGCGTAGCAGTGGCGGCGGCCCGTGGCGATGGCGACGTAGATGCCGGCTTCTTCGGCGGCGAGCAGGGCGGCGAGATTGCGTGGGCCTACGCGGCCGTCCGCGCCGAGGAGGGTGCCGTCGAGGTCTACGGCGATCATGCGGATCATACTTCCATTCTCTCATCTGCTCATGCCGAGGTTGAGGACGCCGAGGTCGCCGAAGTGACGTATTCTATCGGCTCATCTTCCTCTGCAACCGGAGACGCAATGTCGGCCATTGGATCAATTTACATATTGAACCGTAGTGCTATCCCCGCCCTCGTCGATGCTGCCGACGATGGCAAGTGGATGCATGAGGGTCTCAAGGAGCACGCTCGAACGGAAGCGACCTACTCGTGGAGCGGTTTCGTTTTGGCGGCCTTGCTGCCGGTCCTCAAGGACAACTATGGGATCGATCTTCTCAACAGCGAACGTGCTCTGGCTGAGCGATTAAGCGGCGCAACGGGTGCGACGTACATTGTGTTGACGTATGCGGATCGACAAGCGTCGCTCTCGCGGCTTGAACCGGAGGCGTTCAATCCAAGCCAGTTGCGCGTGGAGTTCGAAGCTTTCAATGCGATGCAAGTCCCCGAGGCTGAGCAGTTCATGCCGGCTGGAATATCTTTTCTCCGCGACGGTCTACGACAGGTGACCGAGGAAGATATCTTGGTTCTGTGGATCGGATAGACAGAGGCGAATGTGCGAGCAATTGCGTCCTCTCGTTTGGGGGAATCCGTGCCACGATTGGGTCGGGCTTTCAGCCCTCGGTCCGGCTGGTCACAGTAACCTAGGGCTTCGCCCTAGGTTGTTATAGGACGGGCCGTTGGCCCTAAAACAAAGGCGGAACGCTTGGTTCCAAACTCTGGCTGCAACAATCGTTTAAGATTAACAGATGCCAGCTATCGCTTATCTCGAATCCGTTCGCAGCAAGAATCGCATCTCCGCCGACACCCCGCAGACGCTCGATCCGGCTACCGCCGAGAGCCTTTACGTTCGCTATGACATGGAGGCGATGAAGCGCAGCGCGCATCGCGACAACCCGGCCAGGTATGCCGCCGCGTCGCATACTTCGCTCGGCATGTGGCGCTATAAGGATGTGCTGCCGGATGTCTCGCCGGTCACGCTGGGCGAGGGCTGGACGCCTATGCTGAAGTCCAAACGCTATGCGGGATTGTTCATCAAGGAAGAGGGCGCGAATCCCACGGGCAGCTTCAAGGCTCGCGGGCTGGCGATGGCGGTGACCATGGCGAAGCACTATGGCCTGCAGCATCTCGCGGTGCCGAGCGCGGGCAATGCGGCCGGGGCGCTGGCGGCGTATGCGGCTGCGGCGGGGATTACCGCGCATCTCTATATGCCGCAGGATGTGCCGTTCGCGAACTATCTGGAAGGCATTGTGTATGGGGCCGATGTGCACATGGTGGATGGGTTGATCTCCGACTGCGCGCGCATGGTGGGCGAGGAGATCAAGGCGCAAAAGGCTGCGGGGTTGGCGCCCGGGCAAGTCTGGTTCGATATATCGACGCTGAAAGAGCCGTTCCGCGTGGAGGGCAAGAAGACCATGGGGTATGAGCTGGTGGAGCAGCTGGGCTGGACGTATCCCGACGCGGTGTTTTACCCGACCGGCGGCGGCGTCGGGCTGATCGGGATGTGGAAGGCGTTCGACGAGATGGAAGAGCTGGGCTGGATTGAAAAGGGCAGCAAGCGGCCAAAGATGTATGCGCTGCAGGCCAGCGGCTGCGCGCCGATTGTGACGGCCTACGACGCGCACGAACAGGCTAGCAAGTTCTTCGAGCATGCGGCCACGTTTGCGTCGGGGCTGCGCGTGCCCAAGCCGTATGGCGATGCGATTATTCTCGATATCGTGCGACAGTCGGGCGGGCAGGCGATCGCTTCGACCGATGAAGAGATACTGGCGAGCATTCTGGATTACGCCAAGCATGAAGGGCTCTTCCTTTCTCCAGAGGGTGCGGCGGCTACGGCGGCTTACGATCGCCTGATCGCGAGCGGGGAGTTGAAGACGACGGATCGTGTAGTGCTGTTCAATACCGGCGCGGGACTAAAGTACACGGATATGACGGCGGATGCGATGAAGCTAAAAAGGCCGGGGACGCTGCCGGTGTCGATGCCGGTGGGCGGGATTATCACGCCGGTTTAGGTAGTGAGTCGTAGGGTGCCCCATGTTCGACGGGCTTTTACGTCGACCATGGGGTTGTTCTCTTCCGTGAAGTAAACTCTCCGCATGCCGCCGAGATTGAAACGCCGACAGAATACTGGCGATCTTCACTACCTACCTTCAGTTGCCAGGGTAAAAATACTTACCTGTCGTCTTCGGTCGAGTTTCCGGTCGTATGCCTTGTTGGAGGATGGGCCGGTGAAGGTGGCGCGGGCGCGGGCGTAAGGGAGTAACCCCATGGTCGACGCTGGTGAAGCCTCGCGTCGAACATGGGGCACCCTAGTTGAGCAGCCCGGCGGCCGCACGTTCGAGGATGCCTACCTGACGCTCGATGCGCTGCATCTGCTCTTCGGCTATGTTGATGAGCGAGAGTTGCGTGACCGGCGTTTCAGACGGTACGGTGCTCTTGCCGTCGGCGATGCACTGCATGCGGCTGGCAAGGCGTTCGAGGCGGGTGCGGGTGTCGGGTGTGTCGCGGCCCACGACGGCCAGCGTGGTGATGTTTTGCGTGAGGCGGCGCAGGTAGGTGGCGAAGGTAAGGGCTTCGTTGCGCAGGCGGAGTTCGTGCGTGGCGAGCGGCCCGAGCGGGCGCCAAATCTGGGGATCCTGCATGACGCGGTCGATGGCCTCTTCGGCATCGTTGCTGGCCAGGCCGCAGGCGCGGCGGGCGGGTGCGAGAATCTCGCGTTCGGCGCGTTGGGGCGTGGGCGACGCCCAGAATTCGAGCATGGCGCGCAGGTAGGCGGCGTCGGCGTTGGCTCCGCGGCGGAGCAGGCTGGTGAGTTCGGCCTCGGCGCGCTCGGGCCAGAGCAGGCGCATGGCGGAGAGCGCGATTAACGCTCCTGCGAGGGTCGTTCCGATGCGGATGCCAGCGTAGCGCCAGTCGTGCGGATGCGGCAGGCTGAGCAGGACGAACGACGGCGTGAGGAAGAAGCAGTAGAGCGCGTAGTCGACCGCGTAGGTGGCGACGGTAAACGAGACGAGCAGCGTGATGATGGGGATCATCCAGCTTTGGTCGGGCACGGCTGCGGCAAGGATGGCGGCGAGAATGCCGCCGGCGACGGTTCCGGAGACGCGCTGATAGCTGCGGCGCGCGGTACCGGCGCTGTAGGGCTGCAGCAGGATGATCGAGGTCATGGGCAGCCAGAAGCCGTGGTTGATGTGGATGGCGCGCATGACAAGGACATCGACGACGCCGACGATGGCGACGCGCAGCGCGTGGCGCAGCATGGCGGACTGCATGGTCCAGTGGGCGCGGACGGAGTCGAGCCAGGTGGAGTCGATGAAGACGAGATCCCAGGCGGCGGAGTTTTGCGCCGTGCCGGTTGCGAGCGGGAAACGGCGGACCTCGGTGCCGGTCCAGATTGCGGCCACGGCGTCGAAGGCGGTCTCGACTTCGAGGAGGGCTTCGCGCTCTTCGTTGAGGATGTGGGCGAGGAGCGAGTCGTGCGGTGCGGATGGCAGTGCGGCGAGGCTGCTGCGGCGGCGGGCGATCCACTGGACGCGCTGGGATCCTTCGGGACGGAAGGCTGCGCCGTTGTCGGCGGGGCGTTCGAGCAGCGCGCGTGAGGTTGCGGCTTCGGAGCCTGTGATCCATTGGGCGATGCCGGCCAAACGGGCGGTTGCGGCAGCGGAGTCGGGGGCGTTCGCGGCTACGTCTGTAAGCTCCGCCAGGCGCATGGTGCGGGCGAGCAGCAGGTCGGCGGTTTCGAGCAGCACGGTGAGGTTGCGGGCGCGGATGGTGCGCGAGGGCGCTCGGGCCGCGGTTGCGGCGAGAGCCTCGCGGGCGGCCTCCATCAGGATGCGCTGGCGGCGCTGCCACTCGAAGGTTTGGGCGACGGAGATCGAGAGCGACTGGTAGCAGGCGGCGACGGCCAGGCGCGCGGGCCGAAAGGGATCGACCGGCCACAGGAAGAGGCTGAGCAGAACGGCCCAGGCGCCGCCGAGGAGGATCATCTCGGCGGAGACGAGCGCGCCGGCGACGGTGTGCTGCGTGCCTCCGAGGCCGGCGAAGTAGAGGACCAGGATGAGGACGCCGGATGCCGCAATGGGCTGCGACAGGACTCGGGCAAAGATAATGACGAAGGCTACGGCGCTGGTGGCAAGGATCACGAGCGCGAGATTGGTGGGGACAAGCGCACCGAGGATGAAGGCGATAGAGCCGCCGACCAGCGTGATTGCCATGGTGACGAGGCGGGTGCGATAAGGGCCGCCGTTATCGACGAGCAGAGCGTCGAATGCACCCAGCGCCGCGGCGCCGGGAGGCTGGTTGAGCATGCGGCAGACCACCATCGTGGAGCCGACAGCGATGGCCGCGCGCAGTCCGCGATCCCATTGCAAGGATTGGATGCGCTCGCGGAGTTCTTCGCCGGACATGAGACAAGTTTAGCGGGCGCGAGGCGGAAAAGCTTGATTCGGGAGATGTAAGCTGAACAGCTATAAGCCGTAAGCTTGAGGCTTTGGATCTAAAGTTTCAGTTTTGAGTTGGGAGTTTTGAGTCAAGGCATCAGTTCACGAAGCGGCGCATGCGGATGTTCATCACGATGCCGAGCGCGGTGAAGGTGAAGAGGACCGACGAGCCTCCGTAGCTGAGCATGGGCAGCGGGATGCCGGTGACGGGCATGAGGCCTACGACCATGCCGACGTTGACGGCAATCTGGAACAGCAGCACGGCGACAATGCCCATGACGATGAAGGTGCCGGGTATGTCGGAAGCGGTCTGAGCGTTCTGGATGAGGCGCATGAGGACGAGGAAGTACAGCAGCAGGACGATGACCGCGCCGAAGAATCCGTGCTCCTCGGAGAGCGCCGCGAAGATGAAGTCGGTGTAGGGAATGGGCAGGAAGTCGCCCTGGGTCTGGGTGCCGTGGTTAGCGCCCTTGCCCCAGATGCCGCCCGCGCCGACGGCGATCTTGGACTGGCGAATCTGGTAGCCGGAGCCGCGCGGGTCGAGGTCGGGGTCCATAAAGCTGGTGAGGCGAGCGATCTGGTAGGTTTTCAGGACTCTGCCGGATTTGACGACGGCTCCTCCGATGATGAGGAATGTGACGATGAGGATGGACGCTTGGCGGAAGCTGATGCCGCCGAGGAAGAGTCCGATGACCAGGATGGGGACGTAGGTAAGGGAGGTTCCGAGGTCGGGTTGCTTGAGCACGAAGAGCAGAGGCACGCCGACGAGGAAGAAGGCCTTGCCGATGTCGGTCCAGGTGAGCGGGCGGCCGGCTCGCGACCAGAAGAAGCGCGCCAGGACGAGGATGAGGATGAGTTTGACCCACTCGGAGGGCTGGAAGTGGATGCCGGTGTGGGGGATGTTGATCCAGCGCTTGCCGCCGAGGACGCGGGTGCCGAAGATTTTGACCGCGATGAGCGCGATGATGGAGCCGCCCCAGAGCCAGGGGGCGATGTCGACCAGGCGGTGGTAGTCGACCATGGAGATGAGGAACATGAGGACCAGGCCGCCGAAGAGGAAGCCAATCTGCTTGTGGTCGAAGCCATGGAACTTGGTCATCGCGGTGGCAGACCTGATCTCGAAGACGCTGATGAGCGAGAGGATGCCGAGCAGCGAGAGGAGGGTCCAGTCGAAGTCGCGATAGGTGGAGAAACGTTGCATGGGCTGGAATCAGTTTAGCTGGCGGGCAAGAAAGTGCGGGGTTATGACAGTTACCGGCCTGTGAGCATTTCGCTTAAGTTGTGAGGGTCGCGAGCATCTCGCGGCGCTCGAATGCCGTCCCTACGGGGAATCATTCGGAGATGGGGGTTGCGGGCACCGCAGGCCTGGGGGCGTCGGCCAATTTGAGATTGCCCGCCCGGGTGCGCTGCTTGGTGACGAAGGCGTCGATGATCTGCGACGCCAGCTTGGCGGAGTTGTTGCCCCAGTTGCCGTGCTCCCACAGGACCGCGACCACGATGTCGGGGTTGCGGCGCGGCGCCATGCCGACGAACCAGGCGTTGGGAATAGTGTTGTGGCCCTTGTTCGTCTTGGCCAGAGCGTCGTGGCCCATGACCTGCGCGGTGCCGGTCTTGCCCGCGAAGTCGATGCCTTCAAGGTGCGCCGGCGCGGCGGTGCCGGTGGAGGTGACTGCAGCCATGCCGTCAGTGATGATCTGCCAGTTTTCCGGGCTGAGCGGGATCGTCTTTTCGGCGGAGCCGGGGTAGGAGTCCAGGATGGCGGACTGCATGTTCGGGTCGATCTGGCCGGGCATGACGACGTGCGGGCGATGCATGACGCCGCCCGAGGCAATTCCGCCCAGCGCCCGCGCCAGCTGGATGGGCGAGGCGGTCACGGCGCCCTGGCCGATGCCGACGGAGATGGTTTCGCCGGCGAAGTATTTCTCATGCTGCGTCTTCATCTTCCAGGCGGTGGAGGGCATGGTCCCGGTCACTTCGTCGGGCAGGTCGACGCCGGTGCGCACGCCGATGCCGAGCGAGTTGGCGTATCTGGCGATGGTGTCGATGCCGAGCTTGTTGGCGAGCGTGTAGTAGAACGTGTCACACGAGTACGGGATGGCGTTGTGGATGCTGACCGCGCCGTGGTGCACGTCGCAGGCGTAAAAGTGGCCGTAGAAGGTGGCCCCGCCGGCGCAGTTGACGTTCAGGTCCTGGGCGACGTTTTCTTCGAGGCCCGCGACCGACATGATGATCTTGAAGGTGCTGCCGGGAGCGAGCTGGGCCTGGATCGCCTTATTGAGCAGAGGGTGGTCGGGGTTCTCCATGATCGAGTTCCAGTAGGAATGGGAGACGCCGACGGAGAACTGGTTGGGATCGAAGCTGGGGCGCGAGACCATGGCCAAGACTTCTCCGGTGTGCGGGTCCAGCGCGACGATGGCTCCATTTTTGCCTTCAAGCGCCTTTTCGGCGGCCATCTGAAGGTCGAGGTCAATGGTGAGATGGAGGTCTTTGCCGGGGACGGCGAGTTCCTGACCCAGCTGGCCGACCTCCTTGCTGT
>CAXTMK010000059.1:0-10751 GCA_964245315.1 uncultured Acidobacteriaceae bacterium | reverse complement strand
GACGATGACATCACGGGAGCCGTCAACGCCTCGCAAATAGGCGTCATAGGTGGCCTCGACGCCGGAGCGTCCGACCATGTCGCCGGGCTGGTAGAAGTCGTAGCGGGAGTCTTTCTCAAGCATCTGCTCGGAGACCTCGCCGACGTAGCCGATAAGGTGGGCGGCGAAGCCGTCGCGGGGGTAGAGGCGGCGCTGTACTTCAAAGGTTTCGAGTTCGGGAAGCTCGTTGCGGTGGGCTTCGACGAAGGCCTCTTCGTCCGGGGTGATGTCCTTCTTTAGCGGGATCGATTCGTACTTAGGCTCGGCGGCGTAGCGCCGCAGCGTGGCCTGGATCTGCTCGACGGGGATGTGCAGGCCGGTGGCGATCATGGGTAGTTCGGCCGCGGAGTCCTTGATCTGGTCGCGCAGGATGAAGCAGGAGGTGGAGCTGTAATTGTCGACGAGCAGGCGTCCTTCGCGGTCGAAGATCTTGCCGCGCGGCGCGAGCACGGGCACCTTGCGGACGCGGTTGGCCTCGGCGAGGGAACGATAGTTGTCGACGCCGAGAACCTGCAGGCGCCACAGGCCGAAGACCAGGATCGCGAGGATGAGCACGATGACGTACTGGGTGGCGTGCAGCTTTACGGGGGAGAGCTTTTCTTCGCGGTCGATCGTGGGTTGGGGCGTCGTCATGTGGGCCGATAACGTTCAGGTTCTATGGTAGTGCAGGATGGGGAAGGATGTATCGGCTCATTCGGCACCGAATCGGCTGATATCAGTTATGGTTGCTACTTTCTTTGGTCCGAGCACAGGCGCTGGTCAGGCGTCAAATCGGATCGCGCGATCCAACCGCCACTTCCTCGATGTGCTGGACGAACTGAACCGCCACAACATCGAGTACGTGAGCTTCCGCGAGAACCCCGAAGCCGGCGGCCCGCTCATTCGCGCCGTCGTGATCATCACCGGTGCGGTCACCGAGCTGGAGCGCAACATCATCGTAGAACGAGTCAGGGCCGGCATGCGCCGGGTGAGGCTCGAAGGCCGCCAAATCGGACGCCGGCCGGCATGAGGCAGTTCGATTCTGCCCACCGCCACCGACTATCATTCGGTGAGTGGTTTGTTATGCCGTGTGAGAGTATCATTTTCCTACCTCGCTTCGTCTAAACGAGCACGGGCAGATTGCGCCCAAAGATTTCATTGGAGAAGACCTCGCCGCTTATGCCTAAGATTTCGAAGATCATGCTGCTTGTCGTGTCGGTCGTGCTGGTGCTGACGGTATTCCTGGGAGCGCGGTCGCAGGGCGTCAGCGCGGCGTCGGAGCCTCAGGAGGGCGCGTATCGCCAGATCAACGTCTACAGCGAGGTGCTGCGGCATATCCAGTCCGACTATGTGACCGATCCGAACATTTCCACCGTCACCAACGGCGCGTTGCGGGGTCTGCTGGAGTCGCTGGACGCCGACTCCAGCTACCTGACGCCGGCCGACTACAAGGCATACAAAGAAGAGAAGGCGCATAACGACGCGCATGCCCAGGTCGGCATCAACGTGTCGAAGCGTTTCGGCTATGCGACCGTGATCTCGGTTGTGCCGGGCAGCCCGGCGGATAAGGTCGGCCTGATCGACGGCGATATTCTGGAAGCCATCAGCGGCACCGATACGCGCGATCTTTCGCTGGCAATGATCAACGTGATGATGGAGGGCAAGGCCGGCTCCGAGCTGACCGTGTCGGTCGTGCGACCGCGCAAGGCTGTCCCGGACAAGCTCACCATGACGCGCACCGTCGTCGCGGAGCCGGCTGTGTCGGACACGCTCTACGAGAATTCCACGATCCTCTATCTGAAGCCGGTTGTGATGGATCGCGACCATGTGGCAGCTGTCGAAGCGAAGCTGAAGGCGATGAACAAGGCCGGCAATAAGAAGGTGCTGCTCGATCTGCGCGATGTTTCGGCGGGCGATATGTCCGAGGCGATCAGACTGGCTAACTTCTTCATCAAGTCCGGCACGATCGCGACGCTCGAAGGCCAAAAATTCGAGAAGGTCGTCTACACGGCCGATCCGGCGAAGACGCTCGATCCGGCTACGCCGGTGGTGGTTCTGGTGAATCGCGGGACCGCCGGTCCGGGCGAACTGGTTGCGGCGGCGCTGCTCGACGACAAGCGCGCGGACCTGGTGGGCGAGAAGACCTTCGGCGAAGGCACCGAGCAGAAGACCTTCGACCTGCCGGATGGCGCCGCGCTGATTTTGTCGGTGGCAAAGTACGAATCGCCCTCGGGCAAGAAGCTGCAGGACGACGCGGTGACTCCCGGCGTGCTGGTAGCCGGCAACTTCGAAGAGCCGGGCGGCGACGAGGACGCCGAGACCCCCAAGTCGTCGGCGACTCCGCCAGCGAAGCCCGCCGTGCAGGTTGACGATCAGCTGGCGAAGGCGCTGGATATGTTGAAGGCGAAGAACTCGTAACAATGCTAGCCTGAAGAGGCCGTGAACACGCTCTTCACCGACGACCAGACCGCGTCCGAAACACAGCAGCTCACCGCGCGACAGAAGGCCATCGCCTTCCTGCATCGCATCATGCTCACCGGCCCGGACTATCCCAGCCGCAGGATCGCCGCGCGCCGCACGTACCTGCTTTTGCTTGCGGCTTCAGCCGTCTTCGGCATCATGTGCGGCCTGATCGTCGTCTACTCCATCGAGCTTCCCCAGATGGAGGACCTCGCTAAATACCGCCCCAACACCACCACCGTGCTGCTCGACGTGCATGGCCGTGAAATCGGATCGTTCGCGCTCGAGCGCCGCGTCGTCATAACATCCACCGACATCCCGCAGAGCCTGCACGACGCCATCATTTCGATTGAAGACAAAAGCTTCGAAAGTAACTGGGGCATCAATCTCTTCCGCGCCGCCGAGGCCGCCTACACCGACATCCATTCGCACAGCCGCGCGCAAGGCTCGTCCACGTTGACCATGCAGCTGGCGCGCAATCTCTTCCTCTCCTCGCAGAAGACCTACAGCCGCAAGCTGCAGGAGATGTTCCTGACGGTGCAGATCGAGCGTCGCTTCACCAAGCAGCAGATTTTCACTATGTACGCCAACCAGATTTACATGGGCCACGGACGCTACGGCTTCGAGGCCGCCAGCGAGTACTACTTCTCGAAGCATCTGAAGGATCTTTCGCTCGCGCAGTCCGCGTTGCTGGCCGCGCTGCCCAAGGGCGCCGAATACTACTCGCCCGTGCACAATCCGGAGCGCGCGCTCAAGCGCCGCAACCTCGTCCTCACGGAAATGGAAATGGCGAAGAAGATTACGCCGGAGCAGGCCATGATGGCCAAGGCCGAGCCGCTCGGGCTGAAGATCGAAGTGCCGCCGAACAGCGTCGCGCCATACTTCGTAGAGGAAGTTCGCAAACAGCTCGAGAAGGAATACGGCGTCGACGAGGTGCATGCCGCCGGCCTGCGCGTCTACACCACGCTCGACCTCGACCTGCAGCGCGTTGCCAACAAAGCGGTGCTCGATGGCACCGCGAAGTACGAGCGCCGCCACGGCTGGAAGGGGAATCTGCAGAATGTCATCCTTGCTGGTCTGGACGCCGACATCTATCGTCATCCGGACTGGTCGCAGAAGGCCGCGGCAGGCGATTACCTGCACGGCATGGTGACGGAGATCCAGGGCAGGAACGCCGTGGTTAAGATCGGCCCGCAGCAGTTCGTGACGCTGACGCCCGAGGATTGGAAGTGGACGACCAACGGTGCGGCGGACACTTTCCTGAAGAACGGCGACCTGGTGTACGTCCGGATAGAAGATCTGTCCGGCGACGGTATCAAGGCCACGCTCCAGCAGGACTCCGGCGTGCAGGCCAGCATGATGGCCGTGAACAACGAGAACGGCGAGGTGATCGCGATGGTCGGCGGGCGCGACTTCGCGCTGTCGCAGTTCAATCGCGCCACGCAGTCGCAGCGCCAGGTCGGCTCTTCGTTCAAGCCCTACGTCTACACGACGGCCATCGAGAACGGCGCAAAGATCAGCGATATCGTCGTCGACGGCCCGGTCTCGTTCTACACGCCCAATGGCCCTTACACGCCGCACAACTACGAGCCCGACTGGAAGGGCGCGATGACCCTGACCATGGCGTTCGCCGAGTCGCGCAACATCCCCGCGCTCAAGCTGGCCGACCACGTGGGGATCCGCAAGGTTATCGAGGTCGCCCAGCGCTTCGGGATCGTGAGCCCGCTGCCGCCGTTCCTGCCCATCGCCATCGGCGCGGCTGACATCACGCTGGCCGAGCAGGTAGGCGCCTACAGCGTCTTCCCCAACGACGGCATACGCATCGAGCCGCACTACATCCGCCAGGTGACGCAGCCTAACGGCGTGCCGCTGGAGACGCACAATCCCGAGGTGAAGGAGGTCATCTCGGTCGATGTCGCGCGCCAGATGATGATCCTGCTGCAGGCCGTCACGCATTATGGGACCGGCGCAGCTGCAGCCAGTTTGAACCATCCTTTGGGCGGCAAGACCGGCACGACGAACGACTATACCGACGCCTGGTTTGTGGGCTTTTCGCCGTCCGTCACCTGCGGGACGTGGATCGGCTTCGACGACCGCCAGTCGCTGGGCGCGAAGGAGACCGGTGCGCAGGCAGCGCTGCCGATGTGGATGGACTTCATGCGCGCGGCTATCGCGGGGAAAGACGACGAAGCCTTCCCGGCGGCCAACGCGCCCAAGAAGGTGCTGGCGGTGCCGCTCTCGGAGGGCACTCCGCCAAAGCAGCCCGCCCCGGATGATGCCGATCCGGACGATCCCGACGGAGGCGTGAAGCTGCCGCCCACTCCTCCGGCGCCTGTGCAGACTGCTCCGCCCGCGACCGTTCCTGCGGCACCGCCCGGCTCTTAGCTCCATTCTCCAGGACACATCGACCGAGCAGATTGGATTGGTCAGACTCGACCGCACCCAGCCTGCTTCTAGTCTAGAACGACTGCCCTTCGGCTGATGCGATTGTGGCCCGCTCTTCGGGGTGCGTGCACCGCTTTAACTCTGGAGCGCCCCTCACCTCATAGCGATGGGTGCTTGTTTTGCGTCCGGGAGGTTGATCCCAAGCAGCTTTGCCACGGTAGGAGCGATGCTGCGCATATCTACGATTCCGAGATTTTTGCCGCGTGCGACGCCGGTCCCTGAGAGGAAGAACGAGGCGCGCATCTCCGGCACGGTGTGAGGATTGTAGCCGTGAGTTCCGTGATGTCCTGGAATTGACGTCACAAGGGTACCGGATAGATTCGCTCCAGGGATGTATCCCTTGCGCAGAGTCAGGACAAAGGAGGCTTCGGGTACACCGCCCAGAGCGGCAACCTGCGAGGCGTCCAGGATGGCCTCGATGCCGTTGGCAGGATCGGTCGCCAGCTTGTCGAGGAGCGCCTTTACTTTCTGCCGCACCGAGGGGTCGGACGGATTGTGAAGCATGACGGCGATCATGCCGCCGAGCGACCAGGGCTGCGCCTGCCATGTGGCGGCGTGGTCAGGCGATGCGGGTTGCATGAGACCGGCCTCAAGGAAGGCCGCGCCAATGTTCAGCTGATGATCGATATCCGCAAACCCGTGGTCTGAAACGATGGCGACAATCGACCTGGGATCGTTCGCCCGCTCCTGCGCGATGAGTCTTGCGACCATGCCGTCCAAGCGCTCCAGATCCTCGTTGGCTTCGGCGCTGAAGGGTCCGTGCAGGTGCTCCTCTTCGTCGAGAGAGCTTAAATGGATGGTCATGAACTTCGGCTTATGCTGTTTCAGAATGTCGAGTGCATATTCGGTCTTGGTCTCGTCGCCTTCGAGAGTGGTTTCATTGCCCTGCATGTACGGCTTTTCGATACGCGCCGCGATGCGCTCAAGCTCGTTCGCCGGACGCGAGAGGGCGTTCATCAGGAAGCGGTCATCGGTGTTGGTTGGGTCGGAGACGCTGGCGCGCCAGTACTCCGGAATCAGGAAATCGATATCCTTTGCGTCCGCGGTAACGGGCCAGCCCACGCTCGCGGTCGACAGTCCCGCTGCATGCGCGACGGACCAGAGGGTGGGCACCTTGATCTGGTCTTCGTACCAGTACCAGGCGCCGCCCATCTTGTCCTCAGGATCGAAGCGCCGGTTGTTGACGATGCCGTGCCGCGCGGGCCAGACGCCGGTGACGAGTGTCGTGTGACTGGGATAGGTGACGGTTGGGAAGACACCCGTCACGCCCTCCGCGAAGCTTCCCGACTGCATCATGCCGCGCAGCGTTGGAACGCGGAGATGATGCTCTTCGGCGCGCGTGACGTAGTCCGGACGCATGCCGTCGATGGAGATGAGCAGAACGGACGGTCTCTGGGCCTGGGCGGCGCCGGAGATCAGAGCGGAGATGAGGATGAACCTGACGATTTGCATGCTGATCTTTCCTGAAGCAAAAAGGAAAGCGGCCTACTCGGGGTAGGCCGCCTGGGATGGGTCGAAGAGCTAGTAGAGAATCTTCAGGCCGAACTGGACGACGCGTGGAGTGAAGGTGCTGGTGATGATGCCGCCGCTGGTCGGAGTGCCTCCCTGCGTGCCGGTCGGGCTCGAAGGCAGGTACAGGTTGGTGTGATTGAAGATGTTGTAGAGCTCCGAACGGAACTCAACCTTCAACCCTTCGATCGGTGTTGAAAAGCGCTTGTTCAGGTCCAGATCGGTCTCGTAGAACGCCGGCGTGCGGCCCGGGTTGCGCGAGAGATTGCCGAACGGCGACTGCAGCACGCCGGCCGCATTGTTGATCGCCGGCAGCGCGATCGCGTTGTAGTTGATGTACTGGATGTATCCCGTGATCGGTTGCTGCACGGAGCGCCCCTGCGTCAGCGGCACACCGGGAACGCGATTGGGGCGGTAGAGGTTTACGCCGCGATAGTTTGCCGTGATCTGCGTCGAGGCCAGCTGTGCGCTGTTCGGCGAGTAGCCGATGTTGAACGGCGTGCCCGCCTGCGCGGTGTTGATCGCGCTCACCTGCCAGCCGCCGATGAACGCATCGAGGAACGGATTCAGGTCGTGGCCGTGGTTGCGGCCGCGTCCGTAAGGCACGTCGTAGACCAGGCTGGTGATGTTGGCGATGGGCAGGTTGTAGTCCGACTGCGCATAGTCCGCCGCGATGTTGTTTGCATCCTGCGGCGAAGGCGTGTTGCCTTCGAGCGACGCGCTGGCGTTATCCAGCGAGTGCTCCCAGGTAAAGCTGTTCAGCAGCGTGAGCCCGGCGACCATGCGCTGCTCATACCGCACCTGCAGCGAGTTGTAGTTCGAGTAGAACTCGTTCAGCGCCTCGGTTATGTCCGAAGGCCAGTTGGCGAACGGCCGCGAGTACGTGCCGGTCGACGAGATGTTGCGCTGGTTGCCGTTGATGAATCCCTGCAGCTTCAGTCCATGGTTGCCCACATACGCCACGTCGATCAGCCCGTTCTTGAACAGCTGCTGCTGCACCGCCAGGTAGTAGTTCTCCACGTAGCTGTCGCGCGTGTTCTTCGGGATGTAGGTGATGTTGTCGGTCGCGGGATTGAAGCTTGTCGCCAGCGCGCTCGGAAAGCCCTGGTCCGAAGTCACGTAGCAGCTTTCCGTCGTCGAGTTGGTCGGAATGATCTGCGCCGGCAGCGGCGTTGCGCAGTGGTTGGTGGTTGTCGGCGTAACCTGCGTCACCGAGGCGAACTGCGCCTGCGGAGCGTTGATCGCCAGGATATCGCCCGAGCCGGCGCGCGTGTAGTGCACGTAGCTGGTTCCAAAGCCGCCCCGCACGGACAGGTTCGGGGTCGGCGCATACGCAAAGCCCACTCGCGGAGCGAAGTCGTTCAGGTCGGGGTTGACCAGCGTCTTGCCGTAAACACCGCTCCCGCTGGTGGGCGTAATGCCGTTGCCCGCAACCGCGCCCGGCGACAGCGTAAACACCGTCTGCGAAGACGGATCGAAGTTCGAGATGTAATTGTGCTGCTCCGAGTATGGCGAGCCATATTCCCAGCGCACGCCCAGGTTCACCGTCAGGTTGCGCCGCACCTTCCAGTCGTCCTGGGCATAGGCGCTGTGCAGCGTCTCGCGCAGATGCGCCTCAAAGTAGTTCGCGAGCGCGTAGGCGCTTGTCGTGCCGAACAGGAAGTCAGCGAAATATCCGTCCGCAACCTTGCTCCCGCTGAAACCGCCGCCGTAGGTAAACGAGCCATACAGCGGGTTGTTATCCAGCACGCCCATCCAGACCTTCTCGTACTCATAGCCGAACTTCAGCGAGTGGCTGTGCAGCACCCAGGTGTAGTTCACCTTGGGATCGACCAGCGACGGATTTTGAAATTGCGGGTTTGTCGTCTGGCGTCCGAACGCGGTAAAGCCTCCCGAGATACTGATCGCCGGAAGGCCACCAGCCACTGACGGCTGAGTCGGCAGGCCCGGAATCGGGAACGGCGCCGTGCCCGCGCTCAGCGGCGTCTTGCCTGCCTTGGTCTTCGAAATTCCGAGACGAAGATCCAGGACACGGTTCGCACTCAGGATGCCGGTATAACCGATCGCGACCTGCTGATCCAGAATGCGCTGCGGGCCGGCGGTCTGGCCTTCCAGCGGAAGCGGGATCGTCGGGAAGTTTGTGCCCGTCTCCTTGCGGTCGCTGATGCGCAGGAAGTAGCTTGACTTCGGGCTGGCAGTGTAGTCCAGCCGCAGATCGCCTTTGTCGCCATAGTCGCGGAACGGTACCTGCACGCTGTAATCGTCCGCGTTCTGGCCGGTGGTGGCGGATCCGCTCACCGGCAGACCCGCAATGTTCTTGAAGGCGTTGACGATCTGCAGCGAAAGCGGGTTGAAGGCGCCGGTGGGGATCGGCGTGTTGGCCGGATAGGTGACGCCGGTGATGGGGTTCCTGACCGGAACCACGAGGATGCCGTTCAGCTCATTCTGCGTAGGCAGCGTCAGCACGAACAGCGGCTTGGTGATCGCGCGCAGACCCTCATAGTCCAGGAAGAAGAAGAGCTTGTCCCTGATGATCGGGCCGCCCACGTTGCCGCCGAACTGGTTGCGATTGCTGGTCGGCTTGCGAAACGGCACCGCGCCGGCCGTGCCGATCAGCGTCGGCTTGAAGTATCCGGCCGAGTTCAGATCGGTGTTGCGAATGAAGTCGTACGCCGTCGCATGCACACTGTTGCCGCCCGACTTCGACGCCACGTTCACCGTCGCTCCCGAACTGCGGCCATACTCCGCGCTCTCGTTATTCGTCACCACGCTGAACTGCTCCACCGAGTCCGGCGGCACCGAGATGATCTGGTTATCGAAGCCCTGATTCGACTCGCCATAGGAGTTGTTGTCCATGCCGTCCAGCAGGAAGTTGTTGAACACCGAGCGCTGCCCGTTCACGTTATATGCGCCCTGCCGTGTCAAACTGTTGCCGTTGCTCGATGTCGTTGCAGCGGTCGGAGCCTGGCGCACGCCGGTGACCAGTCCAAGAAGATCGGTATAGCTGCGATTCACCAGCGGCAGGGCTTCGGACTGATAGTTCGTAATCGTCTGGTCGCGCTGGCTCGACTCCGTCTCGATCTGCACCTCGACGCCCGACACCTCGACCGAAGTCTCCGTAGCGCCGACCTTCAGACTGAGGTCGATGCGTTGCCGATTGCCGACGGAGATGGTGATGTTTTCCGCGACAGCTTTGGAGAAACCCTGAGAGGAAGCGGTAATGGTGTACACACCTACGCGCAGCTGGGGTACATCGTAGTTTCCCTGCGCGTCGGTTTTCGCGGCCGTGGCAATACCCGTAGCAGTGTTCAGCACCCTTACGTCTGCGTTCGGTATCGGCGCTCCGGTCGAGTCATGGATTGTGCCCAGCAGGCTGCCATTTTCATATTGGGCGTGCAGGTTTGTCAGCGGAGAGAGAAAGAGACACACAATGAGGACAACGAACGTCTGAACAAAGCTATTCCAGAATTTGCGCATGCTGCATAGTTCAGCAGGGCTTTATGAAAGGACGA
The DNA here is from genome assembly GCA_964245315.1 of uncultured Acidobacteriaceae bacterium. Lineage (GTDB taxonomy): Bacteria > Acidobacteriota > Terriglobia > Terriglobales > Acidobacteriaceae > Edaphobacter. Next base: position 807 of record CAXTMK010000059.1, on the reverse strand, counting down.
TGAATCCACGATGAACCTTCTGTAGCAGTCAAGGAGGACAGTGCCGCCATTCGTGCCCTATGAATCGTTCGATAAAGCGCAGGCTTTGCGGACTTACAACAAATGACCCGTCTGTCCGCTCCTATGTACGTCGCCCAGGGTACTTGCGCCTGCCCCCAACCCTTTCATGATTGCTGCTGAGCGAGTGGTGGCTGTGAGCTTTCAATCTGAAAAGGGAGCATTGATTGACGGCGGCGGTAGAAATCCGTAGAATCAGGGATTGCGGGGAGTGTTGCGGGGCCGTGAAATTGGCCGGCTTCGAACTGCAATCCATTTTGCCCAGGGCGTATGCCGGGCTATATAGAAAAGAGTTCTCATGGCAAATCATGTTTCGTCGTTGAAGCGCGCCCGTCAGACTGTGGCGAAGACCGCAAATAACCGTTCCAACAAGAGCAAGCTGCGCGGCACGCTGCGCACCCTGCGCGAGGCCATCGCCAAGGGCGAGCCTAAGGGATTGATGGAAGTTTACAGCGCAACCGCGAGCCTGCTGGATAAGAGCGTGCAGAAGGGCATCCTGCATAAGAACACCGCGAGCCGCTACAAGAGCCGCTTGAATGCACGCGTGAAGGCAGCTGTGCTGGCGCCGAAAGCCGCGTAACAGCGAGAAGCAGATCCCTTTTGGTAATAAAGAAATGGGAAACGGCCGACCTTTCGGGTCGGCCGTTTGCGTGTGGTCGAACCCGCTCACCGCGCTGGACAAGGCGCGATGTATGCTGCCCCAAACTACTGGGTTGGGGGCTTTTTGGGATACGCGGGGCTGTACAGGGA
>CAXTMK010000058.1:0-27643 GCA_964245315.1 uncultured Acidobacteriaceae bacterium | reverse complement strand
GCGCAAGCTTTTGGCACTCTGCTCACCCAAAACCCAGGTGATGGCGTCCGAGATGTTCGACTTGCCGCAGCCGTTGGGGCCTACGATGGCGGCGATTCCGGAGCCGGCCAACTGCACCTCGGTGCGATCGCAAAACGACTTGAAGCCGAGGATCTGGACTTTTTTGAGCTTGAGCATGGACTTTCCTTATAGACGCGCGCACGGCTTCCACCGCATTGCGCTTGAATCGACTTTAGCGGTCGCCGAGGAGGGAATCAACAAGGGATACCCAACCTGTTGTGGATAAGGAGGGCGATTGCCCAGCATCGGGTGCAGCGAAGCATTTGGTCACGGCAAACCTGAAACGGAAGTTTTGATAAACGGGATTCTCCCTTGGCCATCCCACCGATTTGCGTTGCAACTTGCACCAATTCCAACTCGTTTCTATAATTCGCTCATTGGCCCATCCCCGGAAATGTTTTCCAGCTCGCGCACTTTCAACGGGTTCATCCGTGCAACGAAATCATCCCTGATAAAGTCTGATGAAATTAGAGATATATTGAAATTCACAGATGCTCATCGGGATGATGAGACACTCATACAAGATTCGGAACCATTACGAGGAGTACTGAATGAATAAGGCAGCAGTTTCGTCTTTCCTGGCCCTGGTGGCATTGACCCCGTTCCCCTTCCGAGCTGCCGCGTTCGCCCAGGCTCCGGCCACCGGCCAGATCGTGATGGATCAAGCCGAACAGAACGATTATTCCGCCGCGATGGACAAGCTCGAAGGCAAGCCGGCCGAGCAGGCGCCGGCGCTCGAGGCCTACCTGGCCAAGTATCCGAAGTCCAGCGTGAAGAACTATGTGCTGCTGAAGATCATGTTCGACTACAGCTCGGTCGATCCGACCAAGGCGGAGACCGCGGCGGATAATGTGCTGGCGGTCGACCCCAACAATCTCCAGGCGTACTTCATCAACGTGGCGTTCCGCAAGCAGGTTGGCGAAGATCCCAAGAGCGATGCCGCCACGAAGACTACTGCCCTTGATGGTGCCGCCGGTTATGCGAAGCGTGGATTGGCCGCGCTCCCCAACATCAAGAAGCCGGACGGCGTGCCGGACGACCAGTGGGCCGCTCAGAAACTACTGGCGACGACTACCTTTTACAGCACTATCGGCGAGGACGCGCTGAACAACAAGGACGGAAAAGCCGCGATCGACGCGTATAAGGCTGAGTTGGGCGCGATGCCGCCTGCACAGCTGACCACGCCAGCCGCGCTTCAGGAAGATTTCTCGATGGCGCAGGCCTATCGCATGTTGACTCCGCCCGACCTGATCAGCTGCACGTTCTACGCGACTCGCGCCGCGGCGCTCGCGCCCGACCAGTTCAAACCGCAGCTTCAGCCGCTGGCTGATTATTGCTACAAACGCTATCACGGGCCCAAGGATGCTGCGTATGACGCCGTCATCGCCGCTGCCAAGGCTAACCCGGATCCACCAGATGGTTTTGCCGCAACCGTCACGCCTGCTCCGACGGATAAAGACCAGGCCGACAAGCTGATGGCCGACACCAAAGAGGATGAAATTCCTAAGATGGCCGTGAGCGATCGTGAGTACGTGCTGCAGTACGGAAGCGACGCCAACAAGGCCAAGGTGTGGGACGCGTTCAAGGGCAAGGCGGTGGAAATTCCCGGCGCTGTCGTAATCGAAGCTACGCCGGCCGACTCGCCAACTGTCGTCAAGGTTGCGGTTTCGGATGGCGCGATCCAGGATAAGAAGGCCGACTTCACCTTCAACATGAAGCCGCTTGAAGCTCCTGCCGTTCCGAAGGTGAAAACGGCAGCCTACACGAAAGCCAAAGCGGACTACGATGCCGCGATTGCATCGCTCGCTCCGGGCAAAACTGTGACGCTGGCAGGCACCTGGACCTCCTACACTCCTGACCCAATCATGATCATCATGAGCGACGGCGAGGTGATCCCGGCCAAAGCAGCGAAGGCCACTTCGGCTAAGCCCGCCGCTCGCCCGGCAGCCAGGAAGCCTCACTAAACCGGTGCAATAGAAAGAGCAGCCTCGTCCTGGGGCGGCTCTTTCTATTTCATTCCCTTATTAAGCCCCGTATCCTCGCACCCACTCCACGATCGACCTTACCGCAATCCCTGTCGGCCCCTTGGGCAGCCACGGCTTCAACTCCTCGTTCCATGCGCAGCCTGCGATGTCGAGGTGAATCCACGGCGTCTCGCCCGCGAACTCTTTCAGGAACATCGCCGCCGTGACTGCTCCCGCGGCCCGTCCGCCAGAGTTCATGATGTCTCCGATCTGGCTCTTGATCTGCTCGCGATAGTCGTCGGTACAGGGCAGCCGCCAGAACTTTTCTCCCGACTTCGGCACGCCAGCCATGAACTTCTCCCACGCCGTCTCGTCGTTCGCGAACAGCCCGACGTTGTTGTGCCCGAGCGCTACCACGCACGCGCCGGTCAGCGTCGCCGCGTCCACCAGATGCGTGCAGCCCAGCGTCTTCGCATAGTGCAGGCCATCGGCCAGCACCAGCCGGCCCTCGGCGTCGGTATTGATGATCTCGATGGTCTTGCCGCTCATCGCTGTCACCACGTCGCCCGGCTTGAATGCCTTGCCGTCCGGCATGTTTTCGGCTGAGCAGACGACGCCAATCACCTTCACCTTCGGCTTCAGCCTCGCAATGGCGTGCATCGCGCCGATCATTGCCGCCGAGCCGGCCATGTCGTACTTCATCAGCTCCATGCGGTCTGCCGGTTTGATAGAAATGCCGCCGGTATCGAAGGTAATCCCCTTGCCGACCAGCCCCATCACGGGCGCACCAGCGGCGACACCGCCGGCGGGCGTGTAGGTCATCACAATCAGCGCGGGCGCCTCGGCCGAGCCCTGCGCGACGGCCGCAAACGCACCCATCTTCAACTCCAGCAGCGTGTCCATGCCGGAGACCGTGCAGGCCATTCCCGCCTCATCGCACATAGCCTTGGCGCGCCGGCCAAGCTCGCTGGGCGTCAGCACATTGCCCGGCTCATTAACAAGCTGCCGAGCGAAGTTCTGCGCGGAAGAGTAGATCAAACCTTCCGCAAATCCCTCTTCGATCTCCGCCTTCGTGGAAGCCTCGCTCTCCTTCGCGATCAGCGTCAGCCGGCGCACGGCCATGTCCTTGCGATCGCTGCGATATGTGTCCCAGTCCGGCTCGGCGATCTCCGCGCCCTCGATCAGCGCCCGCGCCGTCATGGTGCAGGGCAGGTCGTCGAGGTGCTCGTCGCTGAGCGCGCGATCCTCCGGAAACGCAATCGCTATATCGCGGATGGCCCTTGGTTTGGCCGCACGCACGGCCGCGCCAGCGCCCTTGCGAACCTCGTCCACCGACAGCGTCTTCGCCTTGCCCAGGCCGACGATCAGCAGCCGTTCCGCCTTCAGCCCCGCCGGCGCATGCAGCAGCAGCGTCTCGCCCACGCCGGCCTTGAACTCACCCGAGCGCAGAAACTTTGCCGCGGCGTTCGTAATTGCATCCGATGTCGTCAGCACAACCGGCATCGGCTCGGCGTCTCTGCCCGTTGCCAGATCCACCGCGAAGACCGCCAGCATGGCCGTTGCAAAAGTATCCGCATCCTGAAAAATTACCTTGGTATCCATGGTCCTATCCTAACCGGTTGCGAGCCGTACTTTCGTGCCTGAATTGGGTAGGGCCTTCAGCCCTCCGGCTTACGTGCAACCGGAATGCTGGGGCGTCGCCCCAGGCTGCTATAGAGCGGGCCTTTGGGCCTCAATCGCGTGCGCTAAAAGTCGGTACAACTCACTGTGGCGGTATCGGCGGCGGGGGCGGCGGTGCGCCGTTCAGCATCTGGTTCACGATCTGCTGTCCGGACTGCGACATGCGCGAACAGGTGCCGCCAGGGATGGTTGAGTCGAGAAACGCCGCGGTAAAGTCGTTCGGGCAGCTCGAATCCGCGGGCAGGTCGGTTACCCTGTCGATGCGAATGTCCGTAACGCCGGAGGGCTTGGTGAACCCGTGCATGTCGGAGTAGGCGGGCAGGGTGATCGCCCGCTTCATGAACTCGGCCCAGATGGGCGCGGCCAGCAGCGATCCCTGCAGATTGCGCTGATTAACTGACGTGTAGTCGTCGTTGCCGACCCAGATGACGCAGATCAGGTTCGAGCTGTAGCCGGCGAACCATGCGTCATGCGAGGTGCCCGTTTTGCCGGCCGCCGGTGCGGTAAAGCCGCGGGCGCGGACGCCGATTCCGGTGCCGCGGTCGATTACGCCCTCCAGCAGCGACTGGGTCAGGTAGGCGACTTTGGGGTCGAGCACCTGCTTTGCGGTCGGTGCGAAGTCGGCGACGATATCGCCGTTCAGGTTGCGCACGCTGGCCAGCAGCCACGGCGTCAGGTGCACGCCGTAGTTGGCGAAAACGGTATAGGCTCCCGCCATATCGACCGGCGTGGCGTTGTAGGTTCCGATGGCGACGGACGGAGTTCCGCGCGCGTTGACGATGCCGGCACTGCGAGCCAGCGCGGCGACATTCTCGAAGCCGACCTTCTGACCCAGCGCGATGGTGGCGATATTGAGCGAGTGTGCGAGCGCGTCGGCGGCTGCGACCATGCCGGGATACTCGCCTCGTTCGAAGTTTCCGGGCATGTATCCTCCGCCAAAGTCCTGCGGATCGTCGTTCAGCTTCGTGACCGCGGTGAAGACGCCGTTGCCGTCGAGATTCGTGCCGAGCAGCGACGTGTTGAAGGCCGTGGCGTAGACGAACGGCTTGAAGATGGAGCCCGTCGGCCGCTCCGCCATGGCGTGATTCAGCTGCGAGACGCCGTAGTTGCGCCCGCCCACCATGGCCAATACCTGGCCGGTGTGCGGGTTCAGCGCGACCAGCGCGACCTGCGGGTAGTCGATCGGGCCGGGCTGCTTGCCGTGGGTCTTGCGGACGAGCTCGTCGACATTGCGCATGCCCGTCTCGACCGCTTCAGACGCAACGCGCTGCAGCTGCGGGTCGAGCGAGGTGTAGATGCGCAGCGATTGGTGAGCGATATCCTGATCGGAGATGCGCTGCGCGATCTGGTCGTGAACCAGATCGACGAAGTAGGGAGCTTCGCCGGCGTCGACGTTGGACTGGGTCAGGCCGATGCCTTCAGCCTTGGCGCGCGACGCCTCATCTTCGGTGATGGCGCCGGTCTCGACCATGGAGTCGAGCACCAGGTTGCGGCGCTCGATGGCGCGATCGGGATGGCGATAGGGATTGCGGAAGCTGGGGTTCTGGAAGAGCGCGGCGATGGTCGCCATCTGCGCCAGGTCGAGCCGGCTCAGATCCTTGCCGAAGAGCGTCTGCGAGGCTTCGCCGACGCCGTTGATCTCGTACGAGCCGCGATGCACGAGGTTCATCTCGTTGGCGTACATCTCGAAGATCTGCGGCTTGGTGAAGCGCGACTCGAGCTGAAAAGTAATCATCAGCTCGGCCAGCTTGCGCTTTATGGTCTTGTCTGGGGTAAGGAAGAAGTTTTTGGCGAGCTGCTGGGTCAGGGTGGAACCACCGCAGGTTTTGCGGTGCGTCACGACGTCCTGAAACGCGCATTTGGCGGTGCGTGCGTAGTTGATTCCGCCATGCTCGAAGAACCTGCGGTCCTCGATTGCGGTGACCGCCTGCACAAGCTGGGGAGGAATTTCGTCGTATTTCACCAGCCGCCGCTTGGTGCGGTTCTTGTCTTCCGAAAGCGCGGTGATGAGCTGCGGTTCCAGCTTGTAGCCCTGCAGCGAGACGCCGTTTTCCGCCGTGATCGATGCGACGATGCCGTCCTCGACCGCGATGGTCGCGCCGTCGGGCGCCAGATAGGATTGCGGCCCAGGCTTGATCAGCACCGAGTTCTCGCGCAGGTCGAAGGTGCCGAGTTCGGGGTTGCTGTTGTAGCCGGCGGATTTGAGCGCGGCGGCGATCGAAGCGACGGATTGGTGCTGGCCGACGCGGACCTCCTGCGGCGCGGCATAGATCTGCGCGACCGAGGCGAAGATGGGGCCGGCGGCGAGACGGTCGTCTACCAGCAGCTGGTACTCGCGGTAGTAGTAGAAGAAAACCGCCGTGCCGACGAGCACGCAGAAGAGGACCGCGATGAGGGTCAGGCGGAAGAGGCGCCAGAAGAAGCCGCCTTTCCGCGCATTGGGGCCGATCTTTACTTTTACGGGCATAGGGAAGACGTTATTCGTTGTGCGTTGTTCGTGCGGACTGTAGCTGTTGGACTACTTCGGACATCGGAATGTCGTTAGTGGCACCTGTTAACCGGTTGAGGAACTCCACCTTGCCCGCAGCGAGCGAACGGCCGATGGCGACGCGGAACGGAACTCCGATCAGATCGGCGTCCTTGAACTTGACGCCGGCGCGCTCGTCGCGGTCGTCCAGCAGCACGTCGAAGCCGGCGGCGTCGAGCTCGGCGGCAACCTTTTCTCCGGCCCCGACCAGCGCGGCTTCCTTGATGTTGGTGATGGTGACGATTACCTGGAACGGCGCGATGGAGAAGGGAAGCGTGTAGGCCTCGCCACGGTGTTTGGCGGCGCTGGTCTCGATCGCCGCGGTCAGGATGCGCTCGACGCCGATCCCGTAGCTGCCCATAGTTGGAGTGACGGCTTTCCCGTCACGGTCCAGAACAGACGAGTGCATGGAGCTGGTGTACTTCTGGCCGAGCTTGAAGATGTGGCCGATCTCGACTGCCTTCCCGAGGCGCAGCGGCTGGCCGCCGATAGGGTCGAGTTCGCCCTCGTTGATGTTGCGGATGTCGGCGATGACCGTTGGCGTGAAGTCGCGCGCCGGGGTGATGTTGCGGAAGTGAAAGTCGAGCTTGTTAGCGCCGCCGACGAGGTTTTTGCGGCCTTCGAGACCGAGATCCATGACGACGATGGTTTTAAGGCCCTCCGCCGAGTGGTCGCGGGAGACGCCTTTGAGTTTTTCGAGGGGATTGCCGGATTTCAGGCCGTTCAGCGAGCCTCCGGTCATCACCTCGGAGATGCCGACCGGACCGAGGAAGCCGGCAGGGCCGCCGATGAATAATTCAAGCTCCTCGGGCAGCATGGGGCGCAGCTCCACGGTACCGGCGATGGCGTTCAGCTTGGTCTCATTCACCTGGTGGTCGCCGCGCAGGAAGGCTACGACGGGGCGCAAAACAAAAGCAGGTTCTCCGGAGGATGACAAGGTCTTCGTTGGGGGTTCGCCCATGAAGGCGACGCACTTGATGTCCTGCGAGGCGTGGATGCCGAAGAACGCGGTCACATCGGCGATCGCGCCGAGGCCGGGCGTGTAGACGAGCTCCGGCAGACCGTCGCCGGTGGGTTCCAGATCGTCCACGGGCGCGAGCCGGCTGGTCGCCTTTTCGAGGTTGGCGGCGTAGCCCGAGGCCGAGCTGGCGATCAGGTCTTCGCCGGCCTCGGTGTAGACCATGAACTCCTGCGACTGCGATCCGCCCATCGCGCCCGAATCCGCCTCGACGGCGACGTATTCCAGACCGCAGCGGTCGAAGATGCGGCGGTAGACGGCATCGTGCTTGTTGTAGGAAATGTCGAGCCCGGCAGCGTCGAGGTCGATCGAGTAGGCGTCCTTCATCAAAAACTGGCGCACGCGCAGCAGGCCGGATTTCGGGCGCGGCTCGTCGCGGAATTTGGTCTGGATCTGGTACCAGATCTGCGGCAGCTGCTTGTAGCTGCGCAGCTCGTTGCGCGCGATGGAGGTGACGATCTCCTCGTGGGTCATGCCGAGGCAGAGGTCGGCGCCCTTGCGGTCCTGCAGGCGGAACATATTCTCGCCCATGCCAGCCCAGCGGCCGGACTCTTCCCATATCTCGCGCGGGTGCAGGGTCGGCAGCAGGAACTCCTGCCCGATGGTATCCATCTCTTCGCGGATGATGGCGACGATCTTGTTGATCGCGCGACTCCCCAGGAAAAGGTACGAGTAGATGCCCGCGCCGAGCTGGCGGATGTAGCCGGCGCGCAGCAGCAGCTTATGGCTTGCGACCTCGGCGTCGGTGGGCGCTTCGCGCAGAGTGGGGATGAAGAGCTTCGACCAGCGTTGCATGACGTGTGTGGTGCCTTCCGGCCCCCATTTCGGGGCGATGGGTGCAAAAGTTCATTCTATCGCGGAGGAAGACAACAAACGTTTTTATCGAAACTACGAATTAAGAGCAAAAGAATACGATCCTGAGCAACCTGACGTGCGACTCTCGAATCGAAAGCTCAACACCGGGAATTCCATCTTGTTTAAACGCCAATGAGGTAAGACGACTCACCAGCGCGCCAACCCAGATTCGAACAACGGAGAGTGCCATGTCCATCCCCAGACTGCTGCACATCATCAACACCGACTTCGTCGATAACGAAGTTCTGGTCCGGTTTTCCGATGGAACCACTGCTGTATATGATCCAGAAGAACTCGAAAAACTCCGCCCGCGTGCCAAACACGTCGACCGTTCTTTGAAGGTCGCGTAGATGGCCGGGCGACCGAGGTATCGATCCAGTATCTAAGGATCGCGGTGGAATCGGTCGTGATTGTGCGATACATGACAGACTCCAGCGGCAAATACGCGTAGCTTGAAGTCATCTCTGTAGCCCGTTTAGACTGAGCGTATGTATGTGACATGCTCGCCAGTCGGCTGCGGAGTTTGAGAAAGCGACTCCTTGGAAATTGGCCGGGCAGCAAATCAACAACCAGACACGCCTCGACCGCGCAATCTCATTCTGCAGCAGATGCCGGACGAGCAGTTTCGCGCCATCTCACGGTATCTGGTGCCGGTCGATCTTCCCCTGGGGATGAGGCTTTCAGAGCCGAATCAGCCGCTGGAGTTCGCCTACTTTCCAGTCTCCGGACTCATCTCGGTCGACTCGCTGACCGAAAAGGGTGAGTCCGTCGAAGTCGGCGTAGTGGGTCGCGAAGGCTTCGCCGGGGTCTGCGGCCTGCTGGGGCACAAGCAGATGGCGCATTCGGTCATTATGCAGGGCGCGGGCACGGGGTTGCGCGTTCGCATGGGGGTTTTGCGCGAGGAGTTTCTGAAGGGCGGCCGTTTCGCGCAGCTCGTCTACTCGTTCCTCTACATGCAGATGGTCCAGATGGCGCAGTCGGTGCTGTGCGGACGCCTGCACTCGGTGGATATGCGCCTTGCGCGCTGGATGCTGACCGCGGCGGATCGCACCCAGACAGATTCGCTGCAGATTACGCAGGAGTTTCTGGCGCAGATGCTCGGCTCCCGACGATCGACGGTTACGGTGGCGGCCGGAGAACTGCAGCGCAAGGGCCTGATCGACTATTCGCGCGGACGGGTGCGGATCGTGGATCGGACCGGGCTGGAGGCGCTTAGCTGTGAATGTTATCAGGTTGTGCGCGGAACGTATGATGAGTTGATTGGGCGGGATTACTAAGGACTTGCTTTGAAAGGCTGGATTTCACTCCTGCCGTAAACAGCAACGAAATTCCCTCGCCCTGTAGCGCCTTCTCTTTGCTGTGGGCGCCTGTGCATCCTGGTTTGTCATTCCCGAAGGGAATCCGCGTCTGCGGCAGCCACAGTTGCCGAGATCTTTTGAAGAAGCGGAATCCTTGCGCCAGACCTGGCAGAGGCTTGCCTGAGACTACGCCGGTTTCCGCCGAGATTAGCTGCGATTCTAAACGCAGATTCCCTTCGGGAATGACAAAAAACGATGAACCAGCGGCCGGCTACGAAGAAAGGCCGTAGTCCCAGGAAGAATGTCAGGGGCAGTCAGAGGGTTGGGACCCCGCCCTTTCAAAACGCGACGAGACTAACGCACTTCCGAAGCCTGCATCTGCATGGTCGGCACACCCTGATGCGCGGCCTCCCACTCCTTCACCACCGCGCCCCTGCCTGTTCTGACGGATGTGCCCGTCTGCCGCAGCAGGTTCCAGCAGCCCAGCAGGAAGAAGACTACCAGCAGCGGCCCCTCGGTCAGCTTCCAGACATTCCAGTTCTGGTAGGCGATGCAGTTCGCCGCCAGGAACACGCCCGCGACCGCCACGATCGCCCACCTGGTCTTCAGGTATGACGCCGCGAAGAGCCATTCTATCAGCTTGAGCGGCAGCGCCAGAACGATCTCATCATATTCCAGGATCCGTGGATTCAGCAGGATGACGCCGACCAGCAGCACCGGAATCCACTGCCGCAGGGTGAAGCAGCCACGCAGGAACCGGCGTGAGAGGAAGTAGAGCATGGCGCACAGCGGCAAAGCGTAATAGAGATAGAAGATGTAGCTGGCGGGCGCGTATGGAAGGCCGCGGTCGAAGAGAAACCCGCTGAACAGGCCGGCGGGGCTGCAGCCAAAATCGCGGTTGTAGCTGAATTGCAGCTCGACGGCCTGCAGATAATGCTGGAACAGCGACGGCCAAACGAAGCGTTGCCCCCCGAATAGCGCCAGTCCGGCGGCGGCGGAGATTCCCGCCGGAATCCACTGGCGGCGCGCCGAGAACACCGGGATCGCCAGCAAACTCAGCAACGGAGCCTTGACGCACGAGGCGAGAACGACGGCGACGTAAAACCAGACCCAGTTGCCTCGACGCCAGCCTAAAATCGCGCAGCCCAGCACCATGCCATACAGAAGGAAGGCGACATTGCCGCTCCACAGGATGTCGCTGGCCAGAAAGCCAGGAAAGAACGCGGCGACGGGCGCCAGGTAGAGGAAGAAGCGGCGCTCTTTGCCCTCGGTTGCAAAAAGTCCGCCCCAGATCTGCGCCAGAAGCCCGGCAAGATAACAAAGCCAGTAGACGCTGCCGCTGAACCATAAAGGAAGCAGGGTAACCAGCTTCAGGATCGGCAGCGTGATGGGCGAATACACGTAGCTGAACGGAACCTGCGCGCCCGGATGCAGCGCCATCTCATTATGGAACTGTTGCTGTATCGCGACGGCATCGGCATAGGGATCGTGGCCGAGCGCAAGCGAGTGCACCGCCTGCATATAGATGGAGACATCCCATGCCGGCACCTCAAATTTGCTGCGCGCCGGAACCGTAAGCAGCGCGCACAGCCAAAGCAGAACCAGCAGGATTGTCAATCCGCGGCGCTGCGGCGCCGGCCTTGGGAACGTAAGGTAGGTTGCTGAGCCTTTGGGCTTTAGGTTAGCTCCGGCAGGGTGCGGTCGCCGTGCCGCCGCGCTTCGTGCGCGACCGCGGGCCTTGTTCGCCAGATCGTCGGCCAGATTATTCGATGGGGTCAATATGGCGGGAGCGTCCCTTGCTGTTTCATCTGCCTCCAAGTGTATCGCGAATCGATATCCCGAAGGGAGAATGTTGGAATTCGTCGACGTTCGGCAGTGCCTTCGGAGACTCCGCAGGGAGAATGGCCGCACGCTGTTGCGTTAGACGTTCGTCTTACCCGAGTGTGAACTCCAGGCTCAGCGCCCGGTCTCGCGAACGGCCGTGCTTTACGGCTATCCTTTAGACTCTGAGGAGGCATGCCTTCGACCTTCAAGCGTTCTGAAAAGCTGAATACACTGCTCCTGATGCTGCCGTTTTTCGGCGTCTACTGCTTCGCTCTCGTCCGGCACCAGGTGTGGCGGGACGAGATCAACCCCTGGGCTATCGCATGTGGCAGCGGCTCGGTGCGCGAGCTGCTGGGCCGCGTCCACTACGAGGCGCACCCGGCGCTCTGGTACGTCATCCTCTACGCCGCCTCCAGGCTGACGCACGCCGTCTGGATGCTGAAAGTCGTGCAGGGAACGATCGCCGGCGGCATCTTCCTGATGCTCACGCTGAAGACGCCGTTTCGCCGGGCGGAGATTGCGCTCATCCTGCTGGGCTACTACATCGCCTTCCAGTACACCGTTATGGCCCGCATGTACGGGCTGGAGGTGCTGTTTGCGCTCTGCTTCGTCTCCTTTCGGATGCGGCAGCCGGAGCGCATGGCTCGCAACGCGGTCTGGCTGGCGCTGCTCGCGAATGTCGACGTAACCGGGGTCCTTCTGGCGGCGGCGTTTCTGCTGGAGTATCTGCTGGAACGGAATCCCACTGCGCGCAGGGCCGCTGCCGTCGCCGTCTTCGCCGCGGGTGTCGTGGTCTCGGCGGCGACGTTGTGGCCGGCGAAGGACATCGGCTGGTCGGCGACCGGCAAGGCCTTCTCCGCGATCAACGACGCCGAGCACATGGGCAGCGCTTTCGCGCGCTGGATCGGCCTTGCCTTTGTGCCGCAGACCCTGAACGTCAGCAGCCTGTGGCCGGACCCGCAGTATTGGCCCCATGCCTTTCTGCTTCCGCCGCTTCTCTTACTCTTCTTTCTGGCGTTTCGCGGGAACGGCCGCATGAGCCTGCTGCTGCTCGCCGTAACTCTGGCGGGCATGGCGTTTTCGATGATCCTGAACGTCGGCGGCGTCCGCCACATCGGCATCCTTTACATTGCGGTGCTGGTTGCGTTCTGGATGATGCGTTTTCGCGCGGAGCCGGTCTCGCCCTTCGTCTATGTGCTGTTTGGACTGCTCGTCGTCTCGACCGCATACGCCATTCACGACCAGTGGGGCATTCCCTACGTGGACGACGACGCGACGGCGCAGTGGATACTGCAGCAGCACCTTGAAGACATGCCCCTGATGGGTACGCCGGACACCAACATCATCGGCGTGCCCGAGCGGTTGCAGCGGCCGGTGTATCAGCTGGAGTGCCGCTGCGACGATCGTGTGCTTACGTTCGCCCGTCGGCGCGATGGCTTCAACTTCCTGACCGACGTGCCCGAGCGGACGATAGAAGGCATGCAGAAGCTCGGTGGAAAAGATGCGATCCTGCTTGAGAATCGCATGCTGACTGCGCCGCAACAGGCTGCGCTGACGCAGGGCGGAGTCTCGGCGGTGCTGCTGGCCAGGTTCGACCGCGGCTACGTCGACGACGAACACTTCTTCGTCTATCGGCTGAGCCTGCTGCGCTGAGCCGCTATACTGAAGCCCCCGCATGTCTCCTCCGACTGCCTCGACAAGACGATTTTCCTCCCGCGCTCTGCTCGCCGCGTCCGGTTTTGCGGTCGTCGCCGGGGTGATGTGCGGCATCGAAGGCTGGGGCGAGAGCCTTGTCGCGGGCCTGGGATTTCTGACGCTCGGATTTGCGCTCGGCATCGCCGGGGTCGCTCGTGCGGGCGGAGGACCGGAAGCAGGAACCGAGCCGGCATTCCGCAAGCGAATCATCGCCGGATTGATGCTGCTGCATGTGGTCGCCGCGGTGTATTATTGCCACCGCGTGCCGGCCGGGGATATCGACTGCTACACCTTCCAGCGCACGTCGATCGAGCGTCTCGCGCACGGCATCGACCCCTTCGGCAAGACGCAGGCCAACCCTTATACCGCGGCGGAGACCGGCAAATACTACGGCCCGGGGATGGTGGTAGACGGACGCGTGCAGGTCGGTCTGCAATACCCGCCCCTGACGCTGGCCTGGATCTTGCCTGGATATCTGCTGGGAGATATTCGCTACAGCTACATTCTCGCGATCATTTTGTCTGGAGTTATCCTTTTCAGCTTCACTCCCGGGAAGTTTGGCTTTTATCTTACGGTCTTTCTGCTGCTCGACCCACTTACTTTTTTGATGGAAGATCGCTGCTGGACCGAGCCGCTGATCTTACTCCTCCTCTCGTGCACGGTGTTCGCGGCTTACAGGAAGAAACGTTGGCTGCCAGTTGCGTTGGGATTGTTTCTGGCCAGCAAGCAATATAATTTTCTGGCCTTGCCCTTCCTACAGTTTCTTCTACCCTCGTTCAGCTGGCGAGCTTACTGGAAGCTGCTTGGCGGTGCGGTTTTGGCCGCGCTTGCCACCGTCGTTCCGTTCGCCAATTGGGATGCGCGTGCGCTCCTGCACGACCTCGTTCTCTTCCACCTTGCGCAGCCGTTTCGTTGGGATTCCCTCAGCTTCGCAGTAGTTTCGCCGGCGTTCCAGCGCGTTGGGCCTTTGCTGGTGATCGCGTTTGCGGTGTGGTGCATCCGCCGGGCGCAGGCTACACCGGCTAGCTTCGCGGCGGCTTATGGCCTGGCTCTTCTGTTGTTTGTAATTACGAGTAAACAGGCATTTGTAAACTACTATTTTCTGGTTGCACAGGCCTTGTTGCTCGCGGCGGGAAGCTTGAAAGCTTCCAATTTTTGCTGTTGGGATCAACGTGGGGCTTGAGCCCCATGACTAGTGCCATTGGACTGAATCGTTTTCACAGTTGATAGAGTCGTCCTTGTCCTGCTTCCAGGTAGGCCAGGCTTCAGCCTTGGCATTGCCGATCAGCATTTCGCCGGACAACTGCATGAGTGAACTCCTGACAGTCTCATTGTAGGAGACGCAGACCGGGATCCAGTCCAGTGTGATCCGTGGTAACCACCGCAAAAGGTACCTATGGGCCATCGCCTTTACCTGATTGAGTCATTGTTGCGGACTTCCGCGCTCGATACCCTGATCTTGCTGACCTCGACAGATCGATCGACCGCTCCCAAGAGGGCAGCGCAAACAAGATGCTAAGGAGAACAAGATGACGGACCTGCAGCTGCAGATCGTTGCTTTCATCGCCGACGAGACAGGGCAGGACTTAATCGAGTACGCCCTGGCTGCGGCATTGGTTGGACTGTCGGCTGTCGCAACCGTGAAGAGTCTCGGGACGAAGATCGGCACCGCATTTACCGGCATTGGCACCACCTTAACCACCAACGTCTAGTCGCGCTTTGGTGCCAATAGTGGCGTTATTCCGGGGGGAGCTCGGAATAACGCCACTCTTTTTGTTAAGGACAGGGAATAGGGTGTAGGGAGTAGTCAATATGCCTATTGCCTACACCCTGCTTTCTTACGCCTGCCATGCGTGTTCCTCGACAAACGGCCAGTCTGACCGCCGGCCGCGGCGCGGACTGGAAGCTCGCGGCGGCTGCAGCGTCGGAATCCAGACGGTCCAGGGATCGCGTACGACCGACAGCGCGGTGATGCAGCGCGAGTCGAGCTTATGGCCGGATGACTCTTGCAGGATCTTCATCGCTTCGGAGTGCGACATGCCTTCGCGATAGGAGCGCCGCTCGGTCAGGGCCTGGTATACGTCCGCGACCGCGACGATGCGGGCTTCGAGGGACAGATCACTGGCGGTCAGGCGGTCGGGATAGCCGGTACCGTCCAGCTTCTCGTGGTGCGCGCCGGCGATCTGGGCGAGTTCGGCGAACGGCTCGATGCGGGTCAGGATCTCGCGCGTCAGCCGAGGGTGCTGGACGACGACCTGCCACTCGTCCTTTGAGAGTTCGCTGGCCTTGTCGAGGATGGTGTTGGGTACGGCCAGTTTGCCGAGGTCGTGCAGCAGCGCGGCGCGGCGCACGAGCTGCAGGCGCTCGGGCGCGAGCTGCAGGGCCGTGGCCATCGAGGTAGCGACCTCGGCGACGCCGACCGAGTGACGATAGGTGAAGGGACTCTTGGCGTCGACCACGGCGGCGAAGGCCTCGCAGATGCGGTCGATCTCGTCCGATCCGACGCCATCGGCGTGGTCGGGTTCCAGAGTCAGGACCAGCTGGCGAGCGGCCTCGCTGCCCTCCGCGGGCAGCGCGCGATGCCAGAGCAGGCCGTCCGCCTCCAGGTTGAAGGCGATCTCGACCAGCGCGGGGTCGAACCAGCGTCCGCTGCGGTCACGCAGGACCTTCATAGCCATTTTGGGGCTGCGCTCGGAGGCGAACACATCCAGATGCTGGGCCACGGCGAGGATGCGGGCCAGCAGCGGAATCTGCTCGCCGCGCAGGCGATTGGGATAGCCGGAGCCGTCCCAGTGCTCGTCCAGCGCGTGAATGGCTGCGGCGGTCTCGGGCGACAGTCCAAGCTTCTGCGCGATGTCGGCGCCGCGCTCGCAGCGCACGGCAATCATCTTCTGGTTGTTGTGGTGCTGCGTCATGGCGATGCGGCCGATGCGGCCGAGCCGCTGCAGTGTCGACGCACTGGGGAGAACTTCGCGCCACAGCAGCTTCAGGGTGTCGATTCCAGGAGCCCACGGGCGCGTCCAATCCTGCAGCCGGGCGCCAACCTTGAAGGTGCGATCGTTGCCGCCGACGATCTGGGACATGCGAGCGGCGTTGCTGCTGCAGCCGATATCTTTCAGAAGAAGAGCCTGGTAGAGAGCGGAAACCTCATTGCCCTGCAAACCTACAGCCTGCCCGATGCGCATGCCGATAATGCAGGTGCGCAGCGCGTGTCCCGGCACCGCGGCTTCGGTAAGGTCGATTGCGAACGACAGAGCCGAAAGGATGGCCGAGAACGAAAAGCTGACGGGAGTCGGGGATTTAGTGGTTTCAGAGCCGCTTGCGTCAACGCCTGTCATACGAGCAAAAGGTGCAGCCATCAGGGCCTCTTTAAATCGAACTCGCGAGTGTCGCGCGGCGTTTGCTGAACTGCGCAGATCGCCAGGCAACCGCATTTGGCAATTCTATTGTCATTTCGGGAACCTTTAACTGCAATTACAGGCATGTACCCCGAAAGTTGCAGACGGCGGCCTGTTTTCAAGGCAACCTCGGATTCCATACCGCGCCTGAGCCCCGGTTCCAAAATTGAATCTGCCGTTTGCCGGCTTGCGTAGTCTTACTGAGGACCAGTACGTAGAATGGTTGAGAGGTAAGTTGCACATGCTGATTCGCAAGACACACCTGTCCGGAGAGAATATCCCGTCGTCTGAGATCACCCCGCTGCCGCGCTTCCAGACGGGACGATCGGAGGGCATGAACCGGCGCAGCTTTATGACGGGTGCGGCCCGCATCGCGGCGGGAACAGCGGCGGCGGGGATGCTGCCCACCGGTGCGTTTGCCGCCGATCCCCTGAAGACAATTCCGGGAAAATTTCAGGCGACCGACGTCGGCACGCCCCTCGCCAAAGCTTCGTCCTACAACAACTTTTATGAGTTCGGCATTCCTAAGGACGAGCCGGCCAAGAACGCCCACACGCTGAAGACGCGCCCCTGGACGGTGCAGGTGAGCGGCCTGGTGAAGAAGCCGCTGACCGTCGGCATCGACGACCTGATGAACTATCGTCCGCTGGAGAGCCGCATCTATCGCCATCGCTGCGTCGAGGCGTGGTCGATGGTCATCCCGTGGGACGGCTACTCGCTCTCGGAGTTCATCAATTTCTGCGAGCCGCTGCCCGGCGCCAAGTACATCCAGTTCGTCTCGCTCTTCGACGCCAAACAGATGCCGGAGGCCCCGGAAGGGTTCGACTGGCCGTATCTCGAAGGATTGCGCATGGACGAGGCGATGCATCCGCTGGCGATGCTGACCTTCGGCTGCTACGGGCAGACGTTGCCGAACCAGAACGGCGCGCCGGTGCGGGTCGTGCTGCCGTGGAAGTGGGGTTATAAATCGGCGAAGTCGATCGTGAAGGTGAAGTTCGTGGATAAGCAGCCGGCGACGCTGTGGAACCAGATGAATCCGGGAGAGTACGGGTTCTACTCAAATGTGAACCCCGCGACCGGCGTGCGCTACTCGCAGGCCCGCGAACGCCGGATAGACTCGGCATTCCTGCCGCATGAGATTCCGACGCAGCTGTTCAATGGGTATGCAGATCAGGTGGCGAGTCTTTATGCGGGAATGGATTTGAAGAAGAACTACTAGTAGACGGACAGTACACAGACAAAAGCAGATCCCTCGCGGGATGACAAAAGAAAGCGTTGCTTGTCATCCCATCAGGGATCTGCTTTTCGGTGCGGCACGCTACGATAACCTTGGAGTGCCATGCCGAACCGCCTCATCCCTTACGTCAAGGTGCTCGTGCATCTTCTCTGCCTGCTACCGATCGCGCTGCTCTACGCGCGGTTTCGCTCGGGAGCCCTGTCGCTGGAGGCCGATCCGATCGCGTCGGTGACGCACTTTACGGGAGACTGGGCGCTGTGGCTGCTGCTGGTTTCTCTGGGCGTGACTCCACTGCGCCGGCTACATGCGAAGCTCGGCAATCTGATACGGTTTCGCCGCCTGCTGGGGCTCTATGCGTTCTTTTATGCGACGCTTCACCTGCTGGTCTACATCTTCCTGTTCTCCGGCTATGACGTGCAAACGGCGTGGGCGGGCATCTCGCACGGCAAGCTGGGTGCGATCTGGACCCAATGGACTGCAATCTGGCCGTTCGTGCTGGACGACCTGAAAAAGCGGAAGTTCATCCAGGTTGGTCTGCTGGCGTGGGTCATTCTGCTGGCGCTTGCGATGACCTCGCCGACCTGGATGCTGCGCCGGATGGGCGGCAAGAACTGGCAGCGGCTGCACCGGCTGGTCTATGTGGCGGCGATCGCCGGATGCGTGCATTACTGGTGGCTCGTGAAGACAGGCGTGATGAAGCCGCTGCCGGATACCACCGCGCTGGCGGTCCTGCTTGCGGCGAGGATCGTGTGGGTCGCGATGAAGCGGCGCAGGCAGGCGGCGGTACCGGCGCGGGCCGTTTGAGCGTGTGGCTCCCCACCTCAAACAATCAAACTATTTGGGATGGGCACCCGGACGTTTGGGGGTACGGATGTGCGATTTTGCGCAACTTAAGGCGAAGGTATCGGTTCTAATAAGGTGACGAGGTCGAACTATGCGTAGTTTTGTTCGTTCCCTGACTTTTACGGCCAGCTTTTTCACGTTTGCCGCCGGCGCTTCGCTGCCCTTGTACGCTCAGGCCCAGGCCGATCAAGAACCCACCATGGCTGCGCCGATGCAGAAGTCGACCGCGCAGATCAAGCTTCCGCCTTCCAAAATCCCTCCGCAGAAGCCGCTCAGCCCACGTGAGCGTTCAGTCCAGATGCTGAATCGCTTCACCTTCGGCCCGCGGCCGGGCGACGTGGAGAAGGTGCTCGCCATAGGGCCGGACAAGTGGTTCGAGCAGCAGCTCAACCCCGACGCGATCCCCGATCCCGCGGTAGCCAAGCGGATGAACGACTATCCCACGCTGAAGATGACCCCCGAGCAGGCGCTCGCCATCTTCCCGGATCGCGGCGCGGTGCAGCAGGTGGCGGAGGGCAAGAAGCCCTACCCCACCGACGACCCGCTGCTACAGAGCGTCTACGAGGTCCAGGTCTACAAGCTGCTGCAGGAGCAGGATAAGACGAAGCACTTCAACGTTCCCGAGCCGACGCCGGACGAGATTGCAGCCCAGAAGAAGACCGACCAGGCGACGGCCGCGAAGGTTGCCGGCGATCTGTTTGCGCTGCCTAAAGCCCAGCGCATGGCCGCGCTGAATGCGATGCCGGTGCCGGATCGGATCGCGTTTGCGAACAATGTCGCGAACGACCAGCGCAACACACTGTTCGCCGACTGGACTCCGCGCGAACGCGAGACGGTGTACGCGATGCAGGGGGGCGTGGGCGCGAACTACCGCATCTACGACGAGCTGGCGCAGGCCAAGGTGCTGCGTTCGGTCCTCAGCGAGCGCCAGTTGCAGGAGGTGATGACCGACTTCTGGTTCAACCACTTTAACGTCTTCTTCAACAAGGATTCCGACCAGTGGTACACCACCGCCTATGAGCGCGACGTGATTCGTCCGCATGCGCTGGGCAAGTTCCGCGACGTGCTGCTGGCGACGGCCGAGTCGCCGGCGATGATGGTCTATCTCGACAACTGGCTCTCCATCGGACCCGATTCGCTGGCCAATGGGGTTGACCCGAAGAACCCGAACAGCAGGAAAGGGAATCGCGGGCTGAACGAGAACTATGGTCGCGAGGTGATGGAGCTGCACACGGTTGGCGTCAACGGGGGCTACACCCAGGCCGACGTTACGCATCTTTCGTCGATCCTGACCGGCTGGAGCGTCGATCGTCCGAACCAGGGCGGGCCGTTCCTCTTCGACCCGAAGAAGCACGAGCCGGGCACGAAGGAGTGGTTCGGCTACACGATCGACGAGCAGGGCAAGGTGGTCGCCGGCCCGCCGCAGGATCCCGCGGTCGCGAAGGCGATTGCCGTGGCCAACGCTCCCGACGGCATGAAGCAGGGTTTGACCGCGCTGACCCTTCTGGCCAGTTCGCCGAAGACCGCGCACTTCATCTCGTATTTGCTCGCGCAGAGGTTTATGGCGGATGTGCCGCCGCCGACGGTGGTCGACAAGATGACGGCCGCCTACCTGGCGAGCGATGGCGACATCAAGACGGTCCTGCGGACGATGATCCAGACGCCGGAGTTCAACTCGCATAAATACTTTCGCAATAAGGTGAAGATGCCGGAGGAGTTTGTCGCTTCGGCGTTCCGCGCCACCGATACAGATCCGCAGAATCCCGGCGCGCTGGTGACGCTGCTTTCCAACCAGCTTGGCCAGAAGCCCTACGGCAAGCTGGAGCCGACCGGCTACTACAGCACCGCCGAGCAGTGGATGAATACGCAGTCGCTGCTGGCGCGGCTGAACTTCGCGGACCAGCTGACCCACAATCGGTTTGCGAATCAGAAGTTCGATTCGTCGCGGGTGCTGGCGCTCAGCCTGATGAGCAACCACGATCCGGCCACGGCATCGGCGCAGAGCGCGGGCCAGCCGCACGAACTGAATGTGTCGATCGTTACGCCCACGCCGGCTTACGGTCCGGACGTGGCGCTGCATGTGCTCGAAGGAAGCCTGATCGGCGGAGAGATTTCGCCGAGCACGGCGAACTTCATCCATACGCAACTTGCACAGCAGGTCACGCAGAATCCCACGGATACACTGAATTTGTTGACCGCACTGTTGCTGGGCAGTCCGGAGTTTCAGCTCCGGTAGCGTGAGCGCGATCCCTGGCATCAAAGCAATGGTGGAGCGTGATGCGATGCAGGATGGCGGCAGCCGGGGTGGGATGGAGATTGAGCAGGCAGACGATCCGCTGGTCCTCTTCGACGACTGGTTCGAAGCGGCAAAATATTCGGAGTTGAACGATCCGAACGCGATGTCGCTGGCAACGTCCACGCCCGACGGCGTGCCTTCGGTGCGCATCGTGCTGATGAAGGGACGTGACGCTCGCGGATTCTCGTTCTTCACCAACGGCGAAAGCCGCAAGGGTCGGGAGTTGCGCGCGAACCAGCGGGTCGCGCTTTGCTTCCACTGGAAGTCGCGGCAGCGGCAGGTGCGCGTGGAAGGCACGATCACGGAGCTTGCGCCCGCGGAGGTCGATGCCTACTTCCGGCGGCGGCATCGCATGAGCCAGATCGGCGCCTGGGCCTCGCAGCAGAGCCGCCCGCTGAGCAGCCGCGAAGAACTGCTCGCGCTTACGCGGGAGTACGAAGAGAAGTTCCCCGATGAGGTTCCGCGGCCTCCGTACTGGACCGGCTTTGTCGTCAAGCCTTGGCGCATCGAGTTCTGGCAGGAGGCCGAGTACAGGCTGCATGACCGCTTCACCTTTACCGCGAACGACGACAGAACCTGGACGAAGCAGAGGCTGTTTCCATGAGTGATATTTCTGCGGAAGATTACGCCGAACTCCGGGCGGCGGCCACGAAGCTGGAAGGTTCCAGCTTCGCCATGAGCGTCGCCAACAAGGTCGGCATGCCCGTCGAGGCGCTGATGCGCTTTCTGCCGGAGCGCACGCAGGACTCGGTCGGGATCGCCGTAAACAAGGCGCTGGACCAGTGTCTACGGGTGGCATTAACGTTCGGGCGCGGTGGTTCCGGCTCGAAGCTCAGCCAGCGCGCGCACACCGTGACGACCGCAGTGACCGGAGCGTTGGGCGGCTTCTTCGGCCTTGCGGGCCTGGTAGTCGAGTTGCCGGTGACGACCACCGTGATGCTGCATTCCATCGCCGGCATCGCCGCCAGCCAGGGAGAAGACCTGTCGCAGCCCGAATCAGCTCTGGCTTGCCTCGAGGTGCTCGCGCTCGGCCCCGACGGCAGGCGCAGCGAGGCGATCGAGAGCGCCTACTACGCCACGCGAGCCGCGCTGACCCAGGTGACACGCGATGCCGCAGCCTACATCGCGCAGAAGGGCATGGCGAAGGAGGGTGCGCCGGCACTCATCTCCTTTCTTTCGAAGATTGCCGCCCGCTTCGGTCTCGAAGTCAGCGAGAAGGCGGCGGCGCAGTTTATTCCAGTGGCCGGCGCAGCCGGTGGCCTGGCACTTAACGTAATGTTCACGACGCACTTTCAGCGCATTGCAGAAGGGCATTTCACGGTGCGGCGGCTGGAACGGAAGTATGGCGCGGAATTTGTGAGGCAGGCGTATGAGGCGCTGGGGCCGGGTGAACCCTCGAAAAGGCTTGTGTCTTAGAGTTGAGAGTCCTGAGTGGAGAGTTCTGAGTCTCGCTTACCTCTTGCTCTGAACTCCTGACTCAAGACTCTCAACTGTATAGAACAAGCCTCGCTGCGCTGCCTCATGGGTGGGTAAAGTCGATGAAGGCATGCGCGGGGTCTGTGCGCGAGAGCGTGACGATCGTCGTATCGCCCACATCCAGCCCCTCCGCTCCCTTGACGATCATCCCTTCGACCGGCGGATTGAAGACGCGCACGAACGTTCCCTTGGGGGTCGCGCCGGTGATGACGCCCTGGAACTGCCGGCCCACCTGGCTCGCCAGCGCCACGGCGGCGATGCGTTTCTGCATCGTCCGCTCGACCTTGCGCGCGGCGGAATCGCGTTCGTTCAGGTGCTGTGCGATCTGCGCCAGCTCATCGTCGGTGTAGGGCGGCGGCTGATTTGCGATCATCGCCTTGACGACGCGCTGCGTCACCAGGTCGGCGAAGCGGCGATTGGGCGCGGTCGAATGGGTGTAATCCAACGCCGCCAGCCCGAAGTGACCCGGCTGCTCGGCCTCTCCGCCGACCGCGAGCACGTACTCGCCCGGACCCATCAGCTTGATGATGGCCAGCGAGAGGTCCGGATAATGGATGGGATCGGCCGCGCGCTGTGCCTGCAGAAAGACGTTCAGCGCCGCGGAGTCGGGCTCCGCGGGAAGCTGTGTGCCTTTGCCGGCGACCAGCGTGACAATGCGCGCCCAGCGCTCCGGCGAGCGCACCACGCGGCGCAGGCATGAGCGCCCCGACTTGCGCAGCGTGACTGCCATGGTTTCGTTGGCCGCGATCATGAAGTCGGCGATCAGGTCGGCCGCGCGATTCTGCTGTACGGTCTCGATCGACTGCACCTTGCCGTCGATGACCACGGGATCGGCCTCCGTCCTGCGGAAATCGAGCGCGCCAAGCTGCACGCGCTGGCGATGCAGGCGCTGCGCCGCTTCGTCCTGCAGCTTCAACTGCGCACCCAGATCCCCATCGGGTGTCAGCCGCGGCTCGCTGCGTCCGTCGGGGCGCGGATGGCTGTCCAGAAACGGCCCGGTGGTCGAGTAAGCAAGCTGCGCCTTATT
The DNA here is from genome assembly GCA_964245315.1 of uncultured Acidobacteriaceae bacterium. Classification (GTDB taxonomy): domain Bacteria; phylum Acidobacteriota; class Terriglobia; order Terriglobales; family Acidobacteriaceae; genus Edaphobacter. Next base: position 4,445 of record CAXTMK010000058.1, on the reverse strand, counting down.
GCGCACCAGAGCCGGATAGATGGCGGTGTTGGCCGGAATTCCGTCGGCGGCAACGGTGAACTCGACCACCATCGCGGCGCGATCCTGATCCTGATTCAGGCTGGTCAGGTCGGTCGAAAGTTCATTCGGCAGCATCGGGAAGTTATGCACGGCCGTATAGACGGTCTGGGTCTGCGCGGCCGCCGCCAGATCGAGCGGCGAGCCCTGCGCCACCGCAGTTGCTACATCCGCGATGGCGACCAGCACGCGAATGCCGTCGCCGGCGCGCTCGGCGTACTCGATCTGGTCGAGATCGCGCGAGGTGTCGTTATCGATCGACGACCAGAGCAGCTCGCGCAGGTCTTTTAGTTCAGGGTCGGGCTTGTACTGCGCGCGAATGGCCGCAAGCTGCTCCGAACCTCCGGGGACGTCGCCGATGTGAAAGCCTTCGTGAACCATCTCGCCGCGGGCGGACGCGGCGAGGTCGAACGGGGAGTGGGTAGTTGCCGGGCGAGAATCCATGCACTGGAAGGGTAGCACCTCAACCCACCCTGCTGCGCGAAGGTGGTCACCTGGCCGAGAGGAGGGTTTCAGCGATGGGCATGGTCACTGCTTGTGGATGTGTCTACATGCCGTCGGCGGAGGGTCCGTAGGTTCCGGGCAGCGGCAGGTTGAGCTCGCGGAGGTAGCAGCCGAGCTGGGCGCGGTGGTGAATCATGTGATTCACGCCCATAGCGCGGTAGGCTTCGTAGCGCGGGCCTGAAAAGATCTTCATCTCGCCGCGGCTGAGCGACCAGTTTTGGTGGAAGGTTTCGTCGGAGGTCTCCTTGAGCGCAGTGACGGCCCGGTCGGCGTTCTCGTCGAACTGCGCGATGAGCTGAGCGCGGGTCTCCATGGTGATTGGCCTGCGCGGATTGGAGGCGCTGGCCATGTCGAGGTCGGGGCTGGCGAGGATGATGGAGATGAAGGATGGCAGCTCGGCGACGTGGCCCGCGAGCTTGGGCAGCGGCCGGGATTTTTCGTGCGGCTTGAAGTCGACCGCGGACTCGGGCAGCGCTTCGAGCATGCGGCGGGTTTTCTTCAGTTCGGCTTCGAGCTCGGGAAGCAGGAGGTGACGGAGCGTGGTGGTTTCGGTCATGGATTCCTCGTGTGCTGCGGTTAGAGGCCGGTTACGTTGAAGCCGCAGTCGACGAAGGTGGTCTCGCCGGTGATACCGCTGGCCATGGGACTGCAGAGGAAGACGGCGGTGTTGCCGACTTCGAGCGCGTCGACGTTGCGGCGCAGCGGCGCGCGCTGTTCGACGGCGTTCAGGATGGTCGAGAAGTCGGAGATGCCGCGGGCGGCGAGCGTCTTGATGGGGCCGGCGGAGATGGCGTTGACGCGAATATTCTGCGCGCCGAGATCGGCGGCCAGATAGCGCACGGCGGCTTCGAGCGCTGCCTTGGCGACGCCCATGATGTTGTAGTTGGGGAAGACCTTGTCCGCGCCGTAGTAGGTGAGCGTGAGGATGCTGCCGCCATTAGGCATCAGCGGGGCGGCGGCGCGGGCGAGCGCGATGAGCGAGTAGGCGCTGACGTCGTGTGCGATGCGGAAGTCCTCGCGCGCGGTGTTCAGGACGGAGTTCTTGATGTTGGGCGCGAAGCCGATGGAGTGGATGAGGATGTCGAGCTTGCCGTAGTCCGTCTTCAGGGACTCGAAGACGTTGTCGATGTCGGCGTCGCTGGCGACATCGCACTGGAAGATTTTGGCGCCGGGGATATCGGCTGCGAGGGATTCAGCTTCGCGCTGGAGGCGCTCGTTCTGGTAGCAGATGGCGAGCGTGGCGCCGGCTTCGGTGAGGCGCTGGCAGATGGCCCAGGCTATGCTGCGCTTGTTGGCGAGGCCGAAGACTACGGCGACTTTGCCCTTGAGATCAATCATGATGCTCCTTCGGTTCCGTTGAACAGGATAGCAGTGCGAAAGGCTTAACGCGGATTTGCACGGATGGCGCGGATTGCCTCTACCTCGCCCAATAGCTCTTCCGCCGCGGAAGAAAGCCGTTCCCGACTGAAGCGGAGTCGCGAACCGAAAGCGTCATTCCGCGAATGGAGATAACGCCTGTGTATGTTCCGGAACAGGGATGGTCTTTTTCGATCTGGAAAGTTACACGGTTGCCCTTAATCTGGACTGGAACAAAGACCGGGTCGGTCGGCGCTCCCTCGGCGCACTGAAAGATGGCGTATGAAGAGTGGTACTGGGGAATGATGGTGATTTCCGATCCCAAAACATCCCCAGGCTCATCCAGGTAACGAAGGTCGCTGAACGTCCCGAAGACGATCCCGTGGCGCAGTGCGGGAGTGTCTTGCGAGCAACACCTGCCGAGGGGCACGAGCACGGTAAGCCCGATCGCCGCGAGTCGAATAATTTTCATAAAACCTCAGAGCGAGAGGAAGTCGTACTGAGCGTCGGTAATCGGGACTACCGAAAGGCGGAACTGGCGGAATAGGATCGAGTCTTTAAAGATGTCGGAGGCGCGAATGGCTTCGAGCGTCTTCTCGTGTTTCAGGCGCTTGACGGGTTTGATGATCACCTTCGGATTCTTGGTGTCGGAGGCGCCTACGGACACGACCTTTGCGGTGCCGACCGCGGCTTTGCCAATGTTGGAGTGGTAGATGACGAGCTTTTCGCCCTTCTTCATGTTGCGCAGGTAGAGCAGCGCCTGGTTGTTGGCTATGCCGTCCCATACCGTCTCGCCGTCGCGGAGCAGGTCGTCGAAGGAGTATTTGTTGGGCTCGGTCTTGAGGAGGAAAGGCATAAGCACAGGATATAGGGATTAGGGCGTAGGGTGTAGTGGAAATGCAGGTTTGCTACACCCTGTCCCTACACCCTGCTTCTAGCCGCCCAGGTCAATCAGGTGGACTTCAGGCAGGGGCTGGCCGAGGAAGGCGGAGCCGAGACGCTGAAATTTTTCTATGGAGTCGGTGGCGTAGAAGGTGCAGGAACTGTGCGTCCCCACCTCAAACGATGAAACCGTTTGCGATGAGGCACCCGGAATCTGGTTTAGCGCGGCGTGAGCGGTCGCGGTGGCGGAATCGATGATGCGTAGAGGATGATTCAAGTCCAGCAGAGTGCGCTCTATCGTGGGTTTGAGCAGCGGGTAGTGGGTGCAGCCCAGGACCAGTGCGGTGACGCCGGGGGCTTCGGAGATGGCCTCCGCGAGATAGATGCGCAGGACTTCGGCGGTGACGGGATGGTCGATCCAGCCTTCTTCGACCAGCGGGACGAGCAGCGGACAGGCCTTCTCGTACGCGGCGAGGCCGAGGGCCGCGCAGGCTTGCGCGTAGGCGTGGGACTGGACCGTGGCGCTGGTGGCGAGGACGAGGACAGAAGCAGGCAGTAGGGAATAGGTACTAGGGAGTAGAAGATCGGCGGCGGCCTGGACGCCGGGTTCGATGACTCCGATGACGGGGATCGGCAATGCTGCTTGGAGTTCGTCGAGCGCTAGTGCGGAGGCGGTGTTGCAGGCTACGACAAGCATCTCCGCGCCCTGCGCGAGCAGGAAGGCGGCGGAGGATAGAGCGTAACGGACGATGGTCTGGCGGGATTTTGCGCCGTAGGGCAGGCGCGCGGTGTCGCCAAGGTAGACGTAGTTGGCTCCGGGAATGAGCGGGAGCAGCGCGCGCAGGACGGTGAGACCGCCGAAGCCGGAGTCGAAGACAGCGATGGTCGGGGCGTTGGGACGGTTGTTCGTTGTTCGTTCTTCGTCGTTCGTTGGAACCGCCGCCAAAGTCCTGCTCCAGTCTTTCAACAAACAACGAACAACTACTGCACTGTATGGATGGGGTCCGCCACCGTGTAGGCATGCGCCAGATCGGCGTGCCCGGCGAGCGTCTCGCGGGGTTGACCGTCGACGAGGAAGCGGACCTGAGCGATCTCGGGGAAGTTAGCGTGGAGCGTGGCGATCATGGCGCGGAGGGTGAGGTCTTCGCTCTCGATTCCGGAAAGGTGAGCGTCGGCGAAAGCTTTGGTCAGGTTGACGACTGCCAGCTGGATGCCTGCGCCCGTAGCGGGAGAGGCTTCGTCGGTGATGGGCGCAGCTGGATTGCGGAGAGGCAGAGGCAGGAAGAAGACATCGGTGACGGCTGGACCGGACGGGATGGGATGCGTAGAGGCGGGCAGCGAGAGGTCGTTGAGCAGGCGGACGAGCAGCGCCTGGGCGCGGGAGGACGGCTCGGCGGGCAGCGCGAGCGAGATCTGGTCGAGGTTGATGGAGGCGTCGGCGTCGTTGGGGATGGCGATGGAGATGTCTTCCTGGGGGATGTCGGTGGGCGCGGCGATGGGGCTCTGGTCGCGCATGGCTAGGATGCGCAGGTGGTCGCGACGGTTGGTGAACAGCAGGATGCCTGCCATCAGGATGATGGCGCCAGGAATTGTCCCGGAGAGGATGCGCTGGTAGAGCGATTCCACTGCCGCGGCGTCGAGATCAG
>CAXTMK010000057.1:28458-28732 GCA_964245315.1 uncultured Acidobacteriaceae bacterium | reverse complement strand
GCCCGGAATTTTCAACGGACCCTGCACATTGAATCCACCCGTCAACTGGTCCGTGTTCGGCTTGGTCGAATTGATGCCCGAAACCGAATACGACTTCGCATCCAGCGCGGAATCGTCCGCCCGCACAAACACGCTGAAGCTGTAAAGCGACCTGCCGCTCGCCGTATTGCCGAAGCGCGGCCCCAGCGTAAACTGCGACGTCGCCGCATTGTTCACGCTGCCGTTCACCAGCAGACCATCGGCGGCACGGTTCGCAACCTCATCCGGCGGAGCC
>CAXTMK010000057.1:17784-28448 GCA_964245315.1 uncultured Acidobacteriaceae bacterium | reverse complement strand
TCGGTAAACGGCGCGCTCACCACCGGCTTCAGATCGGCCCGCATCTGGTCGAGCGTCAGCAGCTTCAGCTCGAACTTCGCCGTGTCGTTGCTGGTTGCGATGGTCACATCCTGCTTCGCGGGCGCAAAGCCCGTCATCGCGATTTCAACCGTGGCTGCCCCATCGGCCAGCGTGGGAAAGCTGTAAAAGCCTTGTGAGTCGGTGACGGTGACGATCTTCTTTCCGCCCTGCGTCACCGTGACGGTCGCGCCCGGAACCGGCAGGCCGCCGAAGGTGACCACGCCGTGATACTCCGAGGCCGATGCCGACGCAGCCGCCGCCAACAACACGCCCACGCACAACGCACGGCAAAACCGCTGCAACATGATCATTCGTTCTCCGCGAAGTTTTTACTATATCGGATTCCGAGTACAAGTCAACCGGATACAAGAATCCTGCGGACTCGTTTGGCAATGCAACTGTAACGATTCGAGTGATAGACGTTGACCAACCGCAACTTGCTCGCGGCAGCCGAAGATTTATTTCGCAATCCCTAAACTCCCCTGGTTGTCATCCCGAAGGGATCTGTTTTGTTCTTCTCCAGGGCGGCGCTAATTCTCCGAAGGCTGCTCCACATGATCCACCACGAGCCCCGCGACCGGCCCTTTCGTGGACTCCAGCTTCAATCCCAGCGTCTCCTGCAGCACCATAAACAACGAGGGGCCGGCGGCTTCCTGCGGATCGTTCGAGACGTCGTCCTTCGGAAAATCCAGCGTGAAGTCATACTTCCCCGTCAGGCCGGTCTTATCCACCACCATCCGGTGCAGCCGGTACGACAGGTTCCCCGCCAGGGTTTCAATCGAAATCCCCTGCGCCACCATGTGCCCGTTATCGACGCTCATGGATCCGCCTCCCGACGGGCCGCCGTCTCTTCCCTTCAAGCCATTCGCGTAGCTATCGGTGGGGTCGGCTCCCTTCAGCTTCGATCCGCCCTTCGCGACGACCAGCACGTAAATCTGCTCCTCGCGCGTCTCCGCATGCGCCTTAAGCCTGAAGCGATCCGCCAGCATCGCCCGCATCATCATGCGCCGCGCGTTCGCGGCGTCGTCGCGCGACATCTTCTTCAACTCCGCAACGTCCTCGGCGTCGACTTTCGCCTCGATATCGAATCGCGCCGAACCTGCCCAGCCCTGCAGGCCCGAGATCAGGTCCTCCGATTGCAGGTCGTAGGCATACGCGAGCAGGTTCTTCAACGAGACATTCGTCGCCGCGTACCGGTCGCTGGTCGTATGCACCGACGTGCTGAAGCTGCCCGTCTTGTCCGGCTTCACCGACACCGCATCATAGGCTGGCGCAGTCTGCGCCATCACCGGAGAAGCCAGAACACACGTCACCACCACACCACTCAAATTCAAGTAGAATCCTCCAAACACCATACGGTCAGCCTCACGACAAAGTTCAGTCACACACGCAAATAGAATTCCGTGGCGATTAGACCAACAGACCGTCATCAGGTTAGGTCATACGAAATCTCTGCTAAGAACCATCTGTGCCCCATTCATCGCGCTCTTGTCTCTGCGATGAGTGGGTCGGCCAACAGGTCAATTCTCCGCCGGCCGCTCCACATGATCCACGATCGTGAACTGAAACGCAGCCTTCGCTGACTCCAGCTTCAATCCCAGCTCATCCCGCAGCGCGTCGGTGAAGGTAATCCTCTTCGCATCGGGCGGCAGCTGCACTTCTTCGCCCGGCGCATCCTGCACAACTCGATCACCCAGTCGTAATTGCCCGCCAGCCCGGTCCTGTCGATCACCGGCCTGCCCAGCGCACCCAGCCCGCTGAAGGCCGTCACCGTGGTTGCCATAGGCATATTGCGCGCGCCTTCGTGCCGCAGCCATGGCTGACTCGGCTCCATGCGGGCGAAGCCTCCGCAGGTCGCGGGATACCCGCCCGCAACCGTCTTCGGAGCCGGCGGCGGACCGTCCGGATCGGGCTTCGCCAGCGACGGCGCCATGGTCGAGCAAGGCGCATCCGCCGGATGCGCCCGCAGGTGCGGCGCCAGCACGCCCGGCTTCGCCAGCACCACCGCATACACCGAGACCTCGCGCGTCTCCTGGTGCACCGCCAGCCTGATGCGCTCGGCCAGCAGCGCGCGCATCATCATGCGCAGATCGTCTTTGGTGAGGTCGGGCTTGTCGGTGCGCGCCTCGATGTTGTAGCGATCGTTCTGCACCCACTCCGGCAGCGACGCGCGAAACACCTCGCGCTGGCTGGTCGTCACCTTGTAGGCGAACGAGATGAACTTGACCAGCGCCGTATTGCGCGTCGTAAACACGCCGCCGGTCTTGCGGAAGGTATCCTCCGGCCCCATCGGCACATTGGCAAACTCCGGATCGCCGCCCGCATCCGGCGCGCCCGACTTGTTCTGCCGGATCGACGCCACATCGAACTCGAGTTTAGGCGCGGGCGCCTGCGGAACCGCACTGCCTGCCGTCGCCGCGAGCATCAAGCCAGCCGCAATCATCATCCGCATCTGCATTGAATACTCCGTTTAAGCTGTGAGCTTAGAGCTATCAAGCTTATAGCTCATGGACCATGCCGTTCATGGCTAATTCGCCGAAGGCCGCTCGATATGGTCGATCAGGATCACCTCTACTGGTGCCTTCTCGGCCACCAGCTTCAGCCCATCCTGCTCCGCCAGCGCCTGCTGGAACGTCGGCCCCGTCGGCTCCGAGGCAGCGGAACTCCCACCCGGTGTACCCAGGACAGGAGTAGTTATCGACGACGCGCCCTCCGGCGCCATGGTCCGCCTGAACTCAAATTCGATGGCGAAATCATACTTTCCCGAAAGCCCGGTTTTATCGATTACCGGACGATCCAGCTGGCCTATGTTCGTCATCTGCAACGCCAGCAGACTGAGAGGCACATCACGATACCCTAAAGCGATCAGCCCTGGCGCACCCGCCTTCATGCCAGCCATGCCTCCGCAGATCAACGGAAAGCCGCCGTCCACAACCTGCGGCGCAGGTCCCTCCGAGGTCTGCGGCATCGCACTGGAGCAGGGCGGCCCGTCTTCCGGATGAACCCGCAACTTGGGCCCCAGCTTGCCCGGCTTAGCCAACACCAGCGCGAAAACAGGCACCTCTTCCGTCGTGCGATGCACCAACAGCTTCAGCCGATCTGCCAGCAGCGCCTGCATCATCAGCCGCATGTCGTCCTTGGTCGCGTCGTGCTTCTCCGTCTTCGCCTGGATGTCGTACTCTTCGTGCATCGCCCAGGCAGGAAGCTGCTTTTCGAGCGACTGCATCTCGTGATCCGTCATCTTGTACGCAAACGCAATGTAGATAAACAGCGGCTGATTGGTTGCCGAAAAGACGCCGCCGTTCTCGCTGTACATCGCTCCCGGCCCAAGCGGAAAGTTCGAAGTCGGCATCGGCCCGGAAGGCGGAAAGCCCGCCTTATTTTGCCGGATCGACGCCATATCAAACTCCATCTTCGCCTGCGCGCGAGCGACCGATGAGAACGCCAACACCAATAGCCAGCAACATTTGCCCAACATCGCCATACCCTCCTGGTTGTCATCCCGCAGCGAAGCGAAGGAATCTGCTTTTCACCCTAATTCGCCGAAGGCTTCTCCACATGATCGATCGCGAGTACCGGAACCATCATCTTCTGCGCTTCCAGCTTCAGTCCAAGCGACTGCTGCAGCGCGTCGAACAGGCTCGGCGCCGCCTCCACGCCCTCCTTTTTGGTGACTGGCGGCGGATGCCCGCCAAACTCTGAGTCATCCGGCGTAAACGCCACCACAAAGTCATACTTCGCGGTAAGCCCCGTCTGGTCGACTACGGGACGATCCAACACCGCCTCCTGCAACAGCCCAGCCAGGTCGCCGATGGTCGCATTCTGCACGCCCAGCCCCAGGCCATTGGGCGCCGGTCGGAAGAACAATCCGGGCAGCGGACCTTGGGACTCCGTCTCCTTCAACTTCGGTCCGGTCTTCAGCACCGTGAGCGCGTAGGCGGGAAGCTCACGCTTGTCGTCGTGAAACTTCAGCTTCCAGCGATCCGCCAGCAGCTTCCTGATCATGATCCGCAGCTGCCTGGTATCCGGCGCGCCCTCTTCCACCGGCACCGCGGTGATGTCGTACTTATCTTTATCCATCCAGTCGGGGCCGCCGACCACCTGCTTCGACTGCACGCCATACGCGAACGAGATCAGTTCGCCCAGCGTGTAATTGGCGGTCGCGAAGTTCCGCCCACGAATCACCAGAAACTTCTGATTCGGCTTGTCCGGATCGCCCGGCTTGATGGTCGCCACATCGAACGACGGATCGGCATCCGCGGCCATGCGCTTCACCGGCGGCGGTGGTGCCGGAATCTCCCAGCCCGTCTCCCTGGTCGCGCGCACCAGCGTAAACGGCACATCCCTGCCGTTCTGGCTGAACGTTCCGGCGATGGAATTGCCGTCCGAGCTCAGCGTACCGACGTATTCAACGTTGATCTGCTCGACCGCATACTTTACGTTCAAGCCATCCAAAGTGACCGACGACAGGGAGATGGGCTGCGCGCTCTGGTCGATGCTGTACATCTTGCCCGCATAGCCTTTGTCCGTCTTCGCCACCTGCAGAATCGTCCGCAGGCCCTTGCCGAACTGCAGCGTGCCCTGCCAGTCGCCCGCGATATCGCGTGTTCCCTGCGCCAACATCGAGGCGCTCATCAGCGCAAAGGCAATCAACACAATCTTCGCAAGGAATCTCATCGTCAGGTCATGCCTTTCATGGAACCGAATGCAGGGGGAGTTATGCAACGATAGACGGACGCGGCACAACATTGGCACGCAGCTTCAGAATTTAATTTCCAGGGGTGTACGGGGGGCCCATCTCAAACGGCTTCATCGTTTGAAGTGGGGGGAAGCGTAACATCATTGCCCTCGTACAACGCGCCATTCCATACGCGCATGTAACGTAGAGCCGATGCTCTCCCTCCGCAGCCTCTTCGACGACCAATCCGCCAACACGCGCTCGAAGATCGTCGCGATCTACATGCTGCTCTTCGCCTTCAATATCGGCGCCTGGATCTGGGTGTTGGTCGCCTTCCGCCACTTCCCCGTCCTGCTCGGCACCGCGTTCCTCGCTTACAGCTTCGGCCTGCGCCACGCGGTGGACGCCGACCACATCGCCGCCATCGACAACGTCACCCGCAAGCTGATGCAGCAGGGCAAACGGCCCATCGCCGTCGGCCTCATGTTCTCGCTCGGCCACTCGACCATCGTCATCCTTGGCTCCATCGCGATCGCCGCCACGGCGCTCGCGCTGCAACACCGCATCGACGGAGCTCGCGCCATCGGGGCAGTCATCGGCACCCTCGTTTCCACCGTCTTCCTCTTCGCGATCGGCATCGTCAACGTCGTCGTGCTCGTGTCGATCTTTCGAGCCTTCCAGCGTGTCCGCCGCGGCCAGCCATACGTCGAAGAAGACTTCGACCTGCTGCTCGGCAGCCGCGGCTTCCTCGCCCGGCTCTTTCGCCCGGTCTTCAACCTGATCAAGAGCAGCTGGCACATGTATCCGCTCGGCATCCTCTTCGGTCTTGGGTTCGACACCGCGACCGAGATCGGCCTGCTCGGCATCTCCGCCGCAGAAGCCTCCAAGGGGCTTTCGCTGTGGTCGGTGCTGGTCTTTCCGACGCTCTTCGCCGCCGGCATGTCGCTGGTCGACACCACGGACAACATCCTGATGCTCGGGGCTTACGGATGGGCGTTCGTCAAACCCGTCCGCAAGCTGTACTACAACATCACCATCACGGCGGTCTCAGTGTTGGTTGCGTTCGCGGTCGGAGGCATCGAGGCGCTCGGGCTGCTCTCCTCGCAATTTCACTTTACAGGAGCTGTCTGGGCGTTCGTCGGCAAGCTGAACAACAACTTCGGACTGCTCGGCTACTTTATCGTGGGACTCTTCGCCTCAAGCTGGATCGTCTCCATCGCCTTCTACAAATGGCGGCGCTTCGACCGGCTCGAACTCGGCTGCTAGCAGGACTCAAACACGCCACCCGATCTCCGATGGACAGAATTGCTCGTCCGCGCGATAATCGGCACGGTGTGATTATTCGCATTTTCACGTTGCGGAAACCACCTGAGTGGGCTGTCGGGGTTGAGGAAGGCAGGGCGGATGCGGTCAGGAAACCTGATGATAGTGCAGGGCGGCGGACCTACCGCGGTCTTCAATTGCAGCCTGGCGGAGATCGTCGCCGAGGCCCAGCGGCAGCCGCGAATCGGCAGAATCCTCGGTTCGCGCGCCGGAATCCGCGGGCTTCTCCACAACGATATCGCCGAGTTGACCTACCTTTCCGCGGCGGAGATCGCCCGTTTGCGCAGAACACCCGGCGCGGCCCTCGGTTCCTCGCGCTATCAGCCTTCTGACGCCGAGATGGAGCAGTTGGCCGACGCAATCGTACATTTCGAAGTGGAGTACCTCATTTTTCTGGGCGGCAACGGCACCATGCGCGGCGCGGAGCTGATCAGCCGCTATCTGGAGTCGCGCGGCATCGACGTGTGCGTCGTAGGCGTGCCGAAGACGGTCGACAACGACATCAAGCAAACCGATCGCTGCCCAGGTTTCGGCAGCGCGGCGCGTTACCTGGCCACCTCGGCCCGCGAACTTGGCGCGGATATCCGTTCGCTGCCGCAGCCGGTGACGATCCTCGAAACCATGGGACGCAACGTCGGCTGGCTGGCTGCCGCCACTGCGCTTTCGCTCGAAGGCGGGCACGGCGCGCCGCACATCATCTGCATTCCGGAACTGCCCTTCGAAACGGACGTCTTCATCGACGATCTCGACAAGATCGTTCGGGTCGAAGGCTGGGCGGTCGTGGTCGTCGCGGAAGGAATCGTGCATCCGAATGGCGATTACGTGCACCGCAACCTCGCCCCGACGCAGACCGACGGATTGAAGCGGCCGATGATCGGCGGGGTGGGCCAGTATCTCTCAGGAATTGTCAGCGAACGCCTGAGGTTTCGCTGCCGGCATGAGAAGCCGGGGCTGCTGGGGCGGTCTTCGATCGCGCTGGCGTCGACGCAGGATCGCCTGGACGCGGCATTGGTCGGGCGCGAGGGCGTTCGAGCGGCGGTCGCCGGCAAACGCGATGTCATGGTTGCGCTGGAACCGCTCAGCGCTGGGATCGAGCCGGGATTTCGTCTGGTGCCGTTGATCCATGTCGCCGGTCATGTGCGCGATATTCCGGCGGAATGGCTGGTGCCGGGAGCGATTCCGGTAGGCAGGATGTTCCGCGATTACCTGTCGCCCCTGGTGGGGGAACTGGACGAACACCTGGTGGACCTGCCGAGGGCAGAAGTGGCGGAGCGGATCAGCGTTCGCTAGACCCCGGCTGTGCCTTTGCGGCGGAACAAGCGGGGATCGTAGAGGTGTTGTGACATCTTAGCAACTGTAGCGTTCGCCGCTTCGGCGTGAAGCGGGTTGAGCAGGTAATTCCACGTCAGCGGCACGACGATGGACGCTACACGAGCAATCGCCGAGTCGCCGCCCTCCAGCCACGTATCGCCGGCCTTTTGCGTCATGCGAAGTGGAGCAGGCTCAGCCGGGGTATCGAGGGTTGCGATGGAAGGCGAGACGGAAAACTCAACGCGCATGAGACGGAATGAGTCGGGCAGCCCGTTGTCGTCGCGCGTAAGGTGTACGAGGGTCTCGAGCATGGCGGCGGCTGGACTGTCTGCCAGGTAGACCACGGCATGGCCCGGCGTGTTCCAACGGCCGCCGAAGCGGTGTGCGCCAACGCCATCTAGGGCATCGTAAGTGCTGATACGCCAAAGTGTGAGTGCGGACGGCTCACCGGATTTCACGCTCGCGACTGCCTAGATATAGACGCCATCGGCGATTCCCCAGAGCATGTCGTCGACCATGCGTCCACCCACTTCCGTGCGCAGCATCTGCAAAGGCGAACGGCCTTCGAAGCTCTGCTTCGGAGCACGAAGAAAGTGAAGTACCTTTTCGCGCGCGCCGAAGATGCGAGCGGTATGCTCGTAGATGCGGATCAGGCGAGCAAGTTTATCGGACTCGTCGCGGGTAAGGCTTCCGCCACGCGCCCGGCGGTGCGTGAGGGTGCGGGCTGGAATGATGATGTCGTAGATGTCTTTCAACTCCAGGCCCACCGAGTTCAGGAAATCGGTCATTACGTCAGGCGACATGCCGGATTCGACTGCGTCGAGGTCCGTGAGCATTGGTATCGCGGACGGTTGCGAAGCGACGGTTTGTGCAAGCGTTGACATACTTACATTATGCCATAAGTGGGTCGGCAGGTTGCCTCGACGGCTACATAACGCTGGGCGCTTCGATTCCGAGCAGTCCAAGGGCGCGGACCATCTCGCGCTTGGCGACGGCGGCGGTGGCGAGCAAGAGAGCTTTGCGGGTGTCGTCCTGCTCGTTCAGAATGTGGTGGCGATGGTAGAAGTTGTTGAATTGCTGGGCCAGCTGGAAGACGTACCTGGTCAGCAGCGAGGGCTCGGCGGCGTTGATCGTCTGTTCGATCAGCGCAGTCAGACGTGAGGCGGCGAGCCACGTCTCCCAGACGCTGGTACCGTCCTCGGTGGCGAGGATTTCGGCGAGGGCTTGCTCGCCGGGAAGCTGCGTTAGGGATTCTGCCTCGGAGATTCCGGCCTTGCGAAAGATGTTGGCGGCGCGGACGATCGCATACTGGACGTAAGGGCCGGTTTCGCCTTCGAAGCTGAGCGCATCCTTGAAGTCGAAGGCGATGATGGTGTTGCGGTTGAAGCGCAGCATGAAGTAGCGCAGGGCACCAATGGCGATCTGGCCGGCGATGTGCAGGCGCTCGGCTTCGTCGATTTCAGGATGGCGGGTGTCGACTTCGGATTTGGCGGCGGCGATAAGCTTGTCGATCAGGTCGTCGGCCTTGACGCCGAGACCCTTGCGGCCCGAAACCTCGATGAAGGGACGGGCTTTGTCCTCGTCCGAAATGGTGTAGCCGAGGTCGATGGCGCAGCGCGGAGTCAGCGCGACTTTTGCATACGAGAAGTGGGTGTAGTTATCGGCGGCCTTCGTAAAACCCATGCCGCGCAGTGCCGCGATGACATTATTCTGCGGGTCGGACTGCGAGGAGTCGATTACGTTGTAAATAGCGTCTGCCTTGGCGAAGACGGGATGAGTTACGTCGTTGGCTTGTAAGTCGCCGGTCGAAACCCAACAGGTATGAGCAGGATATTCATGGAATTTTTCGTAATAAAAATCTTTTTCGAGTAAGCCGAACTTCCAGAGGTGATAGGCGATGTCTTTGCCGACGTACGTCACGGTGCCGTTCGAGCGCACAATGACTTTGGCCTCTTCATCCGGGCCTTCCAGCACTCCTTCCGTGCCGGCGCGCTTCATCACCCAACAGCCTTTGTTCTTGCCCTCGGTTTCCTGGTAGAGCACTTCCCTTTCGATCATCAACTTGCGGGCCGCGTCCCAGAAGTGGAGGCTGAGAATCTCGGATTCGCGCGGCAGGAAGTCGTACTCGATGCCGAGCCGCTGCATGGTTTCGAGATGACGGCGCAGGACCGAGGTGGAGATCAGCTCTGCAATCGCAGCGATGTCGTTTCCGCCGGTTTCGAGGGCGTGGAGCGTGTCCAGGCGAAGCTGTTTACGGCGCTGCAGTTCTTCGGCGGACGTGCCGGGCTCGGTGTACCACTGCGAAACCCGAGCGTAGAGGTCCCAGCAGAAAAAGTCGACTAACTGGTTAGTTTCCATCAACTCGGTCAGCAGTTCGCTGACGCCGGTGAACGAAAGGCCAAGCAACTCGGTGAATCCGACGACGACATCGGCGACCTGCACGCCGGTGTTGTCGATGTAGTTCTGGACGCCGATATCGTAGCCGGACTTGTACTCGTCACGACGCAGCAGGCGCGCGAAGGTATCGCCGAGAATGGCATTGCGCAAATGGCCGATGTGAGCGGCCTTATTGGGGTTGATGCTGGTGTGCTCGATAAGGCGGAAACCGGGACCGCCGATGTCGGAGTGCTCATCGCGCGCGATGCGCTGGACGGTCGCGGCGCGGTCGAGCTTGATGTTGAGATAGCCCGCGCCGGCGATCTCGATGGAGGCGACACCGGGAAGGTTGGGCAGGTCGGCGATCAGGGCCTCGCGGAGCTCCGTGGCGATCATGCGCGGAGCCTTGCGCAGGCGCCTGGCCAGCTCGAAGGCGATGGGCAAGCCGAATTCGCCGAGGGCGATGGACGGTGGCTGCTCGACCGCGAGCTGCGGCAGCGTGATGTCGTATCTGGCAAGCAGGATGGCCTGAATGCGGGCGTGGAGGGTCTGCTGAAGTGTGCGATACATGGGCAGGTCCAGTTTACGCGACACGCCTTCTGCGCGGCGCGAGCGGTAGACTTGAGGAGGCGTAGACGCAGCGCCGAGGAGATGAAGCCTGGCGAGGTGCGACTATAGACATGGTGCGTTCGTCGTCTCCCTGCTGAGCCTCTTTGCGCTGCTCGTGCTGGGATTTCATCCTTATGCCGAGGATGGCGGGCTGTATGTCGCGGGCATCAAAAAGCTGCTCGATCCGGGACTTTACCCCGGGCATGCCGAGTTCCTGGTGGCGCATCTGCGCTTCTCGCCATTCGGCGCGATGGTCGCCGCGCTGTCGCGCATCGCACCGCTGCCATGGGTGTTGCTGACGCTCTAC
>CAXTMK010000057.1:0-17774 GCA_964245315.1 uncultured Acidobacteriaceae bacterium | reverse complement strand
TACTGCGCGAGCGTTTGGGCGACGTTGTTCGCCGGCGGGTTGATCGCGGCGCGCTGCTTCGCCAGTGACCCGGCTCGATATGGCGCGGTCGCGCTGCTGGCTTGCTGGCTCTCCATCCCCATCGCCGGCACGTCGCTGATGCTGATGGACCCGTACCTGACGGCGCGAAGTCTGTCCACGCCACTGGCACTCGCGGCCATCGCCTGGGCGATGGATGCGCTGGCGGGATCGCGCCAGGGTGCGTTGCTGTCCGCAGCGGCGCTGCTGCTGACGCTGGTCCATCCGCTGATGGCGGGATACGCGTTGGCCGCTGTGGTTGCAATGTTTGTCGTGGGCTCGCGGCTGGACGCGGTGCGGCGGTGGGGTCCGCTGGCGCTTTGCGGGCTGGCGCTGGCCCTGGCGGGTATGACAGAGGCATTGGCACCGGCTGAATCGCCCGCTTATCTCATGGCGGCGATGACGCGCTACTACTGGTTCCCGCTGCGCTGGCAGTGGTATGAGCAGATCGGTCTAGTCGCGCCGATGGCGTTGATCTACTGGAGGACTCGCCAGCGGGCCCACCCATCGCGAAATACGCGATGGATGGGGCACATGGCGCTTCTGGTGGGAGGTATCGCGCTGATGGTGGCGCTGGTATTTGCGAGGGCAGGGACGGCGACGCATCTAGTGGCGCGGCTGCAGCCGCTGCGCTCGTTCCAGATGGTGTATGAGGTCATGACTCTGCTGCTGGGCGCGTGGGTGGGCGAGCGCTGGCTGAAGCGCAAGGCGTGGCGCTGGGCCTTGCTGCTGGCGGGGTTTGGCGGCGTCATGCTGTTCACGCAGCGGCAGACGTATCCGGCCTCGCGGCACTTCGAACTGCCGGGAGTGGCGCCGCGCAATGCGTGGTCGCAGGCCTTCGTGTGGGTGAGCCAAAACACTCCGCGGGATGCGCTGTTTGCGCTGGATGCCCACTACATCACACAGCCTGACGAAGACGCGCAGGGCTTCCGCGGAATGGCGGAAAGAAGCGCGCTGCCGGATTATTCCAAGGATGGCGGCGAGGTATCGATTACACCGGCGCTCGCGGAGGAGTGGGCTGAGGGAGTGGCGGCGCAGACAGGGCTGGACCGGAAGACGGACGCGGAGCGCAGTGCCGCGTTGAAGCCGCTGGGCGTTGACTGGATTGTGTTGCGCGTGAGCAGTGCGACCGCGTGGAGTTGCCCTTATACCAACGCGGGGGTGAAGGTTTGCCGGGTGCCATAAGCTGTCTACACTCACCCGGAGAGTGGCTAGTTTTCGCCGCCCGTTTTGTTTGCTGGGCGCGTCAGGACGAGGGTCTCCTGGTCCCGGGCTTCGAGCCTGGTGTAGAAGCTGTGCAGTTCGGGGTACTCATTCGACGAAAAGATGGGCGTGCCCAGTTGAAGGTTGCGATAGAGCGTGATCGAGTTGGGAGCGGTGACTGAGTTTGTCTGGAAGGCCGCCAGCGTGCTCATCATCTCTTTTACCGCTGCAGGCGCGGATTCGATGACCAGCGACGCGGGCAGGATAAAGCGCACCGCATCCTGTACGAAGCTGGGATATTGCATGTCGACGGCAAGCTCGCGTTTGGGCTCGTGAAACAGAGGTTTGGCGTTCATCTCGAAGAGGTTGCCGGGCACCAGCAGGCGTTTGCCGGTAGTCGAGCCAATAGGTCCGTTGATCTCGTAACTGACTTTTAGCGGCTGCTCGTAGTTGGTTACGTTTTCCATCTTCGTGACCTTTACCTCCATGTTCGCGGGCAGCATGTGCTCCATCTTCACGCGGAGATTGGTCTTGAGGCTGGTTTCGTCGCCACGGAGTGCATCCTGGCGCCAGGCAAGGGCGGAGTCGCCGGTATACTCCACCCTGATGGTGCCGGTGGCGACGCCCGTGTCGTCGAGCTTCAGGTCGGCGATGCGGCTGACATGGCTTTCCTTATAGTTCTGCGAGGGCGTGTTCGCGAGATCGACGCCGCTGTCGGTCTGGCGCAGGCCGGCGCTGTACGCATGCCGCCACGAGAGAAGGCCGAAGCTGCAGTAGCGCTCGCCGGGATCGAAGAAGACATCCTTGCCGTCGAGGTTGACGATGGCGATGTCGTCGTCGAGCTGGTAGGTGCTGAGGAAGTTGGGCAGGAAGATGCGCTCGTTGCGGTTGGCGACGCCCATCAGGTACGCCTTGAAGCCAGCGACGCGCGCCATGGAGACGAACAGGGCGGTCAGCTGATCGCTCGTCCCGCGCTTGCGGTTGAGCACTTCATCGACAGTCCTGATCTCCTTCAGGCCCTGCGCGCGTTCTTCGCTGCTGCTGTGCTCGCGGGTGTAGTCGGTGTTTTCAAGCGCCATGACGGCGGCGTAGATCTTGCGCAGCTTCTGCTCCTGCGTGTCGCTGGGCGGAGCAAGTTCTTTGACCGCGGCTCTTACGGCCGAGCCGGGATCCATGAACTTGTTGCGGGTCTTCGACCACTCCTTGCCCTCGGAAGTCCAGAACTCCCGGGTGGTGCGGTAAGACGTGTAGTAGAACAGCACTTTGTAGCTCAGGCTGGCCATGGGAGGCATGTACTCCTCCTTCGGCACGGGCATGATGTCGTGTACGTCGAGATCGAGCTGAGCGTGTCCGCCGTCGACGCCGTTTCGCATCTGCACGGCAGACTCCTTCACCGCGGCGCCGGGAGGCAGGATAGGCGTCCATGCGACGTGAGTGGTGAGTTGTTTGCCGTCGGAGGTGCTTAGTTCGCGGTCGGTCGGGCGCCACATGTAGTGGGCCTTGCGGGTGAAGAGCGCAGTCTGGATGGTCCAGTCCGGCTCGGCAAAGTAGTGGTCGTCGATGTGGACTTTGTAGCGGTACTCGATGATGCTGCCGACCTCGACCGACGGCAGCGTAAAGATCTTCACCTTGATCTTGTAGTCCTTTACCTTCTCGACAATCTTCTCGTATGGTTTACCGGTGAATGGGATGACGGTGCCGTCGGGATGGATGGTGCGGCCGCTGATGCTGTCGATGTTGCGGCCCGCGTCTCCGCTGACGAACGGCAGCTCGACGTTGGCGTACTCCTTGCCGCCTTCGGTAAGAACCTTCAGCCGGACGTAGAAGCTCTGCATGTGCTGCGCATCGTCCGCGAGCTGTTCCTTCCACAGGTACACGGCCGGCGCGCCGGGAACCTCGGGGATAGAGGTCATGGAAAGTTCCTCAGGGGTGGGTGCGGTCCACTGCGCGCGCAGCGTGGGAGCGGTAACAACGGAGGCGAAGGCAAGGGCTGATAGCAGGCGGAAAGTTTTGGTCATGGTGCAGTTCCTCTGGTGAAATTCAGAACCTCATTTCTTCTTCAGGACAGCGTGGTTCTGTTCGTCGGCATCGATGGCTGCGGCTAGTTTCTGCACGTCGGCGTAGCGGCTGGCGGGCAGCGAGACCTGACGTACGGTGTAGGTGCGCGTGTAGTGGAGCGCGTTTCCGTCGAGCCTGCTGGAGCTCTCATAGGAGGCGAAGTCGAGGTCGAGCTTTACGGGATCAGGCATCTCGTCGATGGCATAGCCGGGCGGAAGTTCAATGGTGAAGTCGTCTTTGGCGACCATGGTCTGGCGCAGGTCGATGGGCACCTAGCGAACCTTGCGGTCGATGGGAATGCCCTCGGAGCCGAGCACGCGCGGACGAACCATCAGCAGCGAACCCATGGGCCGTCCGTATTTTTCGGCCGAGAGGCTGAAGCTGGTGGTGAGGTCCTTGTTCAGCAACTGCACATTTTCTACCTTGAAGTCGGAGACGGCGAACGACACAAAGTCCTCGCTGAGCACATGGTCGAGATAGCTCTTCTGCTGCTTTACGTCGCCCTGGGAGTAGAGCTTGCGGCTCTCGACGGAGAGGTCGCCGAAGCGCTTCACCATGACAGTTCCCTTCAGCGATCCGTCAGGTTCCATCTGCAGGGTCGCGGTGCGCTGAACCTTGTTGAGTTCGGGATTCAGCACGGGCAGCCTGGCGATCTCGGTGTCCTTGCCTTCGAGCAGGAGGCCGTAGCCGCCTTGAAGGTTGAACTCCAGCTGGCCGAATGCGGTCTTCTCCCAGGTAGGGTCGAAGATGAGGTAGCGGCGTCAGGATTTGGCGGTGATGACGCTGCGCAGCTTGGGCGAATCGTAGCCTTTGAAAATTTCGATGGCACCGATCATGTGGTTGCCGGTGAGCGAAGGCGCGGACGGATCGACCACTCCGCGATGGGTGTCGACCATCATCAGCGCGGAGTGGATGCCGACGCTCGACAACATGGCCGAGAGCAGCGTGGCCTTGTCTTTGCAGTCGCCGTAGCGATTGCGGAAGATGTCCGCGGCAGGATGCGGCTGAAATCCTCCGTACCCATTTCAACGACGAAGTAGCGCACCTGCTGCTGGACGAATTCACCGATGGCTTCGGCCTTGTCGTAAAAGTCGGTCTTGCCGGCGGTGAGTTCGGCGGCTTTGGCGGAGATATCCGGGGTCGCGACGGTGCGATCGTGCGCGAGCCCGTCAAACCACTCGCCGATCTCCTGCCAGCTCCCGAGCGGAGCCGAAGAGCCGGATGCCGGTCCGTAGTGCACGGTCATGCGGCCAGCGAGGGCAAGCGTCGACGGGTGCATGGGCACGCGCTCGAAGTCGATCGCGGGAACCTGATCGATCTGCCAGCGATAGCGCTGATGCTCGAGATCGACGGCCGTAAATTCGTTATGGTGCGCCCAGGTGGTCTGGTAGGTGTAGTTGGCCGGAAGCTCGAGGGTGAAGCTCTGGCTGAGATGGGGAATGTCGTCCTGAAAGATCCAGGTGGACTCGCGGATGTAGGGTGCGTCGCGCTGCTCGTACTCATAGGCGACCACACCGCCGGGATCACGTCCGGGCGCACGGGCGATTTTCTGGCGGTCGTCGCTGTACAGGCCGTCGCTGCCGGGGTATCCGACGTCTTCGATCTCGTTGTCCTTCATCGCGTACTCGTGGCCATCGGGGCCGACGCTCCAGACGTGCAGCGAGAGTATCTTGGAGTCCTTGTCGTAGGGCACGTCGACGATGGCGTCTTCGCGCCCTTTGGGCCGGAGGATTTTTACGACGTGGCGATGATGTTCGACTGCCTTGCCGTCGGTGCCGACGGTGAGGGTAGTCTCATCCAGCAGGACGACGGCTGAGGTCTCGGGCGAGTACGGCTTCTGCGGTTGCGCGATGGCCGTGCGCACCCAGTCGGGCACGCTGTCTTTGGACGCGAACGCCGGGACTGCAGCCAGAGCGACGGACGCGGTCAGGAGCCTGAGAGTGGCACGGCAAAGTGAAGCATCGAAAGCCATAGGTCCCTTTCAACAACGCTGCTGTCGATGGAAGCCCAGATACAGTTCGCCCCGGCAGGACGTACTTGCACTTACACGGGGCCCATCTCTCACACAATCAGGATTATTCCTTATACGGTCCCGACGCGAGATAGCAAACATTTTCTTTTGCGCAACTTTGGTGGGATCAAGGGCGACGAAGAAGCGAAGAAAATGGCCGGACGGTACAAACCAGGAACCCCACCTCAAACGATGGAACCGTTTGAGATGGGGCGCCCGGCGAGTTGATGACGGATTACGGTAGGCGCAGGGGGCGGAAGCCTTCGACCGGGAACATGCCGGTGGGGTAATCCTCGGTGGGCG
The DNA here is from genome assembly GCA_964245315.1 of uncultured Acidobacteriaceae bacterium. Taxonomy (GTDB): domain Bacteria; phylum Acidobacteriota; class Terriglobia; order Terriglobales; family Acidobacteriaceae; genus Edaphobacter. Next base: position 12,142 of record CAXTMK010000057.1, on the reverse strand, counting down.
TCTGCGAGCGGAAGGTGTAGCGGACGAAGAAGCCGCCGGTGACGGTGTTGTAGTTGTTGGTATTGTTGGCCGAGAGGAAGCCGCCGCCGAACCAGTGGTCGGTGATGCGGTAGACGCCTTCCGCGTTGAAGCCGTAATTGGCTCCGGTATTGCTGTTGTTGGGAAGATAGCCGCATGTACGCGCGTTGATCTGAGTCTGGGTGCAGTTGCCGGACTCGTAGCCGGTCTCCGTGCCGCGGTCGAGCGGGAAGAGCAGTTGGCTGTCTTCCTGGAAGGTCTGTACGCCCAGGCTCCCGGCGACCGTGTAGTGGAAGTTGGTGCCGTAGTGGCCGGTGAAAGTGATCGGCACCGAGGCGAGGAAGTAGGCATCCGGGCTGAAGTAGCCTCCCAGACCGTAGCTCAGACTGCGCTCGTTGTTCGAGAAATGCATGCCGAAGATCGACGCGCCGACGTTGATCTTGCCGTAGCCGGGGAAGACGTGGGCCAGGAAGTAGGCGCCGGCCGACCCCTCGAACTTGGTGTTTTCGAGAACGTGATAGCCGGTCAGGTCGGAGCCGTCGGCGGTGATGTAGAAGCCGGCCTTTTCGTCGCCCATGTCGAGGCGGATGCCGCCGCCGGTATTCATGACGCCGCCCCAGACCGGGCCCCCGGTGAAGTTTGAACCAAAGCCGGCGGGATCGCGCAGGCCGGCGTAGGAGAGCTGCGTTTCCATAACGGAATCGCGATTGAAGGAGAAGGTGAAGTGTGGGCCGGCTTTGAACAGCGCGCGGCCGGTGAAGTTGCGGACCAGGAACTCGTAGGGCGTGTAGCCAACCGCGGCGGCGAAGTTGCGGGTGGCGAGTTGCAGCTCGCCGCCGACACCGCTGGCGCTCTGCTGAGCGGGCGGATTGGCTGCGTTGGCGTTGAGCGTGCCGAGCACGGGAACCGAGCCCCCGGTGAGGCCGGCATACTGGGAGGTGTCGAGCGTGCCGGAGTTCAGGAAGACGGCCTTGGGCACGATAGTGAGACGCACGTTGTTTCCGATCGTGGCGGAAGCTTCAACCGACGTGGTGAGGTCGGTGAGGCGATCCAGCCCGGCCGTGCCGCTGCGATAGCGCGCGCTGGCTGTGCCGCCGATCCATCCGCTGTAGGAGGCTTCCAGTGCGGCGAGATCGCGCTCCGCCTGCTGGCGCTCGGTAAGCGGAACCTGCGGCGCGAGCACCTCGCCGGTGTAGTAGTTGCCGCGCAGAGGCGGAAGATTGCGCTGCTGGAGGTCGTAGTCGGTAGGCGCGGGGCCGAGCGGGTAGGGCTCGCCGACGCTGGGGTAAGGCTGCGCTCCGAGCGGGGTGCCGACGCCCGGATAGCTGAGGCCGGACTGCACCGGCTGCGGCGCGGGAGCTTCCACCACGGGCGGAGCGGATGCAGGAGCGGGCGGGGCTGGCTGGGCCGCGCGCGCACGAACGCGTCCACGAGGCTGCACGCCGGACGATCTGCCGGACCCGGGCTGTGGATACTGCTGGGCGTTGCTGTTGCCGTTTTGCGGGACGTACTGTGGCCCTTGTACCGGTTGAGGTACCTGGCCTCCGTACTGAACAGGCTGAGCGGTCTCGATTACTTCAACCGGCGGATGGCTTTCGCCGGTGAGCGGAGGGTCGGATTGGCGGCGGCGGATCGCGGCGGCGTTGGCGGCGTTGACATCGGTGTTGCCGCCGACCGCCTCGACCTTCGCGTTCGGAACGTAATGCGCCCTGGGCAGTACGTCGGTCACCTCCGGCTGCGCAACCGTGTGCGTGGCGGGCGTGCTGCCGAGCTGAACTCTGGTCGGCGTATAGGGAACATACGGCCCATAAAGCTCGCCGGTGACGGGATCGACAACCACGTTAGAATCCTGCGGCTTAATCTGGACGCCGTTTTGGGGCGTGCTCTGTCCCGCCGCTTGCGGAGCGGGGTTGCCGGTGGGCTGGGCCGTCAGCGGCAACGGCTTCGGCTGAGGGTTTTGCGACGCCTCGGCCTGCTGGGTGACGCGCGTGATCTGCTGCTGCTGATACACGGCTGGCGTGATCATGGGACCGGAGAAGTCAGTGTAGGCGACGATAATGCTGTCAGGCAGTTTGGTCGCGTCGGCCGGCAGCAGTTCGTCTACCGAGGCCTGCGGAACGTAGTCCCTCAGCTTCGTGCTGGGCTGATTGGGCGGAGTCGAGGGAGTCCTGGACGCCGGGTTGGTCATATAGGACGGCACAACCGGAGTGGTGGGCGAGGTGAACATCTGCACCGGCGCCTTGGCAGTTCCATAGCTGGGCAGGTAGGGCACGTTCGAGACAGGCGCCTCCGGCTCCTGCTGCATCGCAGCAGACTTCTCGTTGGGGTTGGGCGCCAGCAGCGTGGCCAGATCCTGACCGCTCTTCGCGCTCGGAAGCTGGCTGTTGGTCATCCGTACCGGCCGGCTGAGTTCGGTGGCAAGCTCAGCGCCAGGATCGGGCGGAGGCATGGCATCGAGTTCCGCGCGGTAGTAATCGGCGGCGCGGTTGGTATCGCCGCGAGCAGCTTCAAACTTGGCTCCGAGGTTGAGCAGTTCGGGATCCTTCGGGTACTGGTCGAGCCCGAAGCGCAGCCAGGTTTCGGCGTCCTTCTGATCCCCCGCCGCGAGAGCTGCGCCGATGGCGGCTTTGTAGTCGGATGCGGGCGCATTGTTCAGGTCCTGCGCCTTCCAGATCTTCACCGCCTGCGTTGCCATGCCGGCGCGGGCATAGCCGCCGGCCAATGCCTTGATGACTCCGGGATTGTCCGGAAAGGCACGCGCGGTCGCATTCAGAATCATGAGCGCGCGCTTGCTATCGCCGTTGGCGGCGGCCTGGTTGGCGCGGCGCACCGCCCAGTTGGCCCAGATCGTCTGGATGGTGCGGCGCTGGGCGTCGGTCAGGTCGGTGCGTCCGCCGAGCGTGAGCAGTTGGCGGTCGAGCCCGGCGTCGTTGCCTCCGTTGTAAAGCAGCCATGCGTTCTGGATGTCGACATCGGCCGGCGGCCGACTGTGCTGCAGGGCATAGTGCTCCTGCACGCGGCGCAGGAAGAGCTCAGCCTGCTGCGGCTGACCGAGCGCGTTGTAGGCCGCGCCGACGGTCTGGAGGAAGTCGACATCGTTCTCCAGCTGAGCGCGGGTGGCGTCCGGAATCTGCGGAATCTCGGCGATCACTTCCGAGTCGCGGCCGGTGTTGTGCAGGGACGAGAGCAGTCCCTTCCACGCTTCGGTGCGATCCGGATAGTCGGTCAGGAGCTGGCGATAGATGGCATACGCCTGCTGCGGATTGTTGCGCAACATGTAGATGCCCGCGAGCTGCAGCAGGGTGGGCGGAAAGGGCTTCTGACCGGTCTCGACCTGCTGCGCAATCGCCTTTTCGAGGATCTCCTGCGCGATGTCATAGCGCTTGTTGGTCTCGTACAGGCCTGCGACGTTAGCCTCGAAGCCGGGCTCGCGCATCGCCTTCGCATAGCTGGCGGGCGGCATGCTTTCGAGCGTCTGCAGCGCGGCGTCGTCCTGCCCCATGGCGTGCAGCGTGCTCACGAGACCCTGCCACGCGTCGGTATTGTTCTGGTCCTTCGCGAGCACCTGGCGATAAAGCCCGGCAGCCTGCTCCAGACGATGCGCGGCCTGCAGCAGACCGGCGTACTGCATCTGCGTTTCGGCTTCAAGTCCGCGCGAATCGGCGGGGAAGGGGAGATCGAGCGCGATGCGAATTACCTTCTGCGCGTCGTCCTCGTCGCCTACCCTGGTGTAGGCGGAGGAGAGCGCACGCAGGTAGAGCGGATCCCTGGAAAGCTCGGCACGCACGGCCGAGGGCATCGCCTTCTCTGTGGCCAGCGCGCGCGGAGCATCGCCCGCGCCAAACTGCGCAAGGAAGAGACCGCGCCAGGCGTGCGCAACCGTCGGCTTCAACTTCACGGCCGCGGCGAAGTACGGGACGGCTTCCTCGGGTTGCTGAGCCTTCAGCAGCGTGCCGCCCAGGCCTTCGAGCGCCTCGGAGCTATCCGGACGCATAGCCACCGCGGCGCGATATTGCTTCTCCGCGCCGGGCAGATCGTTCTCGTTCAGCGCCCTCGCGCCCTCGCCCATGGTGTACCAGAAGCGCGAGGTGTTGATGGCGGTGTCCAGTCCCGGATCTTTCGAGCCATCCTGTTTGGCCTGCACGAGGAAGCTGAGCGCCCCTCCGAAGTTCGCCTGTTGCATGCGGATGTAACCCATGCCGGCGAGCGCGTTGGGGTTGTCGGGCGTGTTGGCCAGGATGGCCTTGAACTTCTGCTCAGCCTCTTCGAGATGTTTGGCATTCAACTCGCGATAGGCGGCCTGCTCTTCCGCACTCAGCCTGGATGCCGCTGCTGCCGCGGCTCTCTGCTCCGGAGTCAACGCGCGCGCGGGTCTGCCGCTTCCCCCGCCGGATCTCGGCATGTTCTTCAGGGCGTTGGCGAGCTGGGCATCGGAGTGGCGTGCCAGGTATTCGCGTATGTCCGCGGAGGAGGCTGGGTTCTGCGAATCCCACAGCAGCGACTGGCGCAGAGCCTCGACCGCCTGTGGATCGAGCGGATGCGCCTGCAGCAGCCTGCGGCCTTCCTCGCGGGTTTTGGGGTTGTAGGTCAGGATGCGCCCGAGCGCGACCTGAAAGCGCGCGTCGCCAGGGTTCTTTGCCACCAGATTGCGTAGTCCGGCGATGGCGTGCGGGCGTCCGTCTTCGGTTGCGGCTTCGGTCTCGTAATACGCCATGGCGACATCGCCCACGGGCGGCTGATCGCCATAGAGCTTTCGGTAGATCTGCATCGCCTCCGCATACTGGCCCTGCTGCGCGAGCTTACCGGCCTGCGCGAGTTCGGCGTTGTGCTCGGTCTGCGAGCTCATCGACTGCGCACGCGCGATGCCCGGGTCGTTGGGATTGATCCGCGTCAGCCGATCGATGTAGGTCTGGGCCAGTCCGGGGTTGCCACTTAGCTTGGCTGCCCTTGCGAGGCCGCCGAGCGCTTCCGTATTGTTGGGGTCGGCCAGCAGCACCTGTTGCCAGGTCTGCGCCGCCATATCCGTGCGTCCTCGCACCTCGAGCGCGTGCGCCTTGTCGAGCAGCAGCTGGGTCTGCGCAGCCGCGGGCGCCTGCGTCATCGAGGAGGGAGTCTGGGGAGCCTGCGCCGGCAGGCGATGCGCCAGCAGGGCGGACGACGCAGCACCAAGCAGAATCGCTGACGCCCGGAAACGGATTGGGGAAGGATTCTTCATAGGGAAAGTCAATGCGTTGGGAGCCCCTCGTATCAAGTTGGATACTCCGGCTATCCTTTTGAGGTTACCGTGATTCTTGCGCCTTGTAATTAATTTTCTGCACCGCGTTTTGTGCTTCCCCAAAACACGCGGAATACCAATGAATACGCGTTACTTCCACTTCAGGTGGAGCTTTCCATCGCGGTCAAAGCGATACCTCTGCTCAACAAAACCGGTGGAAAAAAGGACAAGATTTTGGTCGTAATACTCACCCGGGTGTCCGTAGAGTCCAGTGGCCGGGTCCTGCGCGGCAACCAGGCGATCCTGTTGCAGCTTCGCCTGCGGCTTCATGGCCGCCGCCAGCAGGTACGGAACCACCGCGGCGGAGAAGCCCGCAGGCGCCTCCGCATGCACGACGTTTCCCTGCGCATCGACTTCAAGAGGAGGCAATACGGCCGTACGCATGTAGCCGGCCATGCCTCCAAGCTGACCCATCATGTCGGCACGTCCGCGCGTGCCCGGGTCGGCGATGCCGGTCCAGAGATAGACGCGAATCGCATCGTAGCTGCCTGAGGGCTGCGGCTCGCGCGAGCCGGCCGTAGGCTCCGCGGGCGGCGCTACGGCATGCAGTCCGGACTTACTGGCGGAGACCCAGTCCATCGCGTAGCCGTGGCCCACCTGCGCTCCGACCACCTGCGGCAACGACTCCAGAACCTGCGACCAGGGGCCCTCCGGATAGGTCTTCGCCATGTAGGCAAGCAACGGCAAGGGCATGTAGCTGGGGTTGAGGATGTACGTCTCCTCGTCGGGATGGAAGCCGTGAGGACCGGGAATGAGCGTGGTGCCAAGGCCCGGAACCAGCACCACTTCTTCTTTCGCTATGCGGGTTGCGATCAGCCGGCCGAGGGTTTCGTAGCGCGGATCTTTCCATAATCGGCCGGCTTCGAGCAGCGTGTAGGCGAACCACAGATCGGAGTCCGATGCGGGATTGTCGTCGCGGACCTTCCACTCGCCGCTGCCGGTCCTGCCCCAGTCCCATGCGGGCAGGCGCGCGGTCAGGTCGCCGCCGGCGAGGTTGGCCTCGGTCCACGTCAGCAGCTTGTCGAAGCGCGCTTTGTCGTTGTCGACCAGCGCGAAGAACATGGCGTAGGCCTGGCCTTCGCTTGTGGTTCTGTCGCCGGCGCTGCGATCGATGACTCGGCCCTGGTCGTCCAGGAAGCGCTGTGTGTAGGCGTTCCATAGCGGCCACGGCTCGGGCTGTGCGTTGCATCCCTGCAAGCCCAGCGCCAGTGTGAGCGCAAACGAGCCGGAGAAGCGGCGCGCGCCTCCGGCTCTGCGTTGCGGCCTGGATTTGGCAACCACGGCCGTCCTATTCGTTGCCCTGCAGCCGAATGCGTGCGCGGCGGCGCAGCATCGCGCGAACCAGAGCGGCGATAAGGATGCAGATGACGATCGTGCAGAGGAAGCTGATCCACGGATACTCCGAGAACAGCATGTTCAGCCGCACCCACCACGACAGCGAACCGACGTGATACACATCGTTGCCGATGCGATAGGAGACGAAACGCGAACCGTGCAGCACGCTGACCGACTGCTCGATATCGGACGACTGCGAGTTCTTCAGGAAGACATTGATGAAGTTTGGAAATACCGAGTGGTCGCGTAGCGCGATGACGACGACCGAACGGCTCGATCCGTGTGGCCACTCAATGCCTTCGATCAGCGCGTCGGGCAGACCTCCGGCCGTCTCCAGCTGGCCGGAGTTGATGTGGTCCGAGCTGCGAACCTTCCACCACGCATGCTGCAGCGGGGCGAAAAAGCCCTGCGTGTCCTGGATATGCAGGCCGCTGCCATCGACGCGCACCGGTAGCGAGGGATTCAGGACCGCGAGCGCGGGTTGGTCGTCGACCGTGCCGAGAACCAGGTAATCCTTCGACTTGTCCTGCTTCATCCCGGCGTTGTTGGTGACCGTGACGTTGATAACCGGATAGCCGGTCTGCGCGCCGAAGTGGCCCATCAGCGTGAGGTACATCTCGATCTCATCGACCGTGGGAACATCGGGCAGAACCACGGCGGTTTCAGCGAGGTCGGCCTTCTTGGTGAAGGGATATCCGGCGTTCGCGAAGACTTCGAGGTCAGGCATCTGGCGCCAGTGCGGAATGTTGCGGATGTCGATCCACGAGCTCTTCAGGATGGCGCCCTGTAGATTGAGCGGAGCGGTGTCCTGACACTTGCCCTTCTTCGCGATCTGGAAGACGAACTTCATCATCAGCGAGTTCGAGAAGGGACGCACGTCTCCGTTGACCGGGATGGGCACCACGGTGTCGAGCTGCGCGGAGGCATTCTCCGTATGCGGCATCGGCGTCGAGCTGACGTAGCTGTTGTTCATGTAGACCTGCAGCGTGCTCTCGTTCGCCAGCGGAATGGCGTTGTAGCGATACGACATGTGATAGCTGAGGTTCTGCAGTGGAGGATAGTAGAGGTCGGGCGGCAGGCGCATGTACGCGCCGACGGGAACGCTGCCATCGCCCTGCAGGTCGCCGGTCTGTGCGACATCGCCGATGTGCGTGACCTTGTCGGGATCCGTGGACATCCAGCGCGGCGCGTCGTCTGCCTCGCGCGCCTTCAGCGTGTCCGGCTTCAGAACCGCCCTTTGCTGGTCGCCCTGCATCAGGCTGGCGTCTTCGAGCGTCAGGGCTTCAGCGGCGGTGACCAGTTCGTCCGGATTGTCGCCGGTAAGCACCAGCAACTTGGAATAGGGATCGACCGGGTTGGTGCGCATGGCGACCGTCGGTCCGGAACTTGAAGTGACGTTGAGCGATGCCGGGAGTTCGGCGGCGTTTTCGCCCAGCACAATGGCATTGCCTTCAGGAATCAGGCTGCCCACGCTCACCTTGAAATGAACAGGGCGGTAGTCGGTGAGCTTGCCGAAGTAGGAAGCGATGATTCCGGCCGCACGCAGAACCTGTGGAGACGGCTGGCTGAGCAGAACAATGCTGATGCTGGGATGAAGATTTACGGCCGAATCGTAGAACGGCAGCGGCAGGATACTGAGGTCGTTCTTCAAAGGCAGCAGCGAACCGGCGAGTTCGATGGTGGAGTCGGCATCGACGTGGCTCCACAGCGTGGAGTTCGATGGGTCTTCGCAGTCGTAGGTGTAGTGGCCGATGAACTCGAAGGTGATCTGGTTATCGTGCACAAGCAGCTCGGCGGGCATGGTCAGCGTCGCTTCCAGCAGCGCATTGTTTTCATTGCGCGTGACATTCAGAACCGGCGTCGCGGCAACCTTCTGCTCAGGTGTCAGGTCGGCGCGAGGGCTGACATAGGCCTGGCGCTGCTGCACCGGCAGCGTGGCGAAGAGTGTGCCGTTCAGGCTGACCTTCAGATGGCTGATTTCGGGCAGAAGACCGGGCGAAAAGTGGTACTTCAGATGCAGCGTCGCGGTCTTGATGATCTGCGTCTGCGGCACGGAAAACGGGACGGAGTGGTAGGAATCCACACCGCGCAGCACGATGGTGTCGGGCACGCCGACGTCGGCGAGAGTGAAGATGTTGTCGAAGTTGCCCGGCGCGAGCTTGCGCACACTGACGCCGCCGTCGATACCCTTGTCTGCGATTGCGCCAGCCAGCGGCCGGGAGGTGGGCGGGCCGACCGCGACCGGCGGGGCCAGGGGAACGTGCATCTGGGCGCGAGCTTCGCGCGCGAACATGCCGGAGAGCAGCGCGAACAGCAGAAGAGGCGCGACGGTCGCCGCCAGTCTTCCCTTCGGAGTCTTTTTCTTGGGTGTCATCAATCCTCTGGCGGTAATGTTCAGGCCGTGCATGGAAATTTGAAAGATGCGTCCGAGGCTCCTAAGCGGATGGTCGGTCTCGCGCGATTCGCCCCAGCCAAGCCAGGTGTCGGCGCGGGAGTAGAGCACCATGGTGAGAGCTTCTTCCTCCTGAAGCGTCAGTGGGTCGAACTGCGCGCGCAGGCTGCGGCCATCCGCGCTGATGATGGTCGCCGGAAGAGTGGCATCGCCGTCGAGCACCGGAAAGACGAGCTTCACCGGCTCACCGGGCAGCGCGGTGAAGCTGCGGTCTACGTTGATGCGAGCGCCGCCGGTCGACAGGTCCGCGGTCGCGCCCTGCACCACCGTGCCGTCGGCGAGCACAACGTCGGCGGGCACGTTCATCTGCACCCGGACGGTCTGGCGGCGCTGCTGGCTCTCCCATGCAACCGCGGTGGCGACCCCGAGCACGATGATGTTGAAGAGCGTCCAGAGGAGGTTCATGACGATCGTTCCGGGATGGGTGCCGTCCCACAGGGCGTTCAGCGGCCATATGTCGAATCGGAAGTAGCGTGGAATCGCCATCAGGACGCCGCAGACGTTCAGGAAGATCATGAGCAGGAAGGGCTGCGCGATGCGCGTGTCGAAGAAGCTGCGATTGACGACGCCGCCCTTGGCGGTCACGTCGAAGCTGCCCAGCTTCGGGTTGAGCAGCGCGAGCATGGTGGGCAGAAAGATGTAAGGCGCCAGCACGGTCTCGTAGATTTCGTTCCAGAACGAATGGCGGTGCTGGCCCTGAATGCGGGAGTTCGTGAGCGCCGACAGCACAAGGTGCGGAAAGGCATACGCGAGAATGGCGGCCCAGTAGCCCGGCACGTTGGTCTTGCCCAGGATCAGGTAGATCAGCGGCGCCGTAAGGAAGATGAGGCGCGGCAACGCGTACAGGAAGTGCGTCATCGCGTTGAAATAGCAAAGGCGCTGCGCGGCGGAGAGGCCGGAGGCGAAGAGCGGGTTGTCGATGCGCAGGATCTGGATCATGCCGCGCGCCCAGCGGATGCGCTGTTTGACGTGGCCGCTCAGGCGCTCGGTCGCAAGGCCGGCTGCCTGCGGAATGTTGATGTAGGCCGTGTTCCAGCCGTTCATCTGCATGCGCAGCGAGGTATGCGCGTCTTCGGTCACGGTCTCTACGGCGATGCCGCCGATCTCGTCCAGCGCGGTGCGGCGGATGACGGCGCACGATCCGCAGAAGAAGGTCGCGTTCCAGAAGTCGTTGCCGTCCTGCACGATGCCATAGAAGAGCTCGCCCTCGTTGGGAATCGTCCGGAACTGTCCGAGGTTCCGCTCGAACGGATCGGGCGAGTAAAAATGGTGCGGGGTCTGCAGCATCGCCAGCTTGCGATCGCGCAGGAACCAACCCAGCGTGACCTGCAGGAAGCTGCGCGTGGGTACGTGGTCGGAGTCGAAGATGGCCACGAACGGCGCGTCCAGACGCTCGAGTGCCCGGTTGATGTTGCCGGCCTTGGCGTGCTTGTTGTCGTCGCGCGTCATGTAACCGACGCCGGCGTCTTCGGCGAACTTGCGGAACTCCTCGCGCTTGCCGTCGTCGAGGATGTAGACGTTCAGCTTGTCGGCGGGCCAGTCGATATTCATCGCGGCCAGCGCGGTGTAGCGCACCACTGAAAGCGGCTCGTTGTACGTGGGAATGAGCAGGTCGACGGCGGGCCAGTTCTCCGGATCTTCAGGGAGCGGCACCGGCGTGCGGCGCAGCGGCCACAGAGTCTGGAGATATCCGAGGAAGAGGATGATGAAGGAGTAGGTTTCGGCCACCACCAGCAGACAGATGAAGAATGCGTCGAGCCACTTCCAGTGCGTTCCGGGGTCCAGGAAGAAGCGGGTCGTGGTGGAGATACGCCAGTAGCCGTAGCGGAAGGTCGAGTAGATCGATATCAGCATCAGCGTGAGGGTGATGAGGTAGGAAGTCGAGCTGCGGTCCATCCACATCGCCACCACCACCGTCAGCAGACCCAGTACAGCCTGCTGCGGCCATGTGAGTTCGAGGATGCCGGTGAACATCAGGATCAGCAATCCTCCGAACAGAATGCAGAAACGGATGGCTCTCAGCAGAAAACCATCCCCCGACTCAAACTCTCTCCATAACGGCGACCTGGTCATCGTTCACTCCATCGGATATTTCGGAAACCCTGTGTGGCCGGCGCGGACACATTCCGCAGCCACCCGGCTATGTTCATGTAGTCTTCGGTGATCGAAGCGTCCGGAGCGTAATCCACAACGGTCATTCCCTCGGCGAGCGCTTCGCTGACGGCCGGAGCGCGTCGGATGACGAACGGCAGCAGGCGGTCGCCAAGCTGGCGGCGCAAAACCTCGCGCACATCCAGGTGCAGCGGCAGCCCGGCGTCGAACTGGTTCAGAACGTAGTGCGGCAGGATGGCGCGGCCCTCGTGATCGACAACGCCATCGAAGTAGCGCTCCACCGTCTGCAGGCTGATAACGGAGTTCATATCGGGCGCGACCGGCACCAGCACGGTCGGATTCATGCTGGCCATCTTGCGGATCATCCAGCCGGAGCCTGCGTTCAGGTCGAGCAGCACTCGATGGGCGCCGACGGCGCTCACGGCCATTTCCTGCATCATTGCATCCTGGCGTCCGGAATCGCCGACGGTGCGGTCGACATCGTAGCTGACCAGGTGGATCGGCGCGTCGGTGCTTCCGCTGGGCGGCGAGAAGGTGCGAACCACGCCGGGGCGCAGCTCGCTGGCGCCGAAGTAGAACGGCAGCAGGCCGTGCGAGGTGGTATCGGCCAGCAGAACCTTCTCGCCCAGCGAGGAGAGTCCGCGGCCCAGCGTGGCGACCAGGCTGGTCTTGCCCACACCGCCGGCGAGCGAAAAGATGGCCAGGACGGGCGTCTGGATCTCCCTGCGGTTTTCAACAGCGGGTTCCGGTGCCGGCTCTCCGTTTGCGTCTACGCTGGGTTCGAAGGCGCTCTTCAGCGCGAACCAGCGCGAGGCGACCCGCTCGCGATTGTCCTGCAGGGTGTCGGCGACGGGACGCGCCGGCGGCGCCGGCGGCGCGGTGGGGGCGAGCGCCTACATCGGGCTGCTGGCATAGAGCCATGCGGGACCGGACTGCTCGGGCGGCGATTG
>CAXTMK010000056.1:27488-28822 GCA_964245315.1 uncultured Acidobacteriaceae bacterium | reverse complement strand
CGACCTCACCGACATGATCCAGAAGAAACTTCTTTATCCGCCCTTTTGAACTGAGCTTTTTTGGCTCCTTTGGCGCCTTCTTCGTGGTCTTCTTAGGCAACGGCGTCTTGCTCCTTCACGCGGATGTGTTGCCGGAGTTGTTTACCGATGAACTCAGTATACGCCGGGGGGATCGCCTCATTGATCTCTCCCTTGGTCATCCATTCGATTCCCATGGCATGGCGCGCGGCCGCTAAGGTGCAGTTTCCCCCGCCCGTGACCTGCACGAAATCGAGCCACTCATCTGTTTTTCCATAATGCGACTTGCGTCGATCAAAAGTATGTACTTTCGGGTGGCGACCGTGGGGCGGCGTCAAGATTGTAAAGTTGGCTTCGAAGAGGCGGTGGCGCAGAACCCGTAGTTCGGGGAACATGGTTCCACAGAGAACAACGGGATCGATGAGCGGTGCACCCTCAACGTTCTCGATTACATACGGAAGGCCAGTGGCCCTAAGCATTTCGCGAACCGGCTCGACAAGACGGGGCCACTCATGCGCATTGCCGTTCCTCTTTGCGAGGTCAGAATATGACTGGCAGGGGGGCGACGCGTGGATTGCGTCGAACGACTCCAGAAAATCCGAATCGAGATGCATCGCGTCGTGACGTAGGAATTCAAATGGGTAGTGAGGCTGCTCGTCGATGTCGACGCCAACTACCTCAAAGCCAGCTCGGCTGTAGCCGAGCCCGGCTCCCCCGGCACAGCAAAACAGATCCAACAACCGTAGGCGTCGGAAGGGACCGACCTCTGCGTGATCCTTACGAGAAGGTATTTCCAGAAATGACAGCTTGCCCATATCTTCTCTTTATATTCGCTGACAGGCCTCGGAAAACGAGACAATTATTAGGGGAACCAGGTCAGTACCAGAATGGGAAGGCCACGTAGCTGCTTGGCAAAATGCGAGAATAGTTCTAATGCTACAACTCTCTGGCGCGGGAAAGCGGTTCGGAACCAAGCTGCTGTTTGAAGACGTAAACTGGCTCATCACGCCGGACGAGCGGACCGGCCTGGTCGGCGGCAACGGCACCGGCAAGTCGACCATGCTGAAGGTGCTGGCCGGCATGGAGTCGCTCGACTACGGCACCGTCTCGCGCCAGAAGGGCATGACGCTCGGTTACCTGCCGCAGGACGGCCTCGCCATGCGCGGCAAGACCGTCTTCGAGGAGTGCCTCTCGGTCTTCGACGAGCTGCGCGGCATGGAGACCGAAGCCGACGAGCTGACCGGCAAGCTGAGCGACTTCAAGCCCGGCACGCCTGAGTATGACGCCGCCGCGGATCGTTATTCGCACATTATGGA
>CAXTMK010000056.1:18117-27478 GCA_964245315.1 uncultured Acidobacteriaceae bacterium | reverse complement strand
CACGATATCTACACGCTCGACTCGCAGGTGGGCAGCGTGCTCGGCGGCCTGGGCTTCTCGAAGGACGACTGGGAGCGGCGGACGGAAGAGTTCTCCGGCGGCTGGCAGATGCGCATCGCGCTGGCCAAGCTGCTGCTCGAAAAGCCTTCGCTGCTGCTGCTCGACGAACCGACGAACCATCTCGACCTCGAAACCCGCAACTGGCTCGAGGAGTATCTGCGCAACTACGAGAACGCGTTCGTCCTCATCTCGCACGACCGCTACTTTCTCGACGTCACCGTCGGCAAGATCATGGAGGTGTGGAACAAGCGCGCCCACGTCTACCACGGCGGCTACGAGAAGTTCGTGACGCAGAAGGAAGAGCGGCGCACCCAGCTGATGAATGCGTACAAGAACCAGCGCGACCGCATCGAGGATCTCGAGGCGTTCATCAATCGCTTCCGCTACCAGGCGACCAAGGCCAAGCAGGTGCAGTCGCGCATCAAGGAGCTGGAAAAGATCGAGCGGATCGAAGTTCCGGAGGAAGAGGCGACGATCCACTTCACCATCCCGCAGCCGCCCGCGAGCGGCCGCACGGTGATCGAGGTCTCTCATCTTTCGAAGAACTATCCCACGCCCGATGGCGGCATCAAGAAGGTGCTCGAAGATGTCAGCTTCCAGATCGATCGCGGCGACCGCATCGCGCTGGTGGGCGCTAACGGCGCGGGCAAATCGACGCTGATCCGCATGCTCTCGAACATCGAGGCGCCGACTTCGGGCGAGATCAAGCTGGGCCACAACGTGCTCGCGGATTATTTCGCGCAGGACCAGTACAAGGTGCTCGACGGCGCGGCCAGGATGCTCGACGACATCGCCGGCATCGCGCCCAAGGTGCCGGTGGTGGAGCTGCGCAGCCTGCTCGGCTGCTTCATGTTCTCAGGCGACGACGTCTTCAAGCCGCTCGGCGTGCTCTCCGGCGGCGAGCGCAATCGCTATGCCATGGCCAAGATGCTGGTTTCGCCCGCCAACATGCTGCTGCTCGACGAGCCGACGAACCACCTCGATCTGCGCGCCAAGGATGTGCTGCTCGACGCCATCCGCAACTTCTCCGGCACGGTTTTGTTCGTGAGCCACGATCGCTACTTCATCGACGGGCTCGCGACGCGGGTCTTCGAGGTCGAGGACCGCCGCGTGCATATCTATCCCGGCAACTATGAAGATTATCTGTGGCGCAAACAGGGCGGTCCTGAAAAAGTAACCGAATCGATTACACATTCGATCGCGCCTCCGCAATCTGTAACCATTTCGATTACAGAACCGGTTGCCGAGGCGAAAAAGCCATCGGTCAAGAAGCTGAACCCCATCAAACTGAAGCTGCTTGAGGATGAAGTCGCGGCTGCCGAAGAGGCCATAGCGGAGTGGGAACGGCGCATCGCGGTCGCCGAGGAAAAGCTCGGCGTCTTCACCACGGCGGAGGAGTCGCAAAAGGCGTCGGCCGAGCTCGACCGCCTGCGCATGGAGCACGCGGAGTTGTTGGCGACGTGGGAAGACTTAGGGATGCAGTTGGAAGAGCAGCGGGATTAGGATCTGACCTACTCCGCGAGAACTTCGCGTCCACCGTAGAAGATGTCGAGGATGACCACTTGCTGGGCCTGAACCTGAAAGAGGATGGTGATCTTGCGTTCGAAACTGGTTGTCCGAGCACCGGGGCGGACATCCTCGCGACGTTTCCCCTGCTCGGGAAAGCTCCCAATTGACATGCATTTGAGGATGAGCCGATAAACGAATCTCGCCGATCGCTCGGGGTAGAAACGTTCTGAAAGATAGTCTTGCAGCGCTCCAAGGCGAGCGTCGGCTTCTGGCGAGAAGATGACCGGCAATGCCATCAGGCAGATTTTTTCGAAAGGAGTCGTCTTTCTTCCATTCGACGCAATACTTCATCAGCGGGGATGCCGCGAGACGGATCCGCTTGCATGCGGTCGTAGATCGGACCGCCCACATTGTGCAGCCAGGCTTCCAACTCGGAGTCCTCATCGCGCAACGCTTCAATTCCATTCTTCACCACGTCAGCCTCAGAGGCGAAGCTTCCGTCACGAACCTTGCCCCGTATCCAGTCGGCCTCGGACTGGTCGACAATGACAGTGATTGCGACCCCTTGCTCCATCGTCCATCCCTCCCACTAGCCTAAATGGTAGCAGAGACGCGTTCGCGAGCGGGGCCGCCCTAACGGACAGAGTAACCCCACGCCAACGCAAACTCGTCTCATCGATTCGACCCAGCGCGATATGGGACAATTGGGCACGGGACCAAGAGAGCCCGCACGAATAGCGAGCGGGAGTAGGTATTGGGATTGAGAGACTGGGGTATCGCACTGCTGCTCGCTGGTCTGGTCTGCACGTCGATGCAGGCGCAGGGTGTCGTCCGTCCGCAGTTCCGCGTCGGCGCGCGCTCGCTCGTTACCACGCAGGTGGACCGCACGCGCACGGTCCCCACGCAGGGCGCCGTCAGCCGGCGCGCCGCGCAGCTTCCCGACCTGGGCGAGGCCGACGATGCGCTTCCCATCGAGCATATCCAGTTGCTGCTGCGGCGCACCCCGGAGCGGCAGGCCGCGTTCGACGCACAGGTGGAGGCGCTGCACACAGCGGGCAGCGCGAGCTATCATCAGTGGCTCACGCCAGAGACGATCGGCAGCGAGTTCGGACCCTCGGCCGCCGACCTCGCCACCCTGACTGCCTACCTGGGCGGAGAAGGGTTTACAGTCGATCATGTCGGCAAGGGCGGCCTGTATGTCGACTTCACCGGCACCGCGGCGCAGGTGAAGTCGAGCTTCCGGACCAGCATTCACAATCTGCGCATGGCCACCGGCGAGGTGAAGTATTCCGCTGTCCAGGACGCCTCGATTCCGGAGGCGCTGGCCCCGCTGGTCGCGGGCTTCGTCTCGCTCAGCAACATTCCCATCGCGCATACCAATTTCGTGAAGAATACGACGCCCGCAACGGCACTGGCGCGAGCTTCGGGCGAGCAGCCGCTCGATACCGTCGGCTCGACCGACCATGTCGTCGGACCGCAGGATTTCTACACCATCTACAATGAGGCGCCGCTGATCGCGTCCGGCACCGTGCCGGGAGCGGGCGTTACGATCGCGCTGCTCGAAGAGAGCGCCATTGTCACCTCGGACGTCACCTACTTCCGCAACACCTTCAACGTGCTGCCGAATACGCCGGTCTCGCTGGTGGTGGGTACAGGCTACGGCTCCAACACCTGCACCGCGCCGGCGGCGCTCGCGTCGAGCGGCGAAGAGGGCGAGGCGGTGCTCGATATCGAGTGGACCAGCGCGGTGGCTCCGGGCGCGAATCTCATCTTCATGCAGTGTGCGACCGCCAGTACGCAGGGCATACTCCTCTCGGCGGAGGCCGTTGTCGATAACAACCTGGCCGACATTATGAGCCTGAGTTACGGAGGATACGAAGGCGGCGCCAATCGCAGCGCTGACCGACTGGTGAACGAACTGTGGGAGCAGGCGGCAGCTCAGGGCGAGACCGTGGTGGTCTCCGCCGGCGACAACGGAGCGGCCATCGAGGACGGAAACGACGAGGATGCCGTGGCGAAGTATGGCATCACGGCCAACGGACTTGCCACGACGGCCTGGAACGTGGCCGCCGGCGGAACCGACTTTATGGACACCTTCAACGACGCCGAAAGCGACTCAACCTATGGCGTCGGCACATTCTGGTCGGCGACCAACGGGCCGGGCCTGTCGTCGGCGATGAGCTACGTGCCCGAGATGACGTGGAACGACACCTGCGGCAGCAGTATCTACAGCTATTACTACTACCAGACAGTCGAGAGCGACCTGGCCACACTTTGCGGCGCAAATGTAGTGCCTCAATCCATCGTCGCCGGCGGCAGCGCGCCCAGTACGCTGCATGCTCGGCCCTCCTGGCAGAACGGCACGGTATACGGACTGCCCACGATCGCCGCGCAACCCAATCGCATGGTGCCGGATGTGTCCCTATTCGCCTCCAATGGATTCTGGGGACACAGCCTGCCTGTGTACGAGTCCGATAACGGCGGCTTCTCCTACGCCGGCGGCACCTCCTTCGTGGCGCCGCAGCTTGCCGGCGTCTTCGCGGTCATTAAACAGTCCACGCAGGAGCGCCTGGGCCAGCCCAACTACGTCCTGTACGCGATGGCCGGCATCGAATTCGGCACCTCCAGCTATACCGCCAACAACTGCAATGGCAGCGGAAGCAACACCACCACCAGTTCGCCCGTAACGACCTCGTTGCCGGGCGCGGGATGCGTCTTCTACGATATCGAGGCCGGAACCAACTCGGTGGAGTGCGCCAGCACCGGAAAGGATTGCTTCTATGTGGCTGGCGACTCCTACGGCCTGCTCTCGCAGACCGCCTCCGGCACCAGCGGTACCCCGGCCTACTGGACCAACCAGGGCTGGGATCTGGCCACGGGCATCGGCTCGCTGAACATCGCCAACCTGGTTTCCAACTGGCAGAGCACGACCAACAGTACGAACTTCACGCCCACGGTGGCCGTGACGGCCAGCGCCGCTTCGGCTCCCTACGGTTCCACCGCGGCGATCACCTATACGGCCACCGTCTCCGGTTCGGGCAGCTTTCCCACGGGCACGGTGGCGTTCTCGGGCTCGCCTGCCATCGGCACCATCGGCACGGATACGCTTGTGCCTTCGAGCGCATGCAGGACCGGCGGCACATGCGTCGAATCGACTACCCAGGCCTTTACGCCGGGCACGTTAGCCGCGGGCAACTACACCATTACCGCGAACTACAGCGGCGTGAATGAGAACTACATCAGCGGCGCAGGATCGGCCGCGCTGACTATCTTTCTGAATCCCTCGACCATCACCTTCAGCATTCCCAGTCCGCAGCACACCATCGATCCGACAGTCGCGCTCTCCGCCTCGTCGAACGGAAGCGGCGCGTTTACCTACAGCGTGGTCAGCGGGCCGGCGACGATCTCCGGCTCGACCCTCACCCTTACGGGCGCGGGCACGGTGGTCGTGCAGGTAACCCAGGCGGCGGACAGCACCTACAGCCTGACCACGAAGCAGGCGACGTTTACCGTGCTCGCCGGCAGCGTGTGGGTGGGGAACTCCGGCGGCAGCCTGAGCGCGCTCGACCTGCTTGGCAATGTGTTGTCGCCTTCGGGAGGGTTTAGCGGGGGCGGCCTGGGCACCATCCCGGCGGCGCTTGCGATCGCCTTCGATTCGACCGGCGATCTGTGGGTGGCGAGCAGCAATGGCATCAGCGAGTTCGCCAAAAACGGCTCGGCCATTACCTCAAGCGCCTACACGACAGGCGGCATCGCCAACCCGCGAGCGCTGGCGGTCGATGGCGCAGGGACGGTCTGGATCGCGAACGCCACCGGACCGGTGAGCGCGTTGTCGAACGCGGGGGATGCGCTCAGTCCGAGCGGCGGCTTTACGGGTGCTGGCTCGGGTACGCCGGGGGGCGTGGCAGTCGATATCTCGGGGAATGTGTGGGTGACTAACAGCACCGCCAGTACGCTGACGGAGTTTCTGGGCGCGGGATCGCCGGTGTTGCCTCTGGCTGCTGCTGCGGCAACGGGATCGGCAGCGACTCCTCCGTAATCAACGACCTTCGCGCAGCCGGGCGGCGAGCCGCTCGGGCAGGCCCGCCATCAGGATGCGGCCCTGGCTTGCGATCAGATCGTAGGGCACGCGATGAAAACTAATCTCGCATTTGTCCGTGTCGAACAGCGCATAGGCTGCGCGCCAGTCCCGGTCGCGAGGCTGCCCTACGGAGCCGGGATTGATCAGGTGCCGCGTGCCCGGCGGCAGTGAAACCGTGTAGCTGACGGCCAGGTTGGGATCGCCTGAGAACGAGCCGGCCTCCATGTCGTTCGCGGGATGCTGGTGCGGCCGCAGTTCGTGCCACTCATGCGCCTGCTGCGAAAAGCCGCCCTGGACGTGGGTGTGGCCGAAGAAAGTGACGCTGGTGGTCATCTGCTGCAGCGGAGCCCAGGCATCGCGCATATTCAGAATGTAGGTGTCCTCGTCGAGCGGCGAGCCGTGGACGCAGGTTACGTCCTCCTGCGCCGGCATCACCGGGCCTTTGGGCAGCTCGCGCAGCCAGGCCAGGTTCTCCGGCGAGAGCTCGTTGCGGGTCCAAAGCGCGGCCATGCGCGCGGTCGGGTTGAAGGCGTTGGGCGAGGTGAGGCCGCAGCAGACGCGGTCGTGATTGCCCCGCACCACGAGCGCCTCTAGTGGGCGCACAAGGTCGATCACCTGGTTGGGACTGCCGCCGTAGCCGACAAGGTCGCCGAGATTCCACAACTCGTCCCAGCAGCCTTTGGCCGAGGCGAGGACGGCGGTGAGCGCCTCGAGGTTCGCGTGGATGTCGGAGAGGATGAGCGCGCGCATGCAGACTACTTATTATCTCAAAAGCTGAAGGCTCTTATCCCAAAAGCTGAAGGCTCTTATCTCTAAAGCTGGCGCTTCTTATCTCAGGGTTGCCAGGGGTAAGCTTCTGTCGCTGTGCATGGTTGGCGCCGACGCCAGCAGGCGGCGAGTGTAAGGGTGTTGCGGCGACCGGAAAAGCTCGGCCGTCGGCGCCTGCTCGACCAGCTTGCCGTGCTGCATTACGGCGATGTGGTCGGCAATCTGGCTGACCACGGCTAAATCGTGCGAAATGAAGAGCATGGCGAGCGAGTGCGTGCGGCGCAGATCGCGCAGCAGCTCCAGAATCTGCGCCTGCACGGTGACGTCGAGCGCGGTGGTCGGCTCGTCGGCGATGAGCAGACGCGGGCGGTTGATGAGCGCCATGGCGATGAGGATGCGCTGGCGCTGGCCGCCGGAGAACTGGTGCGGGAAGTCGCGCAGGCGCGCTTCAGGCTCGGGCAGCGCGACCTCTTGCATGGCGGCGATTACGCGCGACCGCACCTCGGCGCGCAGCCTGGGATGGTGCGCCAGCAGCGCCTCGGCGATCTGCTCGCCGACACGCATGACCGGGTTGAGCGCAGTCATCGGCTCCTGGAAGATCATCGCGATGGAGCTTCCGCGGAGGCGGCGCATAGCGTCTTCGCGCAGGGTTTCGAGCGGGCGGCCATCGAACGCTATCGATCCCGAGACGGCGGCCGTGCGCGGCAGCAGGCGCAGCAGCGCGAGCGACGTGGCCGACTTGCCGGAGCCGGACTCGCCGACCAGACCGAGCGTTTCGCCCGGCTGGATGGCGAAGGAGACGCGGTCGACGACAGTATTGGAGCCAAACGCGATAGTAAGGTCGTTTACTTCCAGCAGCGGAGCGGGCACAGCCTTAGATTAGCGGAGTTGTACAGCTTTGGCCGGAATCTGCGTCTAATGGTGTGATGAATCGGCAGATGGCGGTACTTTTGGCGATGGTGGGCGCGCTCGCTCCGGCGGTGGGGCGGGCCCAGACGCACGCCGTCAAGAAGCCCGAGACCGTGGTCCGCGCTATCGCGGTGTACGAGTGGACGGGCGACGAAGCCAAGCCGACCGCCAGCCGTCTGGTACCCGTTTCTATCTATATTAACAGCGAGTTGCGCGATGCAGGCCTCTACCTGGCGCGTCCGGTGCCGTTCGCGCTCGATCGCGGAAACATCTTCGAGGGCCAGAAGGCAGGCGTGCCGGAAGGGACGCTCGAACTGGCGTTTCAGCGCCATCTCCAGGCGGCCAGCGACACTCCGTACGACGACGGCTGGACGGCGTACGGCATCTTCAAGCCGGTGCCGAAGCAAACCGCGTATGTCGCGCCGAAGCAGACGCGTCCGATCTCACAGGTAGTGGTGAGCGGTGGGAATCGCCCGCAGTTCTCGAACCGGAGCGATACCAGCGGAACGTCGTCAACGGCATCCAACGACGATCCCAATAAGCCGAAGATGCAGCGGCGCGATGACTCCTCGACTGCCGATGGCTCCGGGTCCGCTTCGGCGTCCTCGGATGCGAACCGCCCGGTGCTGCAGAAGCGTTCGGATTCAACCGACACCAGCTCTACCAGTGACGACTCGAAGACGGCTTCCAGTGCCCCAGCCGACGACGATCCGCGTCGTCCCGTGCTGACGCGGCGGTCGGATTCGGGCAATTCGACCGACCAGACCAGCACGACGGCTTCCACTACGTCGACCGACTCGACCGACGAGGCCGACCGGCCGACGCTGAAGAAACGCACGCCCGCCCAGAGCAAGGCCGCGCAGCATAAAGGCGACCAGGCCTCCGTGACGAGCGTGGGCTCCCTGAACGACGATCCGGATCGGCCCACGCTGCATCGCGGCACGTCTTCTTCGCCGGACATCTCGACCCTAAACGGCCTGCCCGCCGACATGCACCAGATGGTTGCGGTCTCGGACGCAAAGGACCGGCCTATACATGACTTCGCGCGTGCGTGGGACAGCGATGTCGAGCAGGCCGAGGTGCTGGCCAGGATGCGGCAGACCGCACGCGCGAAGCTGGCGACCTACGACATGCAGCCTCCGGCGCCGCCTGCTCCGGCAACGCAGCCTGCGCCCGCGAAGACCACCGCCAGGACGAAGAAGCCCGCGCCAGCACCCACGCCGCCTCCGCCCGCACCGGCTGCCTTGGCGGATGAGTCGCTGCGCGGCTATACGCTCAGCTACGGAGGCGCGGCGACGTTCGTGTATACAGCTTCGTCACCGGGGTCCGCAGGCGCCACGCGGTATGTTTCAGTAGTCGCACAGCGGGAGACGCTGGGCGATATGAAGGTGGCGCTGGCCAGCGTAACCGACAGCACGCACCTCGATCGCACGCCGTGGATGCGGCTGGTGGACGTAGTCGACGCCGAGGCTTCGAACCGGGCTTCGCTGCTGTTCGAACTGCGGGCGGAGCATGCGCGGCAGTTTGCGCTGTACCGTGTGATCGGCGCACAGACAGAGCAGATCTTTTCGACCGGGACAACCCAGTAAAGACAGAAAGGGTCAGCGCGCCGCAGGCGGAGTAGTGGGCGTTGCTGTCGGCGGCGTCGCGGGGCGTGCGGCCTGCGGCTTGGCGACGAATACCGACGGATGCTTTTCGCCGCGATGGCACGTCCCGCAGGTGATTGGGTCGGCGTAGCGGCGATCTGGCATCTCGGCCAGGTACTTGTCGTTAAGATCGGCCGTCATGGTGATCATGTAGCGCGCGACGTCCTTAGTCGGGTTGGCGTCGGAGGCGAAGTCGCTGCGCTTGGTGGTGGGGTTCTGCGCATGACAAAACTCGCAGCCTACGCCCAGATCGCCTTCGTACTCATGCATCAGCTTGATGATGTCATCGCCGCTGATGTTCTTCGGCAGCGCCTTGATGTTGGTGGGCGCGGGACGCGGTGGGCGGGGTTGGGCCGCTTGCTGAGGGGCTGGCTGCTGCGGAGCAAGG
>CAXTMK010000056.1:15152-18107 GCA_964245315.1 uncultured Acidobacteriaceae bacterium | reverse complement strand
GGATCATGCTGGTTGTTCCCCTCAGAATATGGATTGGGATAAACATACACCAGCGTGCGGTTCAGCTGAGGGATCGTGACGAATTTGTCAGGTAAGGGGCATGCGCTGTGAGTCCCACTCATCGCGATGGAGCCGCGATGAATGGGGCACGGAGTTGTCTTGGGGTTAGAAGGTCTGGGCTTTGAGCCAGGCGCGCAGGTCGGCGCCCAGCTGGGGGTGCTTCAGGCCGAGTTCGACGGTAGCGCGGAGGAAGCCCTGCTTGTCGCCCGCGTCGTGGCGCTTGCCGACGTAGCTGTAGCCGTAGACCTTCTCGTGCTGCAGCAGAGCCTTGATCGCATCGGTGAGCTGCAACTCGCCGCCGGCGCCGGGCGTAATGGTTTCGATCATCTCGAAGATGCGCGGCGTGAGGATGTAGCGGCCGATGATGGCGTTTTGCGAGGGTTGTGTCCCGGGCGCGGGCTTCTCGACCATGTTCTTCACGGCCAGCAGGCGCGGGTTGGTGGGGTCGGGCGTGCAGTCGAGGCAGCCGTAAGCGGATATGGCGTCGCCCTCCACCACTTCAGACCCCAGAATGCTGCATCCCGTCTCGTTGAAGGCGTCGACCATCTGCTTCATGCAGGCGATCTCGGCGTCGACGATGTCGTCGGGCAGGATGACCGCGAAAGGCTCGTCGCCGACGATCTCTTTCGCCATGAGCACGGCGTGGCCCAGGCCGAGCGGCTCGGGCTGGCGCGTGACGACGACCCTGGCGAGCTTCGACACCGAGCGCGCGATCTCGAGCAGCGCGGTCTTGTTTTTGGCCGCGAGCGAAGCTTCCAGCTCCGGCGAGGCGTCGAAGTGGTCTTCCATGGTGGTCTTGCCGCGCGATGAGATGAGGATGATCTCGGTGCAGCCGGCCGCGACGGCCTCTTCGACGCCGTACTGGATCAGCGGCTTGTCGACCAGGCAGAGCATCTCCTTGGGCGTCGCCTTGGTGGCGGGAAGGAAGCGCGTGCCCAGGCCCGCTGCGGGAAAGACTGCTTTGCGAATTTTCTGATGTGCCATGGGTGAAGGAATCTCTCGGGGTCGTGCGTCTTCAATCGTAACAAGCGCGCGGCTACTTAGCGAAGTACCCTTCGGGGAGTAAGGCGTGCCTGTTTTGGGGTATGGATCAGGGTTCCACGATGCGATCCGAAAGGTCGGGTGCGACCAGGCGGAAGTGCTTGACGTTCCAGGTGTAAATAACCTCTGCCCTCGCCTTCCGAGCGCAGGCGAGAATCAAAGCGTCATAGATGATCGCACCGGTATGCGCAGCCATGGCACCGCCTCCATTTTGGAGGGATACCAGACGTGCCGCGGAGGCGGCATGATGAAGATGTGTCGACACCGATCCGGCGATCAGGATATTACTGTCGAAGAACTCTACCCGTTGTTCCACTCGCCCATTAGCTCCTCGGCTCTTTCTTCGCGGTCTTGCTCCACCCACGCTACGTGCTCGGGAGGGAGCGGCCCGGTTTCGTACACGGGCATGCCATTCTTCCAATAAAGACCGCGCGGCCTCAATATGATTGCCCCATTGTCTTGATGCAGGATCAGTTGCCCTCCCGGCATGAGGTGGAGCGCATCATGCAGCTCTTCCGGTATCACAATACGTTTCGCTTCATCGATTTCGACGGTCGCGGTCATGTGTGCATGGTATCACCGCACGATTACAGCGTAGGCGAATCGTCATGCAGCATCGCCTTACGAATAACTTTTACCGGCGCCGGTCCCTGCTTCAGAAACGCATCATGGAACTGCTGTAGCGAGAAAGCTGCGCCCTGCTTCTGCTTCAGGTCTTCGCGCAGCTTCAGGATCTGCAGCTTGCCGACGGTGT
Organism: uncultured Acidobacteriaceae bacterium; assembly: GCA_964245315.1. Taxonomy (GTDB): domain Bacteria; phylum Acidobacteriota; class Terriglobia; order Terriglobales; family Acidobacteriaceae; genus Edaphobacter. The sequence goes on along the minus strand of CAXTMK010000056.1, from coordinate 16,252 downwards.
AATAAAGATAGGTCGCGTCGGAAGTGCCGCGCCTGGTCTCCATCAGGCCGATAGCGCGCGGCTGGTAGCCCTCCTTGACGAACAAATCGACGGCCTGGTCGAACGTCATCTGGCCGGTGTGCAGCTTGATGGAAACGATGAAGCGGGCGTCGCGCAGCAGCGCATCGGTAAGCTGGCCGAGACGGATCAGCCTGGCTTGCTTTGCCTGCTCGGGTGTCGCGTCGGGAGCCGGGGCCGCATATCCTTTGTCGAGCATCATTTGCTCGCAGTAGTGCGCCCAGCCCTCGATGTTGGTATTCGCGCCGATCAGCTTGCGGATCTTCGACTGCACCTGCGGGATGTACAGGAACTGGATGTAGTGGCCGGGGTAAGCCTCGTGGACGCTGGTCGAGACGATGGTGCCGACGTTGAACTCGCCCATATACTCGGCCGTGCGCTCGGCGGTCCAGTCTTTCTCGGGCAGCGTGACGTTGAAGTAGGCCTTGGTCGAGCGCGTCTCGAACGGGCCCGGAGGGTCCATCGAGGCCTGCGTCGTGGCGCGCTCGAACGGCGGCGTTTCCTCAAGCGTCGGCTGCACATCCGACGGAATGGTGACGATGTGGTGCTGCCTGATGAACGCCACCAGCGAGTTGAAGGTCTGCTGGAAGCTGCTGAGCAACTGGTCCGGCGCGGGATGGGTCGCCTGCAGCTCGGCCAGCATCTGCTCGGGCGACCTGGCCGGGTCGACCTCCTTCGCGACGCGGGCGAACTCGGCCTGATTCTTATGCAGGTCGGCGTAGGCGACTTCGAGCAGGTGGTCGAGCGGAATGTCGACCATCTCGTCGAAGAGCAGCTTTTTGGCGAAGGTGTCCGCGCCCAGCTTGTAGTCGCCGTTCGAGCGCGGCAGCAGGTCGGACTTCATCCACGCGCCGTACTCTTTGAGCGCCTGGATGACGGCCGCATTCGACTTCGCGAAGTCAGCTTTGGCCTTGGGATCGTTGGCCTCGGCGAAGGCGGACGGCACATCGTTCTGGAAGAAGCTGACATCGCCGTCGATCTGTTCGAGCGCAATCTCGGTGAAGATGCGCGGCGGGTTCTTCAAATTCCTGCGAGCGTCGGTA
>CAXTMK010000056.1:844-15142 GCA_964245315.1 uncultured Acidobacteriaceae bacterium | reverse complement strand
GCGGATTTTTCCGGTTTTTCCGCGCGTCCACCAGCGCCTGCGGCATCAGCTGCTCGCGCGCCACGACCGCACGCAGGCGTACGTTCGCCGAGGCGTAGTTGCGCTCCATAATGCTGAACGCCGAGCCGGTGATGCCGGAGGAATACTCGTCCGGATTCTTCTCCCAGTTCCGAATCACCTCCAGCGACAGCAGCGACGAGTGGATGCTGTCGACCAGGATCGCGAAGTCGGCGGCCTCAGGTGCGTCGAGCGCCTTGGGGTCAATGACCGCGAGCTTCTTGTCGAAGCTGTGCAGCGAGGCGATCTCGGCGGCGACACCGGCGGCCGAGTAGTCTTCGAGCTCGGTATCGTACTGGTGAAAGCCGGCCGAGGTGCCGGCGGTGGGGTTGAACTTGAAGTAGTCGTCGAAGTACTGCTCGGTGAGGAACTGGAAGGTCTGGAGCGCGCCGTCGGCGTTGATGCGCTGGGCGTGTACGGGGACGGCGATGGGGACAGCGAGCAGGACAGCGAGGGCGACCGGGAAGAGTGTCCGCATGGCTTGGAGTTTACCGGAAAATAGGCTCGATTGCGGAGGTAGCATTATGCTACCGTTGTGCTGAGGTGATGCGATGAGTCAGCCGGTGAAGCTTTCTGATGCGTTGGTGATGGAGGCGAGGATCGCGGGTGAGGCGATGGAGCGGTCGATCGCCGGACAGGTGGAGTTCTGGGCAAGCCTGGGGAAAGAAATGGAGCGCCTGATGAGCGGAGCTGAACTCGATCGCACCCGGGCGAAAAGCACGGCGCGTTCGCTTTCGCACGCCATCGGAACCATAAATCAGCCGGAGGGCCGCGCACGGCTGCAAGCATATCTGGACAGCAGGCCCTTTCCCCGCTTCGTTGCCGACCCTGTAGAAGCGAGGGTAATGATTCGGGAAGATTCGGATGGGACTAGGACGCGCGGCCGATTTGTGAAGGGAAAGTTCGTCCCATCTGAAGCGGAGACGATCGTCCAATGAAGGTTCCCTTCTCGGATACGCAGCCGAATCTCATTGCGATCGCCGGGCCGAACGGCGCGGGCAAGAGCACATTTTATCGATCATACCTCGTCGACGAGAGCCTTTCATTCGTGAACGCTGATGTGATCGCCGAGCAACTCAGTATTGGCGCGTACAAGGCGGCCGAAATGGCGGAAGCGGGCCGGCGAAGACTCTTCGCGAGACGTGAGAGTTTCATCTTCGAGACGGTCTTCTCCGATCCAGCGGGTGAGAAGCTGGCATTCCTGGAAGATGCTGTCTCCGCCGGATATCACGTAGTCTTGTGTTTCATCGGAATTTCTTCGCCGGACGTTTCTGTGGATCGCGTTGGCCAGCGCGTAGTTGAAGGTGGACATGCCGTTCCGGCCGACAAGCTAACGACGCGGTATCCGCGCACGTTGGAGAACCTTCGTCTGTCGATGCTGCGCCTGCCGCTTGTGCTCGTGTATGACAATGACGATCTGCGCGAGCCGCACCGCTTTTGTCTGGCGGCTGGGATGGGGAAGGTGCTGGAGACGAGCGGAGACGTGCCGGAGTGGTTGAAGCCATTGTTGCCTCCGTTATAAACGACCGTCAGGCGGAGTTGTAACCAAACGCAATTTCACTGATCACAGTGGGCGGCGAGGAATTCGAAGACACAGTGCTGCCTGGATACCGGTCGCGCTGGCGCCATGCGGAGCCGCAGTCGGGGTATAAGGAGACGAAGACGCTTGAAGTTTCCTACGGTGTCGATCCACGGCGAGCAGGACCACTGCGAGGTACTGGAGACGACCGAAGGCTCGGAGGAGCACTTTACCGGGCACTATGGGCGAGCGGTGCTTAAAGGCGTGGGGCACTTTCCGCAGCGGGAATCGCCGAGGGTGGCGGCGGAGGCGATTCTGCGGCATGTGCGCAGCCAGAGTTGAGCTTCTGTGCGTTCCACTTGAACGAATACGCATCTTCGTCGCTCAAATCGGGACAATCCAGAGGTGCTCGTGCATTTGAACGATTCAATGATCTAGCGAAATTTGAAACCCGCACGAAAGCACCCGGTTTCAAGGGCCAAGAGCAAAGTACCCACATACGCATTGAACGTCTGATCGGTCATGAGCGGTACAGCTTTCGATTGCGCCATGCTTTGGCCGGTAAGTCCGTGATATCCGGTTGGATGAATATGTATGCCGTGAATCTTGTGACTGGGATAGCCAACCCCCACTCGGAAGAGTTCCCCTACACCGTGGCGATCCATAACGGTGATTTCAGCTTTGTAGAAATCGAGGATCGCCAAGACGATAGCTTCCCCCGCAGCCCGACCGCTTCGCCCTTCGGCGGCGTTCTTGAATTGGCGCAGTTGGGTTGAGGTTGCACGTGTGCTGAATGGCATCCGTGTAATTTACTGACAAGGTGTAGGAGAGTCAAGGCAAAATCCCTGCACTCTCCTAAACAATGGCCCACTTCAACTTCCGCAATACCTTTTGCCGATTCAAGTATCGTGGAACCGCTATTCGCAAGTGGCTTGTAAATAAGCCTCTTAAATCGGACTGATGAGCGTCGGGAGTTAGTTTGACTAAGTCAATAAATGCCAAGAGATGCATCTTACCTTCAGTTGGCATGCGGCTCCAGTGAGTCCAGGAGGGCGCGGGTCTCGGCGATAACATCTTCTGCCTTTGCATTCGTCAGCGGCCACCGGAAGACGCCCTGCGGCGTAAACTGCGCGCCGCGTTTGGCATTGCGGGCCACCAGCTTCATCAGCATGCCGGGATCGACGCTGGCGTGAGCGAGGGTTTCGCCGCCGGACTCAGGCACAGCAAAGCGCAGATGCAGCATCTCGACAAAGGTCTTGACCGGCTGCTTCTTATTGCCGTTGGGATTCGGGAGCTCGACCTGCGTCCGCTTGCGGTCGAGCTGCGCGATGCCGAGGCGCTCGCACTGCAGGCGCAGTTCGCCGGCGGCCAGCAGGTTCTGCACGGACTCCGGCGGCGAGCCGTACCGGTCGTGCAACTCCGAGCGCACGTCGTCGATGGCGGTCTGGTCCATCGCGCCGGCGATGCGCTTGTACATGCGCAGGCGCTGGTTTTCCTCCGGGATATAGTCGGCGTCGATGCGCACCGAGATGCCGAGGTTCAGCACCGTGGTCGCGTGCGCGGGCTTGTCGCCTTCGCCCTTCAGCTTGTTCACGGCCTCCTCCAGCATGGAGGTGTAGAGCTCGAAGCCGATCGCCTCGATGTGGCCGCTCTGCTCGCCGCCCAGCATGTTGCCCGCGCCGCGCAGTTCGAGGTCGAGCGCGGCGATCTTGAAGCCGGCGCCCAGGTCGGAGAACTCCTTCAGCGCGGCCAGGCGGCGGCGCGCGATCTCGGTCAGCTGCGTATCCGGCGGAATAAGCAGATACGCATAAGCCCGGCGATTCGAGCGGCCCACGCGGCCGCGCAGCTGGTAGAGCTCGCTCAACCCATGGCGATCCGCCCGGTTGATGATGATGGTGTTGGCGAGCGGGATGTCGAGGCCGTTTTCGATGATGCTGGTGGCGACGAAGACATCGTACTCGTGGTTCATGAAGGCGAGCATGACGCGTTCGAGTTCGGCCTCCGGCAACTGACCATGGCCGATGCCGATGCGCGCGGACGGTACCAGTTCGCGTATTTTGGCGGCTAGTTCATAGATGGTTTCGACGCGGTTGTTGACGAAGTAAACCTGCCCGCCGCGTTCCAGCTCCATCTCGATCGCGGTGCGGATCAGCTTCTCGTCGAACTTGGCCACGATGGTCTGGATGGCCATGCGATCCTTGGGCGGCGTCTCGATCACGGACATGTCGCGCAGGCCCATCAGCGACATATGCAGCGTCCGCGGAATCGGCGTGGCCGACATCGCCAGCACGTCGATCGAAGAGCGCATCTGCTTCAGGCGCTCCTTGTGCTTCACGCCGAAGCGCTGCTCTTCATCGACCACCAGCAGGCCGAGGTCCTGGAACTTCAGCTTTTGCGCGAGGATGGCATGCGTGCCGATCAGGATGTCGACCTTGCCGGCCTCGGTGGCTTCGACGATGGCCGTCTTCTCCTTCGCGGTGCGGAAGCGCGAGAGCATTTCGACCTTGATGGGGAAGCTCGCGAAGCGCCTCTTGAACGACTCGAAGTGCTGGAACGAGAGCACGGTCGTCGGCGTCAGCACGGCGACCTGTTTGCCATCCTGCACGGCCTTGAAGGCGGCGCGCATGGCGACTTCGGTCTTGCCATAGCCCACGTCTCCGCAGAGCAGGCGGTCCATCGGCTGGGTCGATTCCATGTCCGCCTTGATGTCGCGGATGGCGGCCAGCTGGTCGTCGGTTTCGGTGAAGGCGAAGGCGTCTTCGAACTCGCGCTGCAGGTTGTTGTCGGGCGAGAAGGCGGTGCCCACCGCAGCTTTGCGCTGCGCATAGAGCTTCAGCAGCTCGGCGGCCATATCCGCCATGGCCTTCTTGACGCGCGATTTCGTCTTCTGCCAGGCCTGCGAACCGAGCTTGTTCAGCACGGGCGCGGGGCCGGTCTCGGTGGAGCGATACTTCTGGATCAGGTCGAGGCGCGTGAGCGGCACGTAGAGCTTGGCGGCGTCGGCGAACTCGAGAATCATCAGTTCGAGAGTGTTGCCGTTGTCGTTGCTGTTGGCGCTTCCGCCTTCGTCGAGCACCCGCAGCCCGCAGTATTGCGCGATGCCGTGTTCGACATGCACGACGTAATCGCCGACGGCAAGGTCGCGGAAGTCGGAGATAAAGGCGCTGGTCTTCGACTTGCGCGTGGCCGGTCGGGCGGTGACATCGGCCTCGTCGGTGAGGTCGTTGGCACCGAAGACGACGATCTGTCTTGCTGAAGCCTTTTCAAGATCGAGCACCTGTACGCCGTTGGCGATGGGCGTGCGCACGATGATCGGCGTGCCGGTCGCGCCGGCAAGGTAGCTCGATTCGGAGTAGATCGTCTCCGAACCCGCGGCCATGTTGCGCGAGCCCAGCCGGTAGGGGACTTTATAATCCTGCAGCAGGCCGGCGAGGCGCTCGACTTCGCCCTGATTCGGCGCGGTCAGGATGACGCGGGCCTCCTGCTTCACCAGCGAGTTGATGGCGTCGATCAGCGCCGGAACCGCCCCGTGGAAGCGCATGGTAGGCCGCGTGTGGAACTCGACTTCGGAGAGATCGCTGCGGTCGGCGTCGAGGATGTCAACCGCACCTAACTGGTCGAGTTCAGCCCCGCAATAAGCGCGAAGTTTGTCGTCGAGCGCCCAAGGGCTTAGGTAAATATCCTCCGGGCGGATGAGGTTTCCGATTCCGGAGCGGTCGTGGCGCTGCTCGACCTTGTTCCACCAGCGCTCGCCCTGGTTCTTGATCATGGCGGGCTCTTCGACGAAGACGCGCGTGCTGGGTCCGAGCAGATCGAGCAGCGATTTGGTGGCTCCGGCGACCGGCGCGAAGAACTCCCAGCCGGGGAAGACCGTTGCCTCGCCGCTGCGAGTGGCGACGTGCGTCTGTAGCTCTGTAGGAGTCTCGCCGCCTTCGAGGTTCGCGGCAGCCGCGGTGCCCGAACGCGTGAGCCGCGCGTTGATGGCTTCGAGCACGCTCTCCTTGATGGGAATTTCGGTCAGCGGCAGCAGCAGCGCCGAGTCGAGCGACGACTGCGAGCGCTGGGTCTCGGGGTCGAACTTGCGGATGGACTCGATCTCATCGCCGAAGAAGTCGATGCGCACGGGCCGGTCCATCTCCGGCGAGTAAACGTCGATGATGCCGCCGCGCAGGGTGATCTGGCCGGGCATCTCGACCACATCCACCTTGGTGTAGCCGACGGACAAGAGGTGCTCCAGCAGCATGTCGGGCAGGTACTCTTCGCCGGTGCGCAGTTGCAGCGCGAGCGCAGAGTAGAACTCAGGCTTGAAGAGCTTGAGGCAGGCGGATTCGATGGGCGCGATGACAAACTTCGCGGTTCCGCTGGCGATCTTCCACAACGTGGCGGCGCGGGTCTCCTGTATCTCGGGATGCGGCGACAGGTTCTCGAACGGCAGCACATCGTGCGCGGGCAGGCGGACGATGGAGGCGGGCTCGAGCGCTCCGGTCAGCTCGCAGGCAGCGAGCACGGCCTGGTGCAGCGCCTCGGCGGCCTTGTTGTCGGCGACCAGAATCAGCGATGGGCCGGGTACCGCCTGCACGAAGAATGGCAGGTACAGCGCCCGCGCCGTAAAGGTAAGGCCCGCGATGCGGCGGCGGCCCTTGCCGGATTCCAGATGGCGGCGGACGCGGTCGTAGGGGTCGGAGTGTTTGAGGTCGGCGAGAAGCTCGCGGACGAAGGGAAGGACCATGCTGCTTCTAGTTTATCAACCGCTACTTGACGTAGGCATACGTGCCGCAGAGCGTGGTGTTGCTAACCATCGCTTCGCTGGTCAGCACGGGCATCTTCGGGCCGGAGAAGAAGGCAAGTTGCAGGGTTTTGCCCACGACGTAGGTCACCATCCACTGCGTCTCTTCGGAGCCGCAGAGTGTGTTCTTGTTGAAGAACTTCTTGTCCGCGGGGATGCTGAGGCGGTAGAGATTGCCGTAGGCGTTGGGCGCCGCTTCGGTGTCGAAGGCGGCACCGATCTCCGCCGGGGTGACGGTGCGGATCTGCGCGATGGGAAAGTTGTAGAAATTCATCGCCATCTTCTCCGGCGCGAGCGCCACGTCTCCGGTGATGGAGCGCGCGGTCTTAGAGGCGGCGCGCCAGGTGCCTTTTTCCTGGGCGAAGGCGGGAACGGAACTGAGGAACACGATTGCGGCGATTGTTGGGACCAGCTTCATCGTTCGAGCATGACATTCATGGTCCGTTTCTTCAACTTCGACGAGAACGCAGATTCCTGAGTGTTTCAAAACGCCGCAAACCGCATCGCCCCAGCTAAGGCATAACTACCGCTGAGTATAGCGCCGGTCAGCTGTTGACGACCGTAACTGTTCGGTTGATTGCAGAGCCGAGGGTCAGCTGATCCACCAGGTAGGCGGCCAGGTCGGCGCGGGTGATCTTGTGGCCAATCTGGTCCGTGGGCAGCTCGATCACGCTCCCCAGCGCTGCGCCATCCTTCAGGATGGGCGGCCGGACGATGACGTAGTCGAGCCCGCTCGCGGCGACGGCCTGCTCCATGTTGGTTTTGTCCCTGGTCGAGCCGCGCAGGAATGTGGGCATCAGCAGGAACTTGTACCACCATGGCGCCTGCGCGCGGCTGGTGCCGATGCCCAGCATGGAGACGACGATCAGCCTGCGCCCGCCGACGCTCTTCAACGCGGAGATGGCAGCTTTGGCGGCGTCGGTTTCGAGCGTTGTCGACTTATAAGGCGTCGTTCCGCCGATGGTATCGATGACGGCTTCCTGGCCTTCGATAGCCTTCAGGACATCGCCCGGATTGGTGGCGCTGCCGCTGAACACGTGAACGCCCTGCCGCCCGTACTTGCTTTTGTCGCGCACCAGCACTGAAACCTCGTGACCTTTTTCAAGGGCGCGATCGACGACCAACCCCCCGGTCTTGCCGGTTGCACCGAATACCAGAACCTTCATCTCGCTCTCCTCGCTGTTCAGGCGTGTTGTAGCAATTCAGTCTTGTACTTCGATGCAAGGGCCTGTGATTTCGCCCGGAATTCCGCTTGCGCGGCCTCGTCGAGCGGCGGCGGTGGCGTGGTGCGCGTAGCGACGGCAACGCCGACCTCGGCGAAGAACTCCTCCTGCCCGGCGGGCGCGCAGAGGCAGAGCAGACGCACATCCTGCCGGCTCGCATTGTGGAACTGATGCGGCGCATTGCCCGGGATGTGGATGGTTTCGCCCGCATGGACGGTGGACTTCTGACCGCGGAAGGTAGCTTCCATCTCACCTTCGAGCAGGATGAAGGTCTCTTCAAAGTCGTGCCGGTGCGGGGGCGGACCGCCGCCGGGCGGGATGTGCATGTCGATCAGGCAGAAGCGTTCGGCCGTATCGGCGCCGGAGAGCAGGATGGTGTAGGTGTCTCCGACCAGGCCGATGTGCGGGAGGTTGGGGTCGTCGCCGCGAACATGGGCCAGGGTGCGGAGGAGGTTGTCGGGTGGAATCTGTTCGGGCACGGTAATCTCCTGGCGATCTTGAAGGGTCTATGTCGGTTGAGATGCACTTTGCAGGGCCTTCGCCTTGCAGGTTGCGGTTCGGTCATGGATGATGGAGTACGGATTGAAGGAGAAAGAATGAAGCGCAGGATCTTGCTGGTGGATGACGATGTGGCGGTTTTGCTGACGATGAAGGCGGTGCTGGAGATCAGCGGGTTCGACGTGGATACGGCGGCCAGCGCACGGGACGGCAAGCTGAAGCTGAAGAAACACACCTTCGACATGGTCATCACGGACATGCGCATGGAATCGGAGGAGGCCGGGCGCGAGGTAATCGTGGCGGCACGGACTGCGCCGTATCATCCGGCGGTGGCGCTGCTGACGGCGTTTCCGATTGAAGAGGAAGATGCGCTGGGCATGGGCGCGGACAAGATGCTCGTAAAGGCGACGCATACGCGGGTGCTGCTGCAGCAGTTGGATAAGCTGTTCGAATCGCACCAGGCGAAGCTGAAGAAGCTGGAGTCGAAGGGCGTGGGAGCAGGTTTGGCGGCAGGATTCGCGGCCGGCATGGCGGCGGCTTCGCTGGGCAAGGCTAAGCCGAAGAAGGCGGCGAAGAAGGCTGCCGCAAAGAAAGCGGTTGCAGATAAGAAATAAGACGCCAGCCGTGGGGCGAGGCAGGCAAGTTTCCGGCCCTTTGCGATGAAGCCGTCTATCTCCCAATTTCAGGCGGTGGTTCTTGCGCTCGCCGGCTACACCTTCTGGGTCTTCGCCGATGTGAGCCTGAAGATCGCGGGTACTTCGGCGCTGCCGGCTTACGAGGTGATCGCGATCGTCGGTCTGGCGATCGTCGTCCTGATGCTCGCGTATGGGCTCTTCACCGGCAACCTGCGCGCGCTCCGGCCTCGAGATCCCACGCGCCAGATGCTGCGTTCCTGCCTCGACCTCGCCAATACCATCTGCGTCGTCGTGGCGTTGCGCCATCTGCCGCTGGCGCTCTTCTACATCATCATCTTCTTTTCGCCGATGCTGACGACCCTGCTGGCGGCGGCGTTCCTGGGCGAGCGGCTGGAGTGGAAGAAAGGAATCGCGATTCTCGCTGGATTCGCCGGAGTTGTGATCGCGGTAAACCCGTTGGGCCTCAGCCGCGCCGGTGACTGGACCGGTTATCTTGCCTGCATGGTCTGCGTCGCGTCTTTCTCCGCCAGCATGGTTTGGTCGCGGGTAATGACGCAGACGGAGACTCCGGAGAGCCTTACGTTTTGTTCAGGCGCGGCGATGGCCGTCGGCGGATTCGCCGTCTCGCTCGGGTCGGCCACGCCTCTGAACTCCGGACTCATGCTGGTGCTGGCTGGGACAGGTCTGTTCTGCGTGCTGGGCAGTCTCTGTTTCTTTGCGGCGCTCAGGCACGCCTCAGCGGCGACGGTCTCGCAATATCACTACAGTCAGTTGCTGACGGGGGCGTTCCTCGGATACCTGTTGTGGCACGAGCGGCTGAGCGTTTCGATGCTGCTGGGCGCGGCGCTTATCATCGCTTCGGGCTCTTACACCGCGGTCGGGAGCTACCGCACGCGAGAGCCTGCCGGAATTCCCGTAGAAGGACTTTGACGCTGTTTCCGGACGCGATTTTCGGCTTCGTGGCAAGATGGATACAGGCATGACCCTCCAGCGAATCGACGACGCACTGGCCGACTGGACTCGGCGTCTGGAGGCGATGGCCGCCAATCTCTTGTGGCTGCAGGCGGAGTCGACCTACCAGGCGCTGACCGGGCCGGGCGTCACCCTCACCGGCGCGACCGCCGCCCGGGTCGGGCCGACGCTCGCCGCGCTGCCGTCCCTGTTCCAGAACTTCGACCTGCTCAACGGGACCATCGACCGCGCCGTCGAGGCCCGCAAGGGACTGCCGACGCTCTTCGGTAGCGAACAGAAGATCGCTGAAATCGAGCATCTGTTGTTCGGCAAGTCGATTAAGCTGCCCATCGTCGACGTGCCGCACGAACAGCGCACGCTGCTGGGCCAGTCGCAGAACAACGCGTGCCTGTCCCCCGAGGAACTGCTCGCGCCCATGGCCGGCATCTTCGCCGCCGCTCGCGACGCCATTCTCGTGGTCGAGCGCGCATGGCAGGAGCTTGCGGCGGGCATCGCCGCAGCCGAAGCCCAGACTGAAGCGCTAACGGTTGACGAGGTTCAGCGAGCCTTGGCGCAGCTACGCGAACAGGTGCAGGCCGATCCTCTTGGCGCACTCGACTTCCTGAAGTCGAACGTGCAACCGGCGCTCCGCAAGGCCAACGCCTTGATCGCAAACCGCCTGCAGGCGCAGCGCGAGATGGAGCTTGCGCGCCGCCACTGCGACAGCCTCCCCGAATTGCACAGCGAGGCAGTCGCGGCGGCAGCGTCCGCTCGTGCCAAAATAGCCGACTGCGCCGGGCTGCCCGCGCCCTTCGACGAGCGCAGAATTGCGTATCTTCGCGAGTGGCTCGATCGCGTGGAACGGCTGCTCCGAACCGGGGCGCTCGATAACTTCGCCGCGGAGTTGCGCAACTGGAAGGCCTCCGCCCAGGACTGTGCCGATCAGGCAAAGAAGGTTCGCGAAGCCAACCAGGCGCCGGTGGAAGCGCGCCGCGAACTGCGCGGACGTCTCGACGCCTTGAAGGCTAAGGCGCGCAGCCGCGGCCTCGCCGAGCACGCCGGCGTAGCCACGCTGGCGAAGCACGCCGAGACGCTGCTCGCCACGCGGCCGACGAATCTTGCAGAGGCCGCGCAGGCAGTCGCGGATTACGCAAAAACTCTGATTGGAGAAGGAGCCCGGCAATGAGTGGAGAAGCCTGCAAACGTCCCGGATGCGGCGGCGTCATCGAAGACGGCTACTGCAATCTGTGCGGGCACGCCGCGCAAAAGAGCGCCGCCGCAACCTCGGCCGCATCCGCCAGGGAGCCGTCGCGCGGCTCGCATAGAACGTCGTCGGCCATCGCGACCGGCACCGGCTCCACGCCCATGTCGCGTGCGTCCGGCACGTCGCGCAGAGCCAGCCGCAGCACCTCCCATGCCACGCGCAAGCAGCTCGGCGCGGGGCTGATCACCCTGCCCGACCTTCCCTCCATCGAGCCGGAACGCGTCATCATGCTCGACCCCAAAGTGCCCGAGCACAAACGCTTCTGCGCCAAGTGCGACGCGCCTCTGAAGCGTGAGGCCGGCTTTTGCGGCAAGTGCGGCACGCGCTACAGCTTCGTGCCGAGCCTGAAGGCGGGCGACGTCGTCGCCGGCCAGTACGCCGTTCGCGGAGCTATCGCATTCGGCGGCCTGGGATGGATTTACCTCGCCTTCGACACGCTGCTCTCGCGGTACGTGGTGCTCAAAGGCCTGCTCAACACGCAGGACGAATCCGCCGCCGCGCTCGCCGTCGCGGAACGCCAGTTCCTCGCCGCAGTCAAGTATCCCAACATTGTCAGCATCTACAACTTCGTGCAGCACGGCAGCGAAGGTTTCATAGTGAGGGAGTACGTCGGTGGCAAGACGCTCAAACATATCCGCCAGGAGCGCGGCCCGCTGCCGCCGGCCGAGGCCATCGCCTACATCCATCGCATTCTGCCGTCGTTTGCGTACCTGCATCGCCTCGGCCTGGTCTACTGCGACTTCAAACCCGAAAACGTGATGATGGAGCGGGACGACGTCAAGCTGCTCGACCTCGGCGGCGTGCGCCGGCTCGACGACAGCAAAGGGGATATTTATGGCACCGTCGGGTACAGCGCGCCCGAGGCCGGCGCCGGGCCGACCGTCGCTTCGGACATCTTCACCATCGGGCGCACGCTCGCCGTGCTCCTGACCGATATTCGCGGTTTTACGAAAGACCATCGCTACACGCTGCCCAGCGCGCAGGAAGAGCCGCGCTTCGCCCACCAGGAGTCGCTCTACCGCTTCCTGCTCAAGGCGACCGCCGAAAATCCCGACGACCGCTTCCAGGATTGCGATGAGATGGCCGAGCAGCTGCTCGGAGTGCTGCGCGAAGTGGTAGCGGTCGAGACCAATAACCCGCGCCCCGGAACCAGCCTCGACTTCGGCGCCGACCTGCTCGCGATCGACGCCGGGGACGAGATGCAATCCGTCGCCGCGGACTACAACTACCTGCCCGTACCGGCGCTTGATATCGAAGACCCCGGCGCGCAGGCGGTCAGCGCCGCCCTCGCGCTGCCGGACTCCGCGAAGCGCGTCGTCGCACTGCGCACGGCGGCAAAGCAGTTCAAAAAGTCGCGCGAGGCAAGGCTGCGGCTCGCCGTCGCGCTGGCAGAGTCGAACGAATTTGCCGAAGCCGACAAGCTCTTCCACGCGCTCTCCGAAGAAGACGCATGGGACTGGCGCGTGCTGTGGTTCCAGGCGCGCATGCGGCTGGCCCAGGCCCAGCCGGCGGATGCACGCAAGCTCTTCGACCAGGTCTACTTCGATCTGCCCGGCGAGATGGCGCCCAAGCTGGCCCTTGGTCTCGCAGCCGAGATGACCGGCGATCTGCCTGTCGCGATGAAGATGTACGACCTCGTGTCGCGCACCGATCCGGGCTTCGTCTCGGCGGTCTTCGGCCTGGCGCGCTGCCACTACAACAGCGGCGATCGCAGGTCGGCGGTCGCGGCGCTGAACCGCATTCCGCAGACCTCGGCCCTCTACCTGCGCTCGCGCGTGGAGGCGACGCGGATGCTCCTGCGCAAGGGTCTGGGCGAGCGCGCTCTCGAAGACCTCGCCGCTGCCTCGGCGCTCGCGGAGACCCTCTCGCTCGACGGCCTCGATAAGTTCACGCTCAGCAGCGAAATCTACACCGCGGCAGTCGAGCAGATGGGATCGAAGGCCGGCCAAACCACAAAGAGCCTGAAGATACTCGGCCAGCCGCTGGAAGAGCGTCCGCTGCGCACAGGGCTGGAAAGCTCGCTGCGTTCGATGGCTCGCTTTCTCTCCGGCGCGGAACGCATCCGCCTCGTCGACGAAGCTAACGCGGTGCGGCCAAGAACCCTGATCTAAGTGCCTTGACTCTTAACTCTCTACTCCAGACTCATAACTCTCAGACAAAGCCCTCACCCTGAGACCACACCAATCGCCAAAGGAAGTTCCCGAATGCAGTGTCCAGCTTGTGCCGCCGAAGTACCTGAAGGCGATTCTTTTTGCGAGGATTGCGGCACGCGCCTGACCGCTGCGCCTGCGCAAGCACCCGCATCGACAACAGGCTGCTCCTGCGGCGCTCCCGCAGGCGAAACCGACGAGGACGGCTTCTGCCTCCGCTGCGGTCTGCGCATGCGAAAAGCGGCGGCAACAGATCACATCGAGCAGGCGATCTCTCCAGTCTTCGCCGCAGTCAGCGATCGCGGCCTTCGCCACGACCGCAACGAAGACCGCTTCGCCGTCGCCGACATTGCCGCCGCACAGATTATGGTCGTATGCGACGGCGTCTCCGCCTCGCACCAGTCCGAACTCGCCTCGACCGCCGTAGCCCAGGGAGCACTCGACTCGCTGACCAGGGCGCTGCAGGCCGGACCTAAGCTCGGTTCCGAAGCTGTGCTGCGGCAGGCGATCGCCGATGGCGCGGCTGTTCTCGTAGCGCAATCCTCGATCGCTAAGGATGACAATCCGCCTTCGACGACCGTCGTCGCCGCGCTCGTCATCAATGGCGAGGCGACAATCGGCTGGCTGGGCGACAGCCGCGCCTACTGGATCGACGCCTCCGGCGCGAAGCCGCTCACGCGCGACCATTCCTGGATGAACGAGGCGATCACCGAAGGTGGTATGTCGGCCGAGCAGGCCGCCGCGTCTCCGCAGGCGCACGCCATCACGCGCTGGATCGGCGCCGACTCCACCGAAAAGGCCGACGCCGAGATCGTTCGCCATAAGCTCGCAGCGTCCGGCGTGCTGCTGCTCTGCACAGACGGCCTCTGGAACTACGCGTCGACCAACGAAGCCATGGCGAAGCTCGTGCAGGAAGCGACCGCACCCGATGCCTTAGACACCGCCCGCGCGCTGGTCAAGTTCGCCAACGATCGCGGCGGCCAGGACAACATCACCGTCGCGATACTGCGCTTCACGGAGTCGCGATAGACTGGATTGGCTTTACACGTTGCGGAAGAACATCCGATCTCGTCTTTGGGATTAGCGTGGGGCTTCAGCCCCACGAAACAAAGCCAGGGAACGGGAGCGGCTTTAGCCGCGGGCCCTTTGTTCGGACCCATAAGGATCGCCCTCCGCAGCCTGTTATCCCAGATGGAGAGACAGCATGGCTGGTGA
>CAXTMK010000056.1:0-834 GCA_964245315.1 uncultured Acidobacteriaceae bacterium | reverse complement strand
ATTCCTGCCCGCGGGCACGGGCGAAGTCCACGCCATCATGACCGTAACCGCCGGCGAAGGCACCGGCTCCACATCCGGCGAGCGCCTCTTCGGCATCCTCTGCGACTGCTCCGGATCGATGGAAGGCGGCAAGATCGTCGCCGCGAAGTCCGCCATGGCAAAGCTGGTCGAGCTGCTGCCCGCCGACTGCAGCTTCTTCATCGTCACCGGCTCGGACGCCGCCGACGTGGTCTGCCCGGTCGCGCGCGCCGATGCCGCCGGCAAGAGGCGCGCGCTGGCTGCCATCCATGAGATCCGCGCCTCCGGCGGCACGGTCATCTCGCGCTGGCTGGTCGCGGCGCTTAATCAGTTTATGGCGATACCGGGCGGGGTGCGCCAGGCGCTGCTCCTCACCGACGGCCAGAACGATATCGGCGACGCCAAGGCGCTCGATGACGCGCTGGCCCACTGCGAAGGCGTCTTCCAATGCGACTGCCGCGGCGTCGGCACCGACTGGCGCGTCGACCAGCTGCGCAAGGTGTCCGACAAGCTTCTCGGCTCGACGGACATCATCCCCTCGCCCATGCAGATCGAGGCCGACTTCCAGGGCATCCTGCAGAAGACCCTCAGCAAGTCCGTCAGCGACGTCTTTCTGCGCCTGTGGACGCCGCAGGGCGCGACTATCAAGTTCTGCAAGGAGGTCAGCCCCAGCATCGTCGACCTGACCGGCCGCGAGCGCGAGATCAAGCCGCAGCTGCGCGAGTACCCCACCGGCGCCTGGTCCAAAGGCGAGACGCGCGACTTCCACTTCTGCATCGAGATTCCGCCCGGGACCATTGGAGATGAGGTGCTCGC
>CAXTMK010000055.1:12508-29377 GCA_964245315.1 uncultured Acidobacteriaceae bacterium | reverse complement strand
CCTTCGCGCGCATGGACACGCACAACAACCTGCCCAACAGCGAGTTCCACAACGCCACCTACGCCGGCAACTTCGGCTGGACGCCCAACCCCGCGAATGACCTTCGCTTCACGGTGCGGCACATCGTGGTCTCCGGCGGCCAGCCCAATGCGATCGAGCTTTATGGTATTGCGGATGACGGTCAGCAGAAGGAGCAGGACAACTACTACAACGCCGTTTGGAACGGGCAGACAACCGCGAAGTGGCACAACCAGATCCGCTACGGCGGCCTCCGCCAGAATGGCCAGTTCAACAACTTCGGTCCAGTCGGAATTCCCGATGGCTTTGGCGATACGGACGGTGCCAGCGTCACCATCAGGGGCGCGAACGGCTATAGCGTAGCCGGCCCGGCCCTCTTCTACTTCGCCGGCAGCACTCCCTATAGCTTTCTCTCGCAGACGAAACGCGACTTCGTCTACGCTCAAACCGACTATCGCGTTACTCCGCACCTTCTGGCTCTCGGTGCCTCCAAATATGAAAACGAAAGCGGGTTCTCCGGCGACGCGGGCGCCACAGCGCCCTCCAAGATCCAGCGCGGCAACTACAGCTACACCGTCCAGCTCTCCGGCGACATCCGCCAGCATCTCTTCTACAACCTGGGAACCGGGCTCGAAGATAACGGCCTCTTCGGCTTTGCCGCGACCCCACGTGTCTCACTCGCCTACTACCTTTTCCGCCCCATCAACGGAAGCATCCTCTCGGGCACGAAGCTCCACGGCAGCTTCGGCAAAGGCATCAAGGAACCCAGCGTCTACAATCAGACCAACTCCCTCTTTAACGTGCTGTCCGCCCTGCCGAGCGCGCCCGGCGTGCCCTCCGGCGCACAGGTCGTCAGCCAGTACCACATCACCCAGTTAGGCGCGGAGAACTCGCGCACCTTCGATGGTGGCGTGGACCAACAGCTCTTCGCCGGTCGCGCACGAGCCGGTATAACCTACTTCCACAATGAGTTCACGAACGGTGTCGAATACGTTCCTCCTACGGGTGTGCTGGAGCTGCTAGGCATTACCGCGAGCAATCCCTATGCCGCAGCCATCAATAGCAGTTTTGGAGGCTCCGTCAACTCGCTCGCCTACCGCGCCCAGGGCGTGGAGTTCGAGGTGGAGTACAGGGTCAGCTCTCATCTCTTCGCTCGCGGCGGCTACACCTACACCGATGCGGTTGTGCAGCATTCCTTCGCCAGCAACACAAGCGGCACAGTAGGTCCCGACTTCAACAATGCTTCGAACTTCTCTACGGTTCCCATCGGAGCCTACTCTCCTCTGGTTGGAGCGCGTCCCTTCCGCATCGCGCCGCACACCGGCTACTTCGGCCTGAACTACACGCGGCCGAAGTTCTTCGCATCGCTTACCGGCACACTGGTGGGCAAGCGCGACGACAGCGACTTCCTCACCGATTCAAACTTCGGCAACAGCCTGCTGCTGCCAAATCGCAATCTCCTGGGCGGGTATGAACGCCTTGAACTGGGTGGCGGA
Organism: uncultured Acidobacteriaceae bacterium; assembly: GCA_964245315.1. Lineage (GTDB taxonomy): Bacteria > Acidobacteriota > Terriglobia > Terriglobales > Acidobacteriaceae > Edaphobacter. The sequence goes on along the minus strand of CAXTMK010000055.1, from coordinate 27,863 downwards.
TACCAACTCACGCCGCGCCTGAACCTGTATGCGAACGTGGAGAATCTGCTGAGCGAACACTACTATGAAGCATTCGGATTTCCGTCGCTGCCGCTGACGTTTGGCAGCGGGATCAAGTTGAACTTTGGCGGCGAATCGTGGGGGTTGAAGTAGAGTTGTTGATGGTTTCGTGCCTAGATTTGGTCGGACCTTCAGACCTTTGATTTTTTGGAGACCGTAACCTTTGGCGTTGCCCCAGGCTGGTATAGAACGGGCCTTTGGCCCTAAGACAACCGCAAAGAACTGCAGAGTAAATGCACAGAACTATGCAAGACATCCACCAACTCGCGCGAGCCATCGAGCCACCCAGCGAACTCTGGCGGCAGAAGGCATGTGCGCATCTCGACACGCTCACCAAGCCGCTCGGAAGTCTCGGGCGGCTGGAGGATCTCGCCGCGCAGATCGTTGCGATACGGCAGGAGAACTTTGCCGCGCCGCTCAGCAAGGGTATTTACGTCTTCGCCGCGGATCATGGCGTTACGGCCGAAGGCGTGAGCGCATACCCGCGTGAGGTTACGCAGCAAATGGTGTTGAACTTCCTGCGCGAGGGCGCAGCGATCAACGTGCTCGCGCGTCTGCATGGAGCTTCATTGCATGTCGTCGACGTTGGTGTCGATGTCGACTTCGGCGAGATGCCGGGTCTGCTGCATCGCAAAGTCGCGCGCGGCACACGCAACATGCTGCGTGAGCCGGCCATGTCGGAGAAACAGCTCATGCAGGCTATCGACGTCGGCGTTGGCATCGCAGCAGAAGCAGTGACCGCCGGCCACACGATGATTGCCATCGGCGAGATGGGCATAGGCAACACCACCTCGGCAAGCGCAATCACCTGCGCCCTTACCGGCGCCGCGGCGGCGCGTGCGACGGGACGCGGCACAGGCGTCAGCAGCACAGCGTACGCGCACAAAATCTCGGTAATCGAGGCGGTTTGTCGCAGGCACTTCAACGGGAGCGCGTCGCCGCTCGAGATACTCCGCCGCACCGGTGGTTTAGAGATAGCTGCGATGACAGGCATGATGCTCGCTGCGGCGAAACATCGCCTGGTCATCGTCATCGACGGCTTCATCTCCACTGCCGCCGCAGCGCTTGCCGTCGCCATCGCGCCCAACGTTCACGGCTTTCTCATTGCGGGACATCGTTCCGAAGAGCCCGGACACGCGCTGCTGCTCGACTACCTTAGATTGCAGCCTGTGCTCACGCTCAACATGCGGCTCGGCGAAGGCACCGGTGCTGTGCTGGCGGTGCCTATCATCGAATCGGCGATCGCGCTCTATAACCAGATGGCTACGTTCACTTCAGCGGGGGTCAGCGAAGCCTCGTGAGCCCGGTGACGCATCTTCGCAGAGCGTGGTCCGAGTTCCTATCGGCCATGCAATTCCTCACGCGCATTACCGTGCCGTCGCAGCCTTATGAAGCCGACTTGCTCGTACGCGCTGTAACGTTCTTCCCGCTTGTCGGCTTGCTGGTGGGCGGCAGCGCGGCGTTGCTGCATCTCTTGATCACGCCTCATCTCGGCCGGCCGATAGCCGCGCTCAACGTCGTGCTCTACACCGTGCTGATCACCGGCGGCCTGCACGAAGACGGTCTCGCCGATGCCGCCGATGGCTTCGGGGGAGGCTATGGCCGCGAGAAGATTCTGCTTATTATGCGCGACAGCCGCATTGGAAGCTTCGGCGGCCTCGCGCTTACCTTTAGCATCGCAGGACGCATCGTGCTGATCGCATCGCTGCCGCTGACTCTGGTCCCTTGCTACCTTATCGCCGCGCACGTCCTATGCCGTTGGACCGCGCTTCCTCTTAGCTACTTTCTGCCATCAGCCCGCACCGAAGCCATCACTGGACAAGGCGTTCGCATCGCTTATCTCATCTCCAAAGGAGACTTCATCGGCGGTACCATCTTCAGTGTCGCCTTGGCAGCGGCTGTGTTGAGAGCGCGTTCCATCGCTCCCATGCTGAGCGTTCTCCTTATCGCATGGCTCACCGGCGCGTACTATAAGCGGCGCATCGGAGGCGTCACCGGCGACTGCTTCGGTGCCACGATTCAACTCGCCGAGATCGGCGTCTACCTGTGCGGAGCGTGGAACGCATGAACGGCCTCGTCTTCATTCGCCACGCCGAGACCGACATGGCCGGTACGTTCTGCGGCCACTCCAATCCGCCCATCAACGCTCGCGGCCGCGAGCAATTGAAAAAGCTGATCGCAGAGCTCGCCGCCGAGGCCTTCGACGCGATCTACAGCAGCGACCTGCGCCGAGCCGTCGACACAGCAACACCGATCGCCGACGGCTGCGCGCTTTCCTGCGTCACAACACCGCGCCTGCGTGAGATCGATTTCGGCAGATGGGAGGGCCTGACGTGGGCGCAGATTGAACAGCAGGATCCTGACTATGCGCGGCGCTGGCTTGCAGAATTCCCGGCCGTGCCCGCACCGGAGGGCGAACCCTGCACAACCTTCGCGCAGCGAGTCCTTCAGCAAGCCGGCCATCTCCTCCATCTTGCCGAAGACAGGCGAATCGCTGTCGTCACGCATGCAGGGGTCATGCAAATCGTGCTTCGCACCATCATGGGCTACTCCGAGCATGAAGCGTGGGCACTCACGAGACCTTACTGCTCCTGGTTCGTCTGCACTGGCGCAGCAAGCCGCACCGCCATCGAAGCATCACCAGCACTCGAAGGAGAACCAGCATGAGCATCGCAACCAAACGCGGCGACGGAGGCCAGACCGGCCTCGCCGGCGGCATCCGCGTCTCCAAGGCAGACCTTCGCGTCGAGTCCTACGGCTCCATCGACGAACTCAACACGGTGCTCGGCTTTGCGCGCAGCATCTGCAGGAACGAAGAGATCGCCGCGTGGACCGAGACCATTCAGCGCACGCTGTTCCGCGTCGGATCCGCGCTGGCGACGCCGCCCGAGAGCAGGAAACAGCCGCCCGTGGTCGCGCAGGAAGACATCGATAGGCTCACCGATCTCGTACATAAGATCGAGGCGACCGAAGGCATCCTCTCCGACTGGTCGCTGCCCGGCGCCTACACGGAATCCGCCGCGTACGAAGTGGCGCGCACCGTGTGCCGCCGCGCCGAGCGCGCAGCCGTTCGCTTCGTCGATAGCGGCGGCGTGGTACAGCCGACGATCCTTCCCTACCTCAACCGGCTGTCCGATGTCATCTGGCTCTTCGGCCGCATAATCGAGTTCAACGCAGGCATCGAGTCGCGGCTTCGTACCGAATCCAAAGGCGGTCCCAAATGGTCGAGAGCCTGGTAACCGCCTTCACGGAACCTGAGCGTGCCGCGGTGTATCGCGCCATTGCCACGCGCCGCGATGTGCGTCGCGGCTTCATTGACCGTCCGCTGCCCGAAGAGCTGCTGCAGCGTCTGCTCTCCGCCGCGCACAGCGCGCCTTCGGTCGGACTGATGCAGCCTTCGCGCTTCATCGTCATACGCGATCTCGCCACGCGCACCGCGATTCACAACATCTTCGCCGAGGCGAACGCCGAAGCCGCTGCCACGTATGAAGGCGAGCAGGCGGCACAGTACGCCGCGCTGAAACTCGAAGGCATTCTCGAGGCTCCGCAAAATTTGTGCGTACTGTGCGACACCCGCAGCGAGCGCGGGCACAAGCTCGGCCGCCACACCATGCCCGAGACGGCCGCATACTCCACCGTGTGCGCGGTGCAGAACTTATGGCTCGCCGCGCGGGCTGAAGGCGTAGGCGTCGGGTGGGTCAGCATTCTCGATCCCACGCGCCTGCGAGCTGCGTTGCGCATCCCCGACCACATTCTGCCGGTCGCGTATCTCTGCATCGGCTATGTGGATGCCTTCGCGGCCGAGCCGGAACTCGAACGCGCGGGATGGGAGAAGCGCGTGCCGCTGCAATCGGCTGTCTGCTACGACGTCTACAGCGAGGAAGGCGCTTCGTGAGAGCGCGCGCCATCATGGTGCTGGGAACGAGCTCGCACGTCGGCAAATCACTGCTGACCGCCGCGCTGTGCCGCATCTTCGCGCAGGCGGGCTATCGGATCGCGCCGTTCAAGTCGCAGAACATGTCGCTCAACTCCGCGGTGACGCCCGAGGGCCTGGAGATCGGCCGCGCACAGGCGCTGCAGGCCGAGGCCGCGGGCGTGCTGCCTTCGGTACACATGAATCCCATTCTGCTGAAGCCCAGCGGCGACATGACCTCGCAGATCGTTGTGCTGGGCAGGATCTGGGGCCGGCTTTCGGCCACCGACTATCACCTGCGCCGGGTCGAAGAGCTTTTGCCCATCGTCCGCGAGAGCTACGAGACCCTGGCGGCGCAGAATGACATCGTCATCCTCGAAGGAGCGGGCTCGCCGGCCGAGATCAACCTGAAGCAGCACGACATCGTAAACATGCGCATGGCGGAGCTGGCGGACGCCGCATGCCTGCTGGTCGGAGACATCGATCGCGGCGGAGTCTTCGCTTCCCTGCTGGGCACCGTGCAGTTGCTCGACCCGCACGAGCAGGCACGTGTCGCGGGCTTCGTTATCAACAAATTTCGCGGTGACATCCGCCTGCTCGAACCCGGCATCCGCATGATCGAAGAGCGTCTGGGCAAGCCGTGCTTCGGCGTCGTGCCCTACCTGCCGCAGCTTCTGCTCGACGAGGAAGACAGCCTCGGCCTGCCGTCGGCCGGCCCGGAAGACAGCGCAATGTGGCTGCCCTCGGTCGATCCATCGCGTCCGTTACGCTTAGCCGTGATTGCGCTGCCGTCCTTCTCAAATTTTACCGACTTCGACGCTCTACGCTCCGAGCCGTCGGTCGCGCTGCGCTTCTGCCGCACGGCGCAAGAGCTCACGCACGCGGACGTCATCATCCTGCCCGGCAGTAAGCAGACCGCGGACGATCTCGCATGGCTGCGGTCCCGGGGCCTCGACAAGGTGCTCATCACTCATGCTCGCGCGGGCCTGATTGTCGGTATCTGCGGCGGTATGCAGATGCTGGGCCGCGAGATCGTCGACCCGCATGGCATGGAACACACGGCCAGCATCGCCGGCCTCGGGTTGTTGGCGATCGACACGACCATGCAGCCGATGAAGGTAACCAGAATCAGCTCGGGCCAACTGGTCACGCCATCCCTCTTTGGACAGCCCATCGCATCGTCAAGCGTGATGGGCTACGAGATTCATATCGGCGAGACCCTCTATCTCGAAGGCGCAAGGCCCTTCGCGCAACTCGACGGAGACGGCACGCTCGACGGCTGCGTCTCCGCGGATGGACGTACCTTCGGCACCTACCTGCACGCCCTGTTCGACGACGACAGATTCCGCCACGCCTTCCTCATCGCGGCTCGCGACTTCTACGCGCTCGCGGCACCCACGCAGCTGGACGCGTGGAAGCAGAAACGTGAAGCATCGCTGACTCGGCTTGCGGATACGGTCCGCGCCTCGCTGGATTTGCGCGCGATCTTCGCCTTGGCCGGACTGACGTACAAGGAGACGCAGCCATGAATCGCACCATCCTGCTGCCCGCCGCATACCTGTTCGATCAAGCCGTGGGCGATCCGGAGTGGATTCCACACCCGGTGCGGCTCATCGGCGCGGCGATCTCGCGCGGTGAAACTCTTCTGCGCAGCCCCGGCCAATCGAAGACCTATGAGTTGCTCTCGGGCACTGCCCTGACGCTGTTCATTGTCGGCTCCACCTACTACATCACCGCTTCGATCCTTGGTTGCGCTTGCCGCCGTTCTACGTTGGCCGGCGACATCGCCGAGCTTGTACTCGCATGGACATGCCTCGCCGCGCGCAATCTCGAACAGGAAGCCACCGCCGTAACGAATGCGCTCCACGAGGACGATCTCCCACGCGCACGGCAGCGACTGGCGCGCATCGTCGGCCGCGACACGGCGCATCTCGACAGCCGGGAGATCAGCCGCGCGGTCATCGAAACGCTTGCGGAGAGCGCGTCCGATGGAATCGTCGCTCCGCTGTTTTACATGGCGGTCGGCGGCGTTCCTCTGGCGCTGGCGTACAAGGCGGTCAACACACTCGACTCCATGATCGGCCACGCCGACAGCCGCTATTTCTACTTCGGCAAGGCCGCGGCGCGGCTCGACGACGCGGCGAACTATCTGCCGTCGCGACTCTGCGTGCTCGGGATTGTCGCGGCAGCGAGCCTGATGCCGTATGCCGATCATGCAGCTGCGTGGTGCACCTGGCGGCGCGATGGCGCAAAGCACAAGAGTCCCAACGCGGGCCAGCCCGAGAGCGCGATGGCCGGCGCACTGCATGTCATGCTGGGCGGCGACAACACCTACGCCGGCGAGGTGCTATCCGCACCGCGTATGGGCGAGCGATTCCCGGCACCCACTCCGCCCCAGGCCGTGCAGGCAATCCGCATTGTGTCTGTGGCGTCGCTGCTCGGTCTCGGCATCTTGGTTGGGCTTCTCTCCGCGAGGCGCGTCCGCCATGATTGATCCCGAAACCTATCCGCTGCACGGCGGCCAACTGCGAGAGATCGCTGAGCGTTTCGGCATCTTCGCATCGGAGCTTCTCGACTTCAGCGCCAACATCAACCCCAGCGGACCTCCGCCCGCGGTGCTCGCCTCGCTGCGCGCCAGCCTGGACGATCTCTCGACCCTGACCGAATATCCCGACCTGCGGCAGACCGAACTCAAGTCCTCCATAGCATCGTATGCAGGCACGAGACAGGAGCATGTCGTCGTCGCCAACGGCTTCGTTCCTCTGCTGGAAGCGGCGCTGCGCACGCTCGACATCCGGAGCTGCCTGCTTCCCGTTCCATGCTTCGTCGAATATCGCAGGACATTACGGCGCGCGGGTATTGAGGTGGTGCCGCATGCCTTATCGGCGGAATCATGTTTCCGCTACGATCCTGCCGCGCTGCTCGGCGGCAGGCCTGATGCCATCCTTCTCGCCAACCCGCAGAATCCATCGGGCGTATGCCACGATGCCGCGCTGATGCAGGATCTGGTCGAGAAGGCCTCAGCGACAAACACCTATGTCTTGCTCGATGAAGCATTCATCGACTACGTTCCCGAGCAGTCGCTCACGGCTCTGACGGAGGAGTACCGCAACCTCATCGTCTTCCGCTCGGTTACTAAGTTTCACGGCATCCCCGGATTGCGCGCGGCTTACGCGGTCGCGAATCGAGCGCTGGCTAAGTCGATCGACGGCAATTTGCCGCCCTGGCCGATCACGACGCTGGCCTCGCGCGCCGTCGCCGCTGCTCTTGCAGAGCGTGCCTACGCGGAACGTGCGAGAGTCGAAAATGGCGAGCGCAGGGCGGAGCTACAAAGCGACCTTGAGTCGATGGGCCTCCACGTGTATTCCTCGGCCGCGAACTTCCTTCTCTTTCGTCTTGCAGAGGGCATCGATCCGGCTGCACTCTGGCGCCGAATGCTCCTCGAGCATCGCATTGTGCTTCGGTTCTGCGGAAACTATGAGGGTCTTCCAGCTGGTCACTTCCGCGCCGCCGTCCGAACAGCGCCTGATCACGATCGACTTGTGTCCGCACTGAAGGCCTGCATCGGCCGGTCCAACTAGAAGCGGTAAGAAGCTCCGACGGACGGAGAGGGATCGCTGCGCAGGCCGACGTTGTTCAGTTGCATCAGTACGTTGGCGTAGAAGATGAAGTTGCGGTGGTGCGACGGCTTCAGCTTGACGCCCAGGCTGAGGTTCGCCGTGGTGTAGGTGCGCTGAGCCTCGACGATCGAAGTCAAAGTGCAGGTTCCGCTGGCGGGCAAGGTCGCTCCTCCCTGGGGACACGAGGCTGGATTGGCTACGCCGACCGATGTCGCGGGGATGGTATACGTGCCCACGGTGGCGTACGGAGAATTGATGAACTGATTCGCCAGGACATCGGCGGAGAGCGTCAGCTCAGGGGTAACGCCGATGTCGACGCCAACGCCAAACTGCGTTCCTCCTGGAAGTGCGAGTTCCCCGCTCGCGGAACTCGTCGAGGTACCGGCGACGCCGGGAACGCCGCTGGTCGGCGGGCCGACGAGGACCGACTTTGTATTCCATTGATAAGCGACCTTGGCGTGGGGAGAGAACCGGGCCTTATACGATGCCAGCCCGTAAAGGTTGTACCCGTAGGCCCCTGAGCCGAGGTAGTTCAAAGCGTCGCCGGTCGGAAGACGGACTGCCATGCCGGTTGCGATGGAGGTGCGGCCGGCATCGCCTCCACTGTACAGAACGTGCTTTACGTTGAGCAGAACATCGCTCACTCCGGAGGCGGACCCTTTACCGTGATAGCCGGTAACCTGGGAGTTCGAAATCAACGTATTAGCGGTATTGACGGCATACTCGTAGGATTGCTGGTTATAGGCGCCCGCGGAGATGCGGGCAAACGGCAGCACAACGCTGATGTCCGTGGTCCGGGTTATTCCGAAAGTCGCGACTCCAACGTACTGGTCGTATTTGATGCTGGCGTTCACGTTCTGTTGGAAGTAATTGGTTCCCGTTAGTGTTCCGTTGGAGGAGTAGGTCTGACTTCCGAAGACGAATGGGATCGACCCGATACCGATTCCGTCGAGATGGTTGAAGTTGAAGGATTGGAAGCTGAAACCAACTACGAACTTGTGCCTGCCCACGCTATCCGGGCGGTCGATGAGAACCGGACCGAGATTGTCGAAGGCCTGCGGATTGCCGTGAACGGTAAGGATGGTCGCGCCCGGAGCCGATGCGGCGACCGGCAGCTGGCTGATCTGCACGCCGATTGGACCGTTGAAGGCTCCCGCGGTGCTGCTCGATGCACCCAGGGCGTTCGTCGCGAAGGGCACCAGACACGCTAACTTGGTTGAGTTGGCGGCGGCGGTGCAATTTACCTGGGCCTGCGCCCCGATAGTGGCAAGACAACCCATGACAATCAATCCAAACTTGTGCGTGCTGCGCATCATTGTGCTCCTTCGGGGTGCGGCTTTGCTATTCATATGGGGCCCGGTCGAGGTCGCTCATTTCACCATCCTGAACGGCTATTGATTACCGGCGACAACCAGCGGAATCTCGGCCACCGTGACGCCTTGTGCGTTGGAGATCCCGATCAGATAGGAACCAACCGTCGCCGTCGACGTAGGTCTGTCGCCGGTGAATCCGCCGCCGCAGCCTATGGAAGCCTGGAGGGCCGCCAGGGTAAGCAGGGCGATCGCCAGATTGCGCAGCAACGCTTTGCGTACCTTCTTCGCTCTGCGCGCGAAGCCAAACGCCAGCAATATCGGCGCAATCAGGCCGGCGGCCAGGATGCGGTTCGACGACGATCTCACCGGGGCGGGCTCCAGACTGGCGAAAGCGCCGGACCCAGCCGTAATGGTGAAGGTGTACGTGTTGCTGTTCGACGCCGAGATGCCGGAGCAAGCCAGGCCCAGGTTGCTCAGCGTATCGCTGCCCAGGAGATAGTTACCGCTGCCGGCCGGATCCAGATTAGCTACCTTCGGGTTGCAGGTGTAAGTGGACCCCGCCAGACTGGGAAGAACTGTGAAGGAGACGCCAAGCGTACCCGCGGTCTGAATCGAGTACGGGATTGTCCCGGCGGGGAAGGCCCTGCTGATGACCGTGACACTTGTTGTGGCGGTCTGCGCGAGAGTGGTGTGACCGACCGAGGTATCCGCCGTCGTAACGGTGATCGGATACACCCCGGGTGCGACCGACAGAGCGGCGGTCACGACAATCGCGCCGGTCGAAGCATTGACCGTGCAGGTAAGACCGGACACGGCGGAAGCACAGGACGACGTGGTCAGATCCTTGAAGCCGTTGACGGCAGCCTGCGAGTACGTGATCGTAGTCGGCAGGTAGGGATCGGTGAGGTTCGTGTTGCCCTGCCCAATCTCAACTGCGGCAGGTGAAATCGATGAGGTGAAGTTCTGTACCTGCTGTGTGGCGACAGAGCTGGGGGCCGTGTTGTAGTTGCTGTCGCCCGAGTACGTAGCGGTCACCGGATAGGTACCCGAAGTGGCCGCGGCCTGCGGGAACGTCACGGTGCAGGACGCGGACGCTGTGCCGGAAGAAGAAAGTACCGGTACAGCAGTGCATCCTGAAAACACGTTCGCCGACGGAGACGAAGCCGAGGAGGTGAACGCAATCGTGCCGCTCGGCGAGACGCCTGTATAAGGCGGGGTTACGGTCGTCGAGAACGTAACCGTCTGGGTCGCTACGCTCGTCGGCACAGACGACACGAGACTGACTTGCGGCGTTGCCTTTCCGACCGTAAAGGTGATCATCTGGGTCATTCCGCCGAAATTGTTATCACCCGAGTAGACGGCTGTGATCGTATGCGCCCCGGCGGTGCTGAATACGTGGGTGCAGGGAGCGACAACGCCGGAGGTCACGGTGCTCTGGCAGGTGCTGCTGGCGCCGCCCGCGGCATCGGTAAAGATAACGGTGCCGGTCGGCGACGCGCTTCCGGTGTTGGCGGGCGTGATCGTCGCATTCAGCGTAACGGGCACCTGGCTCACCACAACAGAGCTTGGGCTTACCGAGACGCTGAGCGAAGTTGTGGTCGAAGCGACCGAGGTAGAGAACGTCTGCGAGCTGGCGCTGAAGTTGTTGTCTCCTGTGTAGCTGGCGACGATGCTGTGCGCACCGGTCACCGTGTCGGCGAAGGAGCAGGATGCGACGCCGGTCGAAGCAATAACAACCGCCGTGCACCCGGCGCCCGTCGCTGAGTCGGTGAAGACGACGTTACCCGTGGGCGTTGTCAGGCCGCTGGAGCTGATGGCCGCCGGCAAGGTGATCTGAACGCTGTACGACGCGGACTGATTGGTCGCCGGGCTGGCGGGTGAAGAAAGGGCAGAGTTGGCCAGAACAACGTTCGTGCTGGTCTTGCCCACTACATCGGGGGTGGAAGCCGACGTGCTGGTCAGGAAATTGCTGTCTCCGCTGTAATTTGCGGTGACAAGATAAGAGTCGGCGCCGATGAACGGAGCGGTACAGGTCGCCGAAGTAACTCCGGCCGTCGTGGCGACGTTGCTCGCACAGATTGTCGTCGAAACGCCGTTGAGAACGTAAGCGAAGCTCAGGGTGCCGGTGGGAATCGATGTTCCGGTTCCCGCCGGCGACAGGGCAGCCGGGGCTACGGTGCCTGAGAAGGTAACCTGCTGATCCGTGGTCGAGGCGGCTGGAGTGGACAGTGCGGTCTTCGTGGTGTTTTGAGCGACGGCCTGAGCCAGATTTCCTGAGGTCAGATTGGAGAAGTTGCCGTTTGCCGTCGTGAAGATCGCGGATATGACATGCGTGCCGGCCGTAGTCATCACTTCGGTGCAATTCGCGATCGTGCCGATGGAGGAGACAGCCTGATTGCAGCCGGCGATCGCAGTGGTGCCGTCATAGAACTGGACGGAGCCAATGGGATACGTTGGGCCGCTCTGTACCGGTGAGAACGCGGCAGTAAAGGTCGCCGACTGATTGACGGTGATGGATGGTGTCGTCGACGCGACATTCAGCGTGATCGCGCCCGCGCCGCCTACCGTGACGGTGTTGGTCTGAGTGATTCCGCTGAAGTTCGTATCTCCGGAGTAGACCGCCGTGATGGTATGGGTTCCCGCGGAGGTGAAGACGTGCGAGCACGGAGCCACCACGCCGGAGGTAACGCTGCTGACGCAGGTTGTGGTGGTAATGCCGGATGCCGCATCCGAGAAGGTGACCGTGCCGCCGGGCAATGCCGTTCCCGCATTCGCGGGGGTAATTGCAGCATTCAACACGACACCGGTCTGGTCTACCGCCGGTGAGCTGGGGTTGGTGGCGATGCTGGCGGATGCGATCGAGGTCGCGCTCATAACGATCGTCTGAGTGAACGTGTTCGTGCTGCCACCGAAGTTGCCGTCGCCGGCGTAGGTAGCCACGATGCTGTGGGTGGTTGAGGCGGTCGGCTCCGCCAGGGAGCACGACGCCTGGCCCGCGCTGCTGATGGGCGCGGTGCAGGTGACGCCGGTCGCGGAATCCTTGAGGACTACATTGCCCGTCGGCACCGTGAGACCGGTATCGCTGATGGAATTCGCCAGGGTGAGCTGGACGGTGTACAGGCCCGACTGGTTGACAGCGGGCTGAGAGGGGCTGCTGAGGCCGGACGAGGTCAGGCCGAGGCTCGTGCCGGTGGGGTTGACGGTTTCGGAACGCGAAACCAGAGCGCTGGTGGCGAAGTTGGTGTCGCCGGAGTACTTGGCGTTGACGGTGTAGCTGCCGGGCGCAAGGAAGGGAGCGGTGCATGAGGCGGAGGTACCGCCGGTCGCGGCGATGGTCGCGGTGCAGAGCGTGGTTGTCGCACCGCTGAGAACCGCGGTGAAGGCGATGGTTCCGGTGGGCAGCGTCGTGCCTGGGCCGGTGGTGGACGGAGTCACCGTTGCGGTGAACGTGACTAGCTGATCAACGGTTGCGGCGGTGGTCGGCGCGGTGATCGCGGCGGTGGTCGCGCTCTGGGCCACGACCTGCGGAAGCTGGTTCGAGTATGTGGTCTGGAAGCTCGAAGTTCCCGACGGCGTGAAGGTCGCGGAGATGACGTGCGTCCCCGCGGCCAGCAACGTCTCCGTGCAATTGGGAACGGTTGCCGTGCTGGCGGCTGTGTTGTCGACGACGGCCAGGGCGGAGCAACCCGAGATCGGGGTCGTGGAGCTTACCAGTGAGTCGAAATAAGAGACCGTACCAGCGGGAAGAGTCTGTCCGGCCGTAAAGGTCGGGAAGGTAGCCGCGAAGGTTGCGGACTGGTTGACGGTAAGCGACGCGGAGCCGGCATTGCTGACGGCAAGCGTTAGGCTGGACGTGCTCACGTTCTGCACGTAGTTCGCCGATGTGCTGGTGACGAAGTTCGAGTCAGTCGGCGTGAAGACGGCGGAGAGCGTGTGACCGCCGGAGGTGCCGAAGATGAGCGTGCAGGTGGTGGCGACGCCGTTCGTCACCGTAGCGCTGCACGTCGAAGCCGCGGCCGGAGCCACCGAGGTATCGGTGATGACGATGTTTCCGGTAGGCAGAGCGGTGCCGGGGAAGGTCGCGCCGGTATTCGCGGGCACGACCGTCGGGGTGATGGTCACGGTGGCGTTCACCGCCGCCGGATTGGGAGACGATGTTATTGCGGTCGTAGTACCTGCTGCGGAAACAGTCTGGCTGACCGAGGCCGGGGTTGCGGCGCTGAAGTTCGTGTCGCCATTATAGGTCGCGTAGATATTGGTAGCCGCCATCGCCGCGCTGAACGCCGTGGCGCAGGAGGCCGTTCCCGTGCCGTTCGCGCCGGGGTTCAGGACGACCGCTCCGCTGCATAGCGTCGGGCCGCCGGCGCCCTTGGTGAACGTAACGCTGCCGGTGGGAGTGACGCCTGCGGAAGAAGCGTTGGTCGGAGTGACGGTGGCCGTAAACGTAACAGTCACGTTGACGACGGCGGTCGTTGGCAGCGTCTAGCTTACGCCGGCGGAGGATGTGTCCTTAGCCATGGATTGCGGAAACGCCGATGCGGTAGCTCCGGAGAAGTTATTGTTGCCCGAGGTGTAGGTCGCTGTGATCGAGTCAGACGGAGCAACCAGGGCGCTCGCCGAGCAGGTGGCAGCGTGGGTCGAAGCGCTCACGCTCTGCGCGCTGCAGCCTGTGATGAGCGTTCCGTTGGCCGAGAAGCTGACAGTTCCGGTAGGAGTGACGGTGAACGGCGAAGCGGCCGACAGGGTCGCCGTCAGGACCACCGCGGAATCCACAGTCGACGAACCCGGCGAAGCGAGGGTAAGAGAGGTGCTCGAGGCGGCTACCGTTTGCGTAATTGCAGTCGAGGTCACCGAGGTGAAGTTGGTGTCGGCCGTGAGGGTCGCAGTAACGGAATTGGACCCATACGTCAGCGCGGTCGTCTGGCAGCTGGCGGAGCCTCCGGACAGCGGGGCAGCCGGGCAGAGAACGGTGGTGACGCCGTTCACGGTCGTGCTGAAGGACACCGGGCCTGCGGGAACGACGGTTCCGGTGTTGGGAGTTACGCTTGCGGTGAAGGTGACGCTGCTGTCGACCGTCGAGGAGCCGCCGGGTGCGAGAGAAATCGTCGGCGTCGCCTGCGTGATGAACAGCGAGCCGCTACCCGATGCTGTGGCGTAGTTAGTGTCGCCGGCGAACGTGGCCTGGATCGTGTAGGGAGAGCCGGAAACCGTCAGGCTCGAAGGGTTGTAGGTGGCCGTGCAGCTAAGCGGCGAGGCCGTTCCAGTGCAGGCCGCGGTGACCGGGGCGCCGGAGTTGACGGAAAAGGAGACGCCTCCGGTCGGAGGGACGCCGGCGTAAGCCACGGACGCCGACAGCGTGACTGAAGTCGAAGCCGCTGGGACCGATGGCGAGGTGACGGTTACGTGGGGCGTGCCTTGCGTTGCGGTACCGCTCAGCGAGACGGTCTGGGTTGCGCCCGTCGCATTCAGGTTGTTATCGACCGAAATCAGTGAACCGCCGATGGGGGAACCGGCCATCACCGGGGTGAAGCTCACCGAGTCAACGCAGCTGGACCCGGCGGCGAGCGAACCGCTGGCGGCGCCTGAAGCGACTTGCGGGCAGGTGTTTCCAGCCCCTACGGCGAAGCTGGCCGAGATACCCGGATTGGAGCCGGAACCCAAAGCTGGAAAGACCAACGGAGCATTGCCGATGTTGAGCAGGGTGAAGGTCTTCGGACTGTCGCTGCTGGTGGAACCCAGTGCGGTCGAGACAAAGCTGAGGCTGGGAGGCGTCTGCGCGTTCAGCTCCTCAATCGCGTTGTTGGCTCCGCCGTCGGCCACGAAGACATCGCCGCTGGCATCCACGGCGACGCCCGTCGGCGACGTATACCCGCTGCCGAGTGCTACCGAGCCTCCGGCCGCCAGAAATTCCCTGACTGCCTTGTTGCCCAGATCGCTGACATAGACATTGCCGCCGCCATCTACTGCCACGCCCTGCGGGGTGTTCAGCCCGGCACCCAGGGTCACCACGGCTGAGCCGGCCGAAACCGCGCCGCCCGTTGCCACGATCTTCAACACTGAAGCCTTCGTGCTGTCGGTGGCGTAGACATTGCCACCGCTATCGACCGCCACTGCATTGGGCGAGACGAAAGAGCCCACGGCGCCCAGCAAAACAGGTGTCACCGACGGAGAGATGACGCCATTGACGGCGACGAGTTCCTCGACGGCGCTGTTGCCGGTATCGGCTACGTAGACGTTGCCGTTGCCATCCACGGTCACGCCCTGCGGATTGGAGAAGGTGAAGCCGGTGGCCAGCTGCACAATGGCCTGGGTCGCTGGCAGGGGAGGAGTTGTCTGGCTCTGCGCCACGATCTCCTTGATCTGGTTATGTCCCGTATCGGCGACATAGACGTTGCCCGCCCCGTCCACCGCCACCGCGGCAGGATTCAGAAAGCCGCTGCCCAGAGTCA
>CAXTMK010000055.1:0-12498 GCA_964245315.1 uncultured Acidobacteriaceae bacterium | reverse complement strand
AGTCACAACGGTTCCGTTCGACGCCAGGATTTCCCTGACCGCGTTATTCATGCTGTCGGCGACATAAACGTTGCCGCTGGCATCGACCGCGACGCCATACGGGGTGTTGAAGCCGGAACCCAGCGTCGTAAGAGCGCTCGCAGCGGTGAGCGGATAGCTTACCTGCGGGCCGATGCCGACGCCGGTCAGGAAGGTATTGCCGAGCACGTTCCCGGCTGCGTCGAAGAGGGTGACAGCTCCGTAGCGCGTAAAGGGGCGCGTGGGCGTGAAGTTGTATTGCACCGTGCATGTCGCAGGCGGCGTGTAAAGAATCAGGCCGACGCAAGATCCTACGACCGGAACCGTTGGCGTCACCAGAGTGTAGTCCAGCGTGCTGGAACCCTGGGTCGTGACGGAGGTCGACGCGACCATACCCGCATTCGTGATGGTTACGGTTGCCGTCAGCGGACCGCTGGTCGTTCCGACATTCTGCGCCGTAATCGCGGAAGTCGAAAACAGAGACGCGGACGAAACGACGAGGGCGGCAAAGGTGACACTTCTCAACTCGCGAGACCACTGACGAAAACTCATAGAACTCTCCATGCGACAGCACCAACTTACAGCTATAACGACAACGAGGCGGAATTATCCTCTACTGAATCGCGTGACGGCGTTACCGCGGCGGGCAAGGCGCGGGTAGGCAACGAAGGTACTCCAGAACTAAGCGACTGACAAACAAATATTCGGGAATAATAACAAAGGCCGGTCCTGCTGGAAACGGGTAACACGGAACAAAGGTACGTTTCTGGCCAGCGCAACGCGCGAGCCACCGAATGATCGGAGGTTCAAAAAATAGTCTTAAGGCCTGAGCAATGTGAGCGTAGCATGCGTACCGGACCAAGTCAAAAAACACTGGGCAAAATCTCCGGGTCCCGCCGGGCTCCAGGCCCGCGGAGAATCGCCCGCAATGATCCGAATGCCAGGCCTTGCAGGCATCCGCGATCAGATCGTCACGACGCTGCTTGTATAGCGTCAGGCGCTTACAGAAGCCGTACTGCTGTCCTTCAAGGCCTTCACATCCCGGATCGGCGGCAGGCCGAACAATCGACTGTACTCGCGGCTGAACTGGCTTGCGCTTTCGTAGCCCACCTCATAGGCGGCAGTGGTCGCATCGAGTCCATCCATCAGCATGCGCTGACGTGCGGTCTGGAGCCGTAATTGTTTCTGGTACTGTAGCGGACTCGCGGTCAGCGCGCGGAACTGATGATGCAGGGCCGAGACGCCATCCTGGCCGTGGACGCAAGATTTTCCATGCGCAGAGGCTTTGCATAATTTTCTCGCAGCCAGGAGATGGCTCGCGCCATTCGTTGCCCCAGATCGCCGCTCGTCGCAATGGCGCGGAGTCTTTCCGCCTGCGGTGTACGCAGGATGCGATACAGTATCTCGCGGTGAGCCAGCGGACCGAGAAACGGTATATATCCTTCTCGACACGCCGGAGGGCTGTCGCAAAGATATTCCATCCCGCCGAGCAGGATGCGCTTTCGTCCCTGAACGAAGATGCTGAGTCCCGGCTCGTACGAAGCGCGAAAGCAAGGAGTCGAAGCGGTGCGGTGATACAGCGAGAGTCTGGGGATCACAGTGATGTGTTCTCCAGGCGTCGGCGCCAGCAACCTGATTCGTTGTGCCAGAGAGCGACGTGTTTCTGAGTGCCGGGTCATCTCTCCCCGATATAACGCAGTGTGCCCCGGCCTCATCCAGACACCTATGTCCGACCAGTTGGTTGCAGCCGGTCAAGGGCGAAGCACTGAAGGCGATGGAGAAGATGATCCCCGTGGGCCGCGTGGGCCGGGCCGAGGAGTCGCGGATGCGGTGTTATATCTGTGCAGTCAGGCGGCGAGCTACATTACCGGCCAGTCCATCTCCGTCGATGGCGGATTCATTATGCGGTAGGTCTGATACCGTGGAGACGAGCCCACAACCAAAAAATAGAAGGAGATTGCATCATGGACATCAAGAGAGTTGGAACACAGCCCTCCACCAAAGGGCCGGCCGATTGGTTTACCGGCACAGTACGTGTCGATCCGCTGTTTCAGGCACCCGATCCGGCGCTCGTCGCGGGCGCAAGCGTCACGTTCGAGCCCGGCGCACGCACGGCGTGGCATACCCATCCGCTTGGTCAGACGCTGATCGTCACAGCCGGCGCGGGGTGGGCGCAGTTGGAGGGTGGTCCCATCCAGGACATTTATTCGGGCGACATCGTCTGGTTTGCGCCCGGAGAGAAGCACTGGCACGGCGCCACCGCAACCACCGCCATGAGCCATATCGCCATTCAGGAGAGACTCGACGGCAAGGTCGTCGATTGGATGGAGCACGTCACTGACGAGCAATATATGAGCGCGCGTAGCTAACCCGACTGCGTCTTGTAGCAGATGCATTCGACAATGTATCTATTTCGAATCTGATCTTCCACGATTGCGGAGGCGCGCCCGTGCGGACGCAACCAGCGCACCGGCCGAACCTACCAGCGCCAGCACCACGGTGGGGTTCTCGGGTGAGTTGACGCATCCACCCTGGGCATGCGCGGTGAAAGTGATCGAGAGCAGGGCGGCGAGGAACAACAGGGATTTTTTCATCAGTTCTCCAGAAAAAGATAGGACGCAATTGGATTATCGGCAGGAGTGTTGGGCAGCGTTACCTGTCATGTAATGCATGGCGATCCTGCGAGCCCGGGTAGCTGCTCCCCGGGCTCGGCATGCATTAGGGACGCTTACCCAGACGGCTTGTTCCGCCAGGCGTGGTCGGCAGACCGGCGGCCAAAGGAACGACTGCCGGGATCGCCGCACCGACGATCTCGGTGAGCGCACCGTTATAGGAACCCACCCAGACGTTGCCGGAGCCATCGATAGCGATTCCGTAGGGCTCATTGTAGGTGTGCGTGAAGCCGGCGGCCGGCGGCGCAGGGATACCCGGCGTAGGGCTGTTCATAATCTCGAAGACGTTGCCGGCGGTGGCTGCGTCAGTCACCCAGATGTTGCCCGCACCATCGATCGCCTGAAACTCCGGCTTTGTCAGGGCGCTTTGAACGGTATAGGGGGAATTCGCGGCCCCGGTAATCGTTGTGGTTCCGGAAAGCTCAGACAATGTCTCCGTTCCGTAGTTCGTAACGAAAACATTGTTGCTACCGTCGATCGAGATTGCATTTTCCGGTGCCGTAATGCCGCCCGCCATGGTCGTCGCGCTGGGAGTTGCGGGATAGTTTGGGCTCGAAGAGGAGTAGAGGAATTGGTAGAGCGCTGGGTAGCCGGACGTTCCGCCGAGCGCCCCGGTTCCGCCGCCGGTAATCCAGATTGTGTAATTTGAATCGATTGCCAGGTTCGAGAAATCGGTCGTCAAGCCCGTTGCGAGGGTGGTTGCTTTGGGAGTCAGAGTAGGCGTCGAACCCGCCGCGATTTCCTCCAGATCTCCGGGTCCCTTATAGGAAGGCTCCAGAACGAAAACATTACCCTTTCCATCGATCTTGATGCGCTGCGGTCCACTGTTGGTCGTGAAGCTGTAGGTAGACCCGCCGGCGGTGTACTCTGAAACGCTGGTCCCGAGGGCGGAGGATGAACCGTAATTCGGCACCCAGACGTTGCCTGTCTGATCGATCGAGATGCCGGCAGGTCCGGTCAGGACGTTGGCTCCAGTCAAAGCCTGAGCGAGCGGCGTGCCCGCGGGACTGATCTCGCTCACGCTGTTCGTCGTGGCTCCAGTCGTTCCCCCGCTGGCTCCGTAGTTCACCATCCAGACATTGCCTGATGCATCGATCGCAACGTATTGCGGATCGTACATGAAGGACGTAGCACCCGTCCCGATCGTCTGCGTGCTTGCGCTGCTGTAGTTGAGTGCCAGCGTCCAGTCGGCGGGCTGCGCAGCCGTGGGCGTGTAGGGAGGATTTGAGCTGGCCAGTGCAAAGAGCGCGGCGATATTGCTTGTGCCCCCGATGCTGCTGGTCGGGTTGGCGGCCATGTAGTAGGCAGCCTGCAAGGTATCCGTGGCCGCAATCGCGCTGACGCCGCTGAAAAGTGTGCTGCAGTTCGTCGAGGAGGAAGGGTTGCTGTTGATGCAGCTGGCCAGAATGTCAGCCTCGAGATTCACCTTTGAGATTTCGGGCGTGATCGTCACGACGGGATTCGTGGTGTATCCGGTTACGGCTCCCGAAGCGGTAGTAACACCGCTCTGGCCTGACGCGTTCGTCGCCAGATTATTTGCCGTGGCCATGGCATTTGCGAGGCCGGTCAGATTGGTGGAGGGAGCCCCGATATTTCCCAGACCCGCCGCGAGGGGCGTAAAGAACTGCTGCAATGCGGCCATGCTTGCGATCGTCGTCTCTTCCGAGATGACCACCTGCGGATTATTCGCCAGCACTGTGGCGCAGTTGCCCAGCGCGATCATCTCCGCGGCGTATGCGTTATTGACTCCGGTGGTAGGCTGCCCGCCGCTGGCGACGATATACAGGTACTGGCTCGCCGTAGTCGAGTTCGCCGCCGGGCAGGAATAGGTAACACCTGCGCCCGGATGGAAGGTGAATTGCCCATTGATGTCTGTGGATACCGACGCGCCGAGTTTGGTCGGTGCGCTTCCGTAGTCCGTATTTCCCGCCGCATAGAGGGTTACCGTCGCATTATAGATGGGCTGCTGTCCCCCCATGGCCTTGCCGGAGATCACGGCCGAGCTACCCGTCGCAGTGTCTTCAGAGGCGGTCTGCTGTAACGCGCATCCGGTAAGAAGAACCGCAGCCGATGAAAGCACAAGGCCGACGGAACGAAGGAGAGTGTGAGAATGATTCGATTTCATCGACATTGCGAGGAAGCCTCCAGCTAAGGTTGGGACGACGGGAACGATCCGAGACTAGCAGCGAACGATTGCAGTACGGTGAAAGTCGTCCGGCTTTTGTGTAAGTGCTTACAATATAACGAGTAAAGCTTGAATTACAAGGGCATCATGATTTTGGCGGAACTCTACCCCACGCAAATCCTGCGTTATCCCCTATTATCGCATCGCGGCTTATAATGGATGCTTCGGACGCAAAGGAAATCGAGAAAACCTACCCAATGCCCAATAAGCTGTTTCCGCTCGGCGCAATGGCTGCCGTATTGTTCCTTGCAGGCTGCGGCAGCGGCGGGTCTACTCCCTCGCAGACCACCAGCGGAGGCAGCGGCATTGTCGTCACCGGGCCAGTCGCTTCCCTGTCGGCGTCGGCGCTCAGTTTTCCCGCGACCCCCGCAGGGACGACGGCAACGTTGACCGTCACCGTTGCGAACGCCGGTTCCTCGGCGCTCACGGTCTCCGGAGTGACCATTGGCGGGACCAACCCCAGCGTCTTCGCGGCGCCCAACACATGCCCCACGGTCGCCGCCGCGGGATCCTGCATCCTTACCGTGTCGTTTACACCGGTCGCAGCCTCCGCCAGTTACACGGCTATCCTCGTCGTCACCGATAACACCGGCGGCGTGGCTGGTTCCAACCAGACGCTCACCGTGAGCGGAACGGGCGCGGCTCCCATCCCGACCCCGCAGGCTGTTCTGTCGCCGGCATCGCTCAGCTTCTCGTCGCCTCTGAACGCTTCTTCGGCCGCACAGACAGTTACGCTCTCAAACCCAGGCTCCGCCACGCTTACGGGCATCGCCGTCACCCTCACTGGCAGCACAACCTTCGCGCAGACCGCGACCACCTGCGGCACGACTCTCGCCGCCGCCGCGTCCTGCACCATCTCACTCAGCTTTACGCCTGTGGCAGCAGCCACGGCGACGGGCACCCTCAGCGTGGCGGATAACGCCGCCGGATCGCCGCAGACCGTCGCTCTTACCGGCACGGGCGCGCTGCCGTTGGCGACACTCTCCGCGTCGAGCATTGCGTTCTCGCCGCAGTTCATCGGCACCACCAGCGCCGCTTCCTCGGTCACCCTGACCAACACAGGCGCGGCGACGCTCACTATCGCCAGCATCGCCGCGAGCGGCACGGGCTTTTCCCAGACCAACACCTGCGGGCTGACGCTCGCAGTCGGCGCAAGCTGCACCGTCTCCGCGACCTTCACCCCGGCCGCGGCATCTGCCTATACAGGCGCCATTACCCTCACCGACAGCGCGGCCAACTCGCCCCAGACGATCGCGCTCAGCGGCATGGGCACCGCCTCCTCGGTGACACACACCCTGTACAGCTTCCCTGAAACCGACAACAGCGTCACGCCGCTTTACGCGCTCATCAACGCCGCGCAGAAGACGATCGACATGACCATGTACGCGCTCGAAGACACGACCTTCTCGGGCGACCTGGTTACTGCCTGCCAGCGCGGCGTGAAGGTGCGGGTCATCCTCGACCAGAATGACGAAAAGAGCGGCAACACGCCCGCCTACACGCTGCTTAACTCGTCGGGCACGAACTGCAGCGCGGTCTGGGCCAACAAAGCCTTCGAAGCCACGCACGAGAAGAGCTTCATCATCGACGGCACGCAGGTCGCAATCATGAGCCTGAACCTGCAGAGCCAGTATTACTCGACCACCCGCGACTTCGCGCTCCTCACGAACGACATTGCCGACATCGCCGCCATCCAGGCCACCTTCAACGCCGACTACGCCGCCGGCACCCCCGGCAGCGGGGTCGCCGGAACCAGCGACTTCAGCTACACGCCCGCCCTGGGCGACGACCTGATCTGGAGCCCGACGACCGCGCAGGCCGCCATGCTCGCCATCATCAACAACGCCAAATCGACGCTGCTGGTGGAGAACGAGGAGATGGGCGCGGCCAACATCGTCAGCGCGCTCGAAGCCGCATGCCAACGGGGCGTAGTGGTGCGGATCGCAATGGTCAGCCAGAGCAGCTACGCCACCAACTTCAAGGCGCTTGAGGCGGCGGGCTGCGGTGTTCACGTATATCCCGACACGCAGACCGGTTTCTATATTCACGCCAAGGCGGTCATAGCCGACTTCGGCCTCAGCACCCAGAGCGTCTACATGGGATCGATCAACTACTCGCTTGCCTCGATGAACAACAACCGTGAGCTCGGCTCTACATCTTCGACTCGCCCAGCGTGACGTCGTTGAACACGATCATGGCAATGGACTACGCGGGCGGAACCCCATATTGAGAGTGCTCGGGTGCCCCATCTCAAACGGCTTCATCGTTTGAGATGGGGTCTCCGAACTCTATCGCCCCACCGGCAGATCCACCGAACCCATCCGTCCGCTGCCCGAATCCCGAACGATGAACCTCAGCTTCGCCGCCTTTGACGCGGGTACCGCTGGAAACAGAAAGTCCGTCGCCTTCGACTCATCCGCAAGGTTTGCCCCGGCCCGCGCGTTTGAGGTCATCGCATGCAGCGTGTGCGCGATCATCCGGCCGTCCTTGTTCAGCGACACCGCCATCACGTATACCGACGCGCTGGCGCCTCCGTCCGGCTTGGGCTTCCACGTCAGGTTCGGCACCGTCACCCGCACATGATAGGTTCCAGGCGTGTTATCCTCTTCCGCCGTCACATGCAGCCCGTTCAGAGGCACCGCAGTCTCGGCCGCCGTGGTCAGGTCGTAGGTCGCATCGGCGAGCGCGTCCTCCGGCTTCTCCGTGCCCGCGTAGTAGCCGTTGCGCGTGGTAGTCGTAATGCCGGGCTGCAGGCAGACCACCTTGATCTGCCGCAGCTTCGCGCTCGCATCGCTGGCTGAGCCGGGCGTGTAGGCGATGGTGTAGAAGTTCGCGCCCAGATCGACCGACTCGCCGATCAGACGCGCAATATCGTTCCGCGAGCGGATCACGCGTCCGCCCGTCATCGGGCCGAGCGTGTCGAAATCCTCGGTCGCGCCGAAGGGATCGGTTCCACCCGCCAGGCTGTCGCCGGCATACTGCGCGAAGGACATCTGCGACGCGTCGATGATCTCCGTCATTCCCATCGCAGTCGTGGTCGGGTCTACCGCATACAACGTTACGCGCGCATCCAGCAGCACGTTGGTGACGTGATGCATGGCATCCTTCACGGTCTTCATGTCGTGGTCGCCGAGTTGCTCGGGGTCCATGCCGGGGAAGCCGCCGCCAACCCAGATCAGGTTCTTGCGGCCAGGTATGCGCGCGTAGCTCTGGGCGATCTCTTCAAGCGCGCGCAGCGACTGGTCGAGCCGCTCGATGGGTCCGTGATCGGCCTTGCCGTTCAGCTCCAGCCTCCACGCATACTCGGTGGGAGCCGCGCCCAGCGCATGCAGCAGCGCATCGCGATCGCGCGTGAAGCCCTGTAGTTGTTTGAAGTGGTTATCGTAGACGCTGAGCAGCGTCGTCGGCTGGCGCAGTACAGCCGGCTGCGTGGCCAGGAACTCGTGTAGCGAAGACCGCGCAAAGGCGCTGTCCGCGAAGTGGGTATTCAACTGGTCGAGCACCAGCACGTCCACCGGCGATTGACCGAAGCTCGCGGGCCTGGCTGGATCGAAAATCGTATTCGCTGCTTCGGAAGCCGGCGGCAACACATGCGCGGACGGCGGCTCGACGGAGCGGATGCGCTGCAGCTTGCCGTCCTCATACACCTGAAAATCCTTTTCGGTCAGGTTGTCGATGGGCTTGCCGGACTTGTCGGTCGCCACAACGTCAAGGACAACCAGCCTCGCATTCGCCGTGATCGTCTGGGGCTGTTGTTGCGCGGCGAGCATAGCCGGAACGAACAAGATGACTGCGGCAGCTGGACGCCACTGAAACGTGGAACGCATCGTCTTACCTTACCCGATCTGGCGTGGATTTGGAGGATGAAGTCCGCGCGCAAGGCACGTTCCGGAATCGCCCGCGCTTCCCTTTCCTATCTCCTCTTCCGTTCCTTCTGTGTGAATCTTCCGCAGCTTAGAAGTGTACCCGCGCCGCCACCTGCACCTGCCGCGGGCTATAGGTGTAGTTGCTGTTCGAGTTCGTGTAGGTTCCGAACTGGCTCGAACCTGAGGGCGGCGACAGCGTCGTTCCACTGATCGTGTAGGCCGTGTTCTGCACCGCGGTGATGTTCTGGTGGTTCATCACGTTGAACAGCTCTGCCAGGATCTCGAAGCGGGCATGCTCCAGGTGCGGCGCGTTGATGTAGAAGTTTTTGCCCAGGCGCACATCGACCACGACCGTTTTCGGGAGTTGATAGCTGTTACGCTCCACATTCGGCAGGCGATTGGCGCTCGAGCCGGAGCCGTTCAGGCCTTTGTAAGCAGGGGTGGCATTGCAGTAGGTCGTCCCCGTCGCGAACTGCGCCGAGGTACAGCCGTCGACACCGGCCGGAACCGGAATCAACGAGGAGGAACCGCTGACATAGGGCGTATATGGCAAGCCATTCTGCGCTTGTACCAGCGGAGCTATGCGCCATCCGCCCAGCGCATAGTCTTTCCAGCCGTGAAAGTTGGTCTGCGGCTCGTAGATCAGGTCCGCGACGCCGCGGTTCGGCACATTCTGCGCGCCGTTGCCGTACTCCAGGCGACGACTGGTGGGGTCGTATATGTTGTATGTCGGCACCACCGTCGACTGGTATGGATTCTCATCCAGCGAATGCGACCAGGTGTAGTTGCCCATGAACGCGAGCCCGTGCGAAAAGCGATGGTTCAACTGCACCGCCAGCGCGTTGTAGTTTGAGTTTACGTCGCTGCGTACATCCAGGATCGATCCATAGGCAGGGTTCGGCCGCGTGGAACTGTTCCCGATCGGCACCAGAAAGACTTTGGTCTGAAACTGTGAGCCCGGCTGGAGAGGAAGATTCCTTCCACCGTGGGGCAGCGTCACGTAACCAGACGATGGAGGCTCCGGATACGTCGTGCTCTTATAGGTTGCTTCGGCGGTGGAGCTGATCGGATAAGAGTTCGTCGAGCCGGACGCAGCAGGGTTCGCAACCGTAAAGGTGGCGTTGTAGGTGGCGGCCGCGTTGAAGTTGGTGTCGATCGAGGTCGGCAGTTCATGGCCGAAGCTCGCCATGTAGGTAATGCCCAGCGTGGTGTTCTTGCCGAGGTTCTGTTCGATGGCAAGGTCGGCCTCGCTCACCTGAGGAGCCTGCATGTGCGGGTCCAGGTATGCGACGGTGGAGGTTGGCTGCTTAGGGGTCGAGGTCGAGCTCAGGCCGGTGGTCTGCGATCCTGCCAGGCACTGATACACCTGCGAGATGGAGGTCGCGAGCGCCGGGAAGATCGGGCCGCAGTTGCCCTCGTACAGCGAATTATTCACGCTGATCTGCCCGTTCGGGGAGCCGGATTCTTCATATGTCTGCAGGATGTTGGAATTGATGATGCGCCCATAGTAGATGCCGTAGCCGCCGCGCAGCACGGTGCGCCCGTTGGCATAGGGCTGCCACGCAAAACCGATGCGCGGCGCAATGTTGTTGCGGTCGTCGGGCCGGTTGGCGGTCTGGGGCAGCGCCGTGTTGGCAAGAGTAACGCTGGATGCAAGCGAAGTGCCCGCGACAGCCGCGACCAGCAGCGGATTGCCGGTGTTCACAAAGGGATTCGGTGGAACGTACTCGTACTCATAACGCACGCCAAGGGTCAGCGTCAGGCCGGGCAGCACGCGCCAGTCGCCGGTCGCGTAACCCGCGTACTCACGCGTCGCAATCGACGCGGATGGATTGCCGAACGTCTGGCTGTAGCTGTAGTAGAGCTGAGGATAGCCGAACGACGTCCCCAGTCCGGTGGTCGCGTTCAGGTAGTCGGCAATGTAGGTGTAGCCGTAGTCGTAGCTATAGGAGCCATTGCTGTTGTAGAGATTATTCACGTAGTCGGAGACCTTGTTGAACTCAAGCCCCGCCTTGCTTACATGCTTGCCGTGCGTCCAGCTGACACCATCGAGCAGCTGCAGGCGTCGCTCGTCCGGGTCGGCCTTGCGATCGAGGTTGATGTTTGTACCGGTGTAAATCCCACTGCCGAAGTTGTAGCCGATCTGTATCTCGGCCGCGCGTCCGAAGGCATTGTGCGAGAGCGGAACGTTGTTCGGCGCGGGAGGATTCGCGAAGGTGTACTCGAAGTCTCGGCCATACTGCACCAGCGCATCGTTGATGACGGAGCTCGACAGCACGGAGGTCAGGCGCGCCACACCGAAGTCTTCCTTGATGAAGTCGTTGCCCTGATCGTCGTTGCCGTCGGTCACCGAGGCCTGCGAATAGAGGCCGTTCGGCGACGAGTAGCGCATGCGGTTGTAGAACATCGACAGATGCTGGCGATCGCTGATCTGATAGTCCAGCTTGGGCATGTTGATGATCTGGTCGGCGCGCCGCGGTACCGGCCCCAGGAACGAATTGATGATGCCAAGTCCCTGGTTGTAGAAAGCCGAGCCGGCCTGGAATGAATTCAGCCCATAGAGCGCCGAGAGAGCGCAGGCGTTGTAGTCGCCTTCGGTCTGGTAGCTGAGGATGGTCGCGGTAAACATGCTGGTCGAGCAGGTTTCGCCTGTCGGCAGGGTTGCGTTCGAAGGCGCCAGCAGGTCGTTCGGATCGGTCGCACGAGCGACCAGAGGGAAGTTGCGGCGCGACTGATCGTACGCATAGAACCAGAACAGCTTGTCGCGGATAATGTCTCCGCCGATGCCGAATCCCCACTGCTTGCGCCAGTCCGTCGGCTTGAACGGCAGGGTGTTGAAGCCGCCCGTCCCGTTGGGCACGTTCAACAGCGTGTAGGGGTTGGTCGCGCCGCCCAGATCGTTGTCGCGATCGTAGAAGAACAGCTCGCCATGCAGCGCATTTGAACCCGACTTCGTGACGGTATTGATGACGCCGCCGGCCGCGCGTCCGTACTGCGCCGAATAGTTCGAGGTATTTACCTGGAACTCCTGGATCGCGACCTGAGTGATGGCGTAGGAAGCGCGGGTGCGTCCGCGAGCCTCCGAGAAGTAGGCCTGGTTGTCGTCCGCGCCGTCCACCGTATTGTTGTTCAGCAGGAAGCTGATGCCGCGAAAGCTGAGCAGGCCGAAGCCGTCGGAGTTCGAGACCACGCCCGGCGTCAACAGCGCGAAGTCCGACCAGCGCCGCCCGTTGATGGGCAGGTTGTCGATGCTCGCCTGGTCGAGCGTGGTCGAGAACTCGTTCGATTCCGTGTTCATCAGCGGATTCTCGCCCGAAACCTCCACCTTGTCCGAGGTCGAACCCACCTTCAGCCTGGGCGATACGTTCGCGAGGCTGCCGACCGTCACTGTTACCGAGTTGCCCACGTAAGTTTCGAAGCCGTCCGCCACAAACGTGACCGTATAGGTGCCGGGCATCAAGTCGTCCACGCGGTACTCGCCTGAGGCGTTGCTCTTCGCCGTCCGAGTCGAAGCGTTATCGGCCGAGGTGACCGTCACCACCGTGCCCGGCAGCAGCGCGCCGGCCAGATCGGAGATGGTGCCGCCGACCGCGCCCGAGGTCGCTGACTGGGCAGTCGCAGACAGCGCGGCCAACACCAGCATCGCGCACAAGACAAACCAACGAACGGGACTAAGGGAGTTATGCGAAAAAAGCTGCAAACGTTTGATATCCTGAAAGTTTCCAGCTATGAGTTTACAGCCTTGACGCACCGGATT
>CAXTMK010000054.1:5000-29479 GCA_964245315.1 uncultured Acidobacteriaceae bacterium | reverse complement strand
GCTCTCCTGCGTTTTCGTTTGTCTCGCATCCCCTTTTGTCATTCCCGAAGGGAATCTGCGTTTATCTTCCTTGCACACCTTCTGCAAATGGTTCTACGGCGCGCGCTGGGCCAGAACTTTGGCGATGGCGGCTTCGGCCAGCGGCTGCATGATGGCATAGCCGGCGTCGTTGGGGTGGACGTATTTGTCGACAGCGAGGTCGGGCTTCATGGCGCCTTCGGGCGTGGCGAGGGCGGTGTAGTAGTCGAGGTAGACGAGGTGTTCGGCCGCCGCGTAGGACTTCAGCCAGTCGTTCATGGTGCGGATGCGCTCGGCGGGCGCGATGCCGGGGTGCCAGGTGAAGCGGTCGGCCGGCGGAATGGAGCCGAGGATGACGCGGATGTGGTTGGCGCGGGCGAGCGCGACCATGGCGCGGATGTTGTCCTGGATGGCGGCGTCGCTGATGGGACCGGTGTTCTCGGCGATGTCGTTGGTGCCGGCGAGCAGGACTACGGCGGCGGGGGCGAGGTGGACGACGTCCTGCTCGAAGCGCAGGACCATCTGCGAGGTGGTCTGGCCGCCGATGCCGCGGTTGACGTAGGGCTTGCCGGGAAAGAAGCTGCCAAACTTTCGGCCCCAGTTGTCCGTGATGGAATCGCCGAAGAAGACGACCCGGCCAGGGGTTGGAGTCAGCTTCGCGTTGTCGGCGGCGTAGCGTTGCAGCCCGGCAAAATCGTTGTATCTGCGCTGGAGTTGGTCGAGTTGTTGCTGTGGGCTTGGGGTTGGTTGCTGGGCGAAGAGCATGGGAGCGAGGAGGAGCGTGGATAGGAGGATGGTTCGCATGGTGTGCCTGGAGGGAGTAACCCCATGGTCGGCCTGATGAAGCCGGCCGAACATGGGGCACCCGGTTACTGGGGTTTGGCAACTGGCTGCGGTTTAGGGGTGTCTGGCAACAGCTGGGCGTCGATGTTGAGCGGAAGCTGCTGCTGGGTACGGCCGTAGGTGTCGTAGGCGCGGACGATGCGCTGCACGAGATGGTGACGGACTACGTCGACATCCTCGAAGTGGCAGAAGCGGATGCCTTCGACCCCGTCGAGCACGTTCAGGGCTTCGAAGAGGCCGGACTTTTTGGGGTTGGGCAGGTCGATTTGCGTCAGGTCACCGGTGATGACGGCTTTGGAGTTGTTGCCCAGGCGTGTGACGAACATCTTCATCTGCTCGTTGGTGGTGTTCTGGGCTTCGTCCATGATAATGAAGGCGTCGGACAGCGTGCGGCCGCGCATGAAGGCGAGCGGGGCGACCTCGATGACGTTGCGTTCCAACAGCTTGTCGACCTTCTCCTGGTCAAGCAGGTCGTACAGGGCGTCGTAGAGCGGGCGCAGGTAGGGGTCTACCTTCTCCTGGAGAGATCCGGGCAGGAAGCCGAGGCGCTCGCCGGCTTCGACCGCGGGCCGGACAAGGATGATGCGCGAGACCTTCTTGGCCAGCAGCGCGGACACCGCCATGGCCACTGCGAGGTACGTCTTGCCGGTGCCGGCCGGGCCCAGGCCGAACGTCATATCGCAGGATTCGATCGCCTCGACATACTTTTTCTGGTTGGGCGAGCGCGGCTGCACCATGCGCTTGACTCCGGCGGAGCGCTGCTTGCCGGCGTCGACCAGCTGCCGGAGTGTCGCTCGCGAATCCGCGACGACCAGCTTGAGCAGACCGTGCAGCTCGCCGTTCTGGAGGGTTACACCGGCGCGGCGGAGGGCGTCGAAGTCGGCGAAGACCTGGGCGGTGCGGGCGACCTGGGCGTCTTCGCCGGAGACGTGGATGGCGTCGGAGCGGAGGTCGATGAGGACGCGGAGACCGTCTTCGAGGAGCCGGAGGTTCTCGTCGCGTGTGCCGTAAAGAGGTTCGATGCCGGGAGTGATTTCGATTGCCTTTTTGATCAAGCGGGTATCTGACCTCCGTCAGGATAAGACATGGTTATGAGACGCGGGTCCGCGCCTCTTGGATTGAGAACTGGAGGATCGAAGATTGTGCTGGAGGAAGCGACGCCGGAGTGGCGGGCCTGGGCTGCGACCGGGATGGCGGGCGTTACCAATCGGGTGCCGATGATGAATGGAGACTAGAACGTTTGGCGAAGCGCGTCAAGCGTGGATTTGTGGGCGTAAATTGCCGGTGTGAGTGTCAGAAAACGGGAACGCGCGGCCACCCGGTGCGGGCGTCGAGATGAGCGGGGTCTGTTGCTTCACTGCCTCACCGAGTGAGGATTGCGCGTAAGTTGAAGAATCGCTTCGCGCGTTGAACGTCGAGCCTGATCTGAGTAAGCAGCGCCTCGGGGGATGGGAAACGGATTTCGTCGCGAAGCCGGTGAAGGAAGGCGAGTTCAAGGGGCGTATCCTCAGCCAGTGCAATGGGATGGAAGTTAAGGATGTGGGACTCGATGGTGAAGGAATCCGATCCAAACGTCGGTCGGTTGCCCACATTCGTGACCGCCTCAAAGCATTCTCCATGAACGGTAAGGCTCGTGATGTAGACGCCGTGCGCGGGCAGCAGCTCTGGGTAGGGTGCGAGGTTGATCGTCGGCACCGTGTAGCGCGTGCCATAGCCGCGACCCGAAGCAGGCGTCGAATGGATGCTGTACGACCGGCCCAGAAGCGCTCGCGCCTGGCTCACATCGCCGGCTGAGATCAGCCCGCGGATGCGGCTCGACGAGACCGGCGCGCCGCGCAGGATGTGCGGCGAGTAGCCCTGGACGTGGAAGCCGAGGTCGCGGCCCAACGCTTCGAGCGAGTGCATATCAGCGCTCGCCTGGTAGCCAAATCGAAAGGTTTCGCCCTCATGCACCTCGCTGACGCGAATGCGATCACGCAGGATGTCACGGGCGAAGGCTTCGGCGGAAAGCTCGGAGAGCGCGAGGTCGAACGGCAGGACGAGTACAGCGTCGATGCCGGTTTCGGCGAGTAGAGCCAGCTTCTGTCTGAGCGGCGTAATCAGAACGTGCGGCGCGTCCGGCCGCAACACCCGCGCCGGATGCGGGTCGAAGGTGATGGCAAGCGAACGCAGGCCAAGCATGCGGGCGCGTTCGTTTACCTGAGCGATCACCCAGCGATGGCCGCGATGCACGCCGTCGAAGTTGCCGATGGTGGCGACTACAGGGCCAAAATCGGCGGGGAGTCGGCTAACGGAGTGAAATGTATTCATGCGATTGGCGCGATATCGAATTGCAGTTTGAGCCCGTCGTAAGCGAGCCGAATATGGGGCGGCAGGATGGCCTCCGTGGCATCGTGGTCCAGATCGTGGGACATGTGGGTGAAGAACGCGCGGCGCGGCTTCAGGCGCTCGACGAGCGCGATCGATTTATTTAGATGCGAGTGACTCGGGTGCGGCTCGCGGCGCAGCGCATCGAGGATCAGGATGTCGAGCCCTTGCAGCAGCGCAACGCTCTCCTCCGGAATGTCGCTCATGTCGGTGAGATACGCGGCCGAGCCAAAGCGATAACCGGCGATCGTCTCCCGCCCATGAATGACGGGGATGCGCTGAAAGTGCGCGCCGGCGATGTCGACGAACGCGCCCGGCCCTGACGGCATGGGCAGCAACTGCACGCGTGCGCTGGTCGGGTAGCGGTCGACCGTGCGGAAGGTGTAGCTGAAGACGCGGTGGATCACCTCGGCGGTCGATTCATCTGCATACAGCGGCAGGTCAGGCGTGTGCTGGAAGCTGAGCGGCCGCAGGTCATCCATGCCCAAAATGTGGTCGGCGTGATGATGCGTGTAGAAGACCGCGTCGACATGCGTGATGCGCTCGCGAATGGCCTGAGCGTGGAAGTCGGGGCCGGTGTCGATCAGGACGGTGTGTCCTTCGAAGTCGAGCTTGATCGAAGGGCGCGTGCGCCGGTTCTTCGACCCCGGCAGGATCGCGTCCTGGCACACGGCGCAGGTGCAGCCGAGCGTGGGAACGCCCATCGAGGTGCCGGAGCCGAGGAAAGTTAGCGTGGCGTTCATCGCTTCCTAACGCACGATCCGCGGCCCGCCCGGAGCCGATGGCGGCGCAACACCCGCGGCCTGGGCGCGCTGCTGGGCGGAGCGGGCGATGGCCTGCGTGATTTCCAGGAAGCCGAGCCGCAGTTCGAACAGCGCGCTTGAGAGCAGCGTCGCTTCAGGCTGGCTCAGGTTGCCGCGCGTCTTCTCGTCCAGCACGCTGAGCATCTCGATCGACTGGCGGGCGCCCAGGATGTCGACCTGCGGCTGCTGGCCCTCCTGCGTGCCTCCGCCGAGCTGCAGGATCGCCTGCATGTAGACTGACTGGATCAATTGGTCGAAGGTCATCTTGGGCGGATGCTCCATGCCCGGATTGGCGGCGCGAACGGCCATGTCCAGCCGCTCGGCGGTAGTCTCGAAGGCAATGCGCGACTGCTCCATCTGCTCGGCCGTGGGGGCTGGCGGCATCTGCGGTGCGTCGCCCTCCATGGCGCTGGTTGTATAGGGCGCTTCTTCATGTTGCACTTCTGTTTTGCGTTCCCTTAGCCCTTTGTTGTCATCCCGCGCTTCTTTGTTGTCATCCCGCAGCGCAGCGAAGGGATCTGCTTTTGTCTCCGGCGCAACAACCGTCTCTGGCCGCGGCTCGCGTTCGGGGCTGGGGTCCGCGTCGGGGCGCGACTCGCCCTCGGGGGTGAACTTGCGGCGGTCGGTGACGACGAAGGGAAGCGGCTTCTCAGGCATGCAAGGCTCTCAATTCAGGGATTTGGAAGGGCAGCGTGGTGGGGGTAGCGGTGCCGCCGGGATAGGTGATCGTCGCGGTGCGGTCGAGCGCTTCGCGGCGGATGTAGCCGAGGGCGATTTGGAGAGGGCTTGTCTCTGAGAGCTGAGAGCTATGAGCCTTAAGCTCTAAGTTAAGACTGGTGACGCTGGTCAGCTCGCCTGCGGGCTTGTCGTCCGCAGTAAGGATCGTACCCGCTGGCGGCAAGTCGCCGTGCAGGATGAAGCCCATGAAGGTGCGGTGGACCGCGCCACGGGAGCGGATTCGCTCAACGATCTCCTGCCCAAGGTAGCAGCCTTTGGCGAAGTGCAGAGCGCGGGTCTGGTTGGTCTCCTGGGGCAGGTCTTTGTCGCGAATGTCGACGCCGTAGAGGGGTGTGCCGGAGAGGATGCGGAGTTGGTTCATCGTTACGGTATTGGCTTCGATGGTGTTCAGTTGCCCGAACAACGCACGGATGTGATCTTGCGCGTCAACGGACCAGAGTTCGTAGCGGGGCATGAGGGGGCTGTAGGTACGAATGGTGAGCAGAGGGTAAAGATAGTCTTCTTCATCGCAGCACAGAAGAGAAAGACCGTCTTCGGGAGGAAGTTTCGCGGACGCGAGTCCAAGAAGCTCGCTCGCCCGCAGACCCATGATCGCGATGCCGCGATACTTGGGAAGCGGCGTTAGCTCCACGTCGTCCATGATGATGAAGCGGTCGAGCATCGCCAGCATCGCTGGGATGCGATCGGCTTCGGTCTCCAGCAGGATCGCATCTTCCATCATCCAAGCGGTGCAGTCACCCTGAATGCGCCCCTGCGCGTTCAAAAAGAAGCAGTAGCAGCCCTCGCCCGGCTTCAGGGCCGCGATGTTGTTGGTCACCATGCCGTTCAGCCAGCGCACGCGGTCTTCGCCCGTAACGCGAATCCAGCCGACGTTATCAAGCGGCGCGTAGGCAGCTCGGGTCAGCAATTCCGCCAGCGGCGTGGAGGTGTGCGGGATGAGGTTCAAAGACATCTGTAGACTTGATTATATGGCTCTGCGTGGATTCGCGATGGCGTGGGTAGTGATGGCCGGTCTGGCGACGGCGGCGATTGGACAGGCTAAGAAAGACCAGCCCGAAAAAGTCATGACGCCCGAGCAGGCCAAGGAACTGTTCGCCTCCGTCGACGAGATCATGGCCTTCGCCGCCAAAGACACCGGCCTCGCGCCCGTTCCGCACGTAAATCGTAAGCTGCTGACGCGCGACGAGGTCACCGCCTATCTGAACAAGTCGTTCGAAGAGGACGAGGGCGCCAGGCGTCTGGAGCAGTCGGAGATCGTCCTGAAGAAGTTCGGGCTGCTGAATCGCGACTTCAACCTGAAGCCCTTTCTGCTGACGCTGCTGACCGAGCAGATCGCCGGCTTTTATGACGACAAGACCAAAATCGTGAATCTGCTGAATTGGGTGAAGCCGGAGGAGCAGAAGCCGGTGCTTGCGCACGAGCTGACGCATGCGATTCAGGACCAGAAGATCGGCCTGGAAAGGTGGGGTTCGACCGGCTTCAAAGGCGAGTCGCGGACTTCCACTGAGGACGCGGAACGCGTTGGAGTGGATGAGCTCGAGACCGCGCGGCAGGCGGTCACCGAAGGCCAAGCGATGGTGGTCTTCGTCGACTGGGGACTGCCCAAAGGCCAGACGCTCGCCGACCAGCCGGAGATCGGCAAGACCATCCGCGACAACGCCGCCGACACCAGCGATTCGCCTGTCATGGCTCGGGCGCCGCTGCTGCTGCAGCGCTCGCTGGTCTTTCCGTACGCCGACGGCCTGGCGTTCGAGCAGGCGCTGCTGGTCAAAGGCGGCAAGACCGGAGCATTCGCCGGAGTGCTCGAAAACCCGCCGAATACGAGCTTCGAGATTATGAATCCGCAGGCCTACATGGCGCATGCCGCCGTGCCGGTGCTGCGGTTGGGCAACGTGCATCCTCTGCTCGACGCGGACTATGAGCCCTATGACCTTGGAGTCATGGGCGAGCTCGATGTCGAGATCATGGCCAGCCTCTTCGGCGGCGAGGAGCTCGGTAAGGCGCTCGCGCCCGCGTGGGCGGGCGGCGTCTATTATGCCGGCCAGCGCAAGTCCGCGACCGCTGCGGAGAAGCTGACCCCCGCCTCGCTCGGCGTGTTTTATCTCTCGCGCTGGCGCACCGATGAGGCGGCGCGGACCTTCGAAAAGATGTACATCGCGGAGCTTGGACGCAAATATTCGGGTGTAAGCGAGCGCACCAGCGGCGAAGAGGCCGGCGGCGAGCGCATCTTCACCACCAGCGAGGGCGACGTGCTGCTGACGCGCTCCGGCAAGGATCTGTGGGTGTCGGAGGGTTTTCCGCTGCTGCTGAGCCGTCGACTGCGCGACCAGACCGAATCCGTCCAGGGCGTCGGCCCGGTGCGCATCGCGGCCGGCCACGAACTGACGCTCGGGATGGCCGGAGCGATCGCCCGCATGGGCATGATGAAGGCTGGACTGCGAAAGATATACTAAGGCGATACGAGGTGATGGTGGCGAAGGTCGAAATTGGCATTATCGGCGGCAGCGGGCTGTATGCGATGCCGGGGTTGACGGGACTGCGCGAACAGCTGATCGAGACGCCGTTCGGCGCGCCCTCCGACGCATACATGGTAGGCGAGCTCGACGGCCGGCCGGTGGCATTTCTCGCCCGCCACGGCCGCGGACACCGCATCCTGCCCAGCGAACTGAACTTCCGCGCCAACATCTACGGGATGAAGATGTTGGGCGTCGAGTACATCCTGTCGGTCTCGGCCGTCGGCAGCCTGAAGGAAGAGCATAAGCCGACGGACTTCGTCATCCCCGACCAGTTCATCGACCGCACCTTCGCTCGCGCCGGCACGTTCTTCGGCGAAGGGGTCGTCGCGCATGTGGGCTTCGGCGATCCCGTATGCGCCGTCGTCGCGAAGGCTTTCGAAGCGGCGTGCAAGGAGGTCGGCGTCGTCGGCAAGCTCGGCGGCACGTACGTCTGCATGGAAGGCCCGCAGTTCTCCACCCGCGCGGAGTCGAACCTCTACCGCAGCTGGGGCGCGGACGTGATCGGCATGACGAACCTGCAGGAGGCGAAGCTCGCCCGCGAGGCCGAGATGAGCTACGCCACGCTCGCCATGGTGACCGACTACGACTGCTGGCGCGAAGGCCACGACGACGTCACGGTCGAGCAGGTGGTCGCGGTCATCCACCAGAACGCGGAGAACGCAGGCAAGGTCGTGCGGGCCGCCGTTGCCGCGCTGCCGAAGGGCGTCAAAAGCCCGTTCGCCGAAGCGCTGAAGTACGCGATCATGACGGACAAGGCGACGATTCCGGAGGCGACGAAGGAGAAGCTTGGTCTGCTGATCGGGAGATACTTGTAAGTGTGGGTGTGCAGAGACGAACCATCTGGTTGCGGCTGCTACGACCCGGGATTATGCTTTAGGCAGGGGGACTGACGTGCCACAGCTTAGCAATATTGCAGAGGCGTTTCTGGATGGCTTTGGCTGCCTTGGCGCGATCGTTGAGCCGTGCGTGCGGCCCGGTTCAACGGAGAATTTAATCGAAGAAACACCCGATCCAGCTCCTGTCGAATCGATGCACGAGGTATCGCCCGCTGGATCGAGGAATGGTACTCTCATTTGGCTTTTTCTTTTGGCGATCTGTCCCATTGCGTTAGCAGCTGTGATCTCCCAGGCGGCCTGGATTGTTCGGCTCAACAATGTTTGTGAGATCGTCTTTGGGACGCTCTTCCTCCGGCAACTGTTAGTCGATGTGTTACTGGTGATGTGGAAGCGCTGGAGACAGCATGTGGCCACCGGCGAAAAGGCCACGCATCGTGTCTGACAATCCATACGAAGAACTCGGCCGAGAAGATCTTTTGAAGCCGCAACGAACAACAAAGGCCGGAGCTGTGTTCAACCCCGGTGCCGGCCGGCTTCCAACTCCCCAGGCTCTGGCAGGATACGCCGCAATCGACGCGAGCTATCCACAAAGTCTAATGGCATCTTTTCAATTGGAGTTGAAGCGAAACTACCAATATCAAGTTGTGGCTCTGATAGCCGGATGGACCTTCGCTTTATCGTTGGCGCTCGAAGCTGGCTTTCTAGCGCTTCACGGACACGAAAAGATGGCACTTGTCTTGATCGGAGCTAATGCCATCGGGCTTGCGACTCGCATGCTTACAAAGGCTGCTAGCCGCAGGTGACCAGGCGAACGTAAGGTTGTGTATAGAAATTGAGGAGATTTGATGTCGATTTTAGTAGTAGGTTCCGTAGCCTTCGATTCCATCGAAACCCCGCACGGTAAAGTCCAAAAATGTCTAGGCGGAGCAGCCACCCACTTCGCGCTCGCCGCAAGTTACTTCACCGATGTCCGCGTCATCGCTGTCGTAGGCGAGGACTTCGGCCCCAGGGAAGAAGCCGTCTTCACAAGACGCAACATCGATACCCGCGGCATCGAGCACGCGCCCGGCCTCAGCTTCCACTGGACCGGCGAATACAGCGGCCACATGAACGAGGCCGAAACCCTCGGCACCGACCTGAACGTCTTCGCCACCTTCGAGCCGAAGATTCCAGCGGAGTATGAGGACAGCGAATACCTCTTCCTTGCCAACATCGATCCCAGGCTGCAGGCTCGTGTGCGCAGCCAGATGCCGAACGTGAAGATGGTGTGCGGCGACACCATGAACTACTGGATCGCCGACCATCGCGCGGCGCTCGACGAGGTGCTGAAGACACTGGATGTGCTGCTGATCAACGATGGCGAAGCGCGCATGCTCTCGGGCAAGCACAACATGGTGCTGGCGGCCGAAGATGTGCTCTCATCCGGCCCGAAATCGCTCGTCATCAAGCACGGCGAGTACGGCGCGACAGCCTTCTTCAGCAAGCGTTCGTTCCTGCGCCCGGACGAGACCGCGAAGCCCTTCCGCGCGCCGGCGCTGCCGCTCTCCGAGGTCGTCGACCCCACCGGCGCGGGCGATTCCTTCGCCGGCGGCTTCTACGGCTACATCGCGTCGCAGCCCGCGCTCACGCCCGCGGTCTTCCGCCGCGCGCTCTTCTACGGCGGCGTCATGGGCTCGTTCGCGGTGGAGCGCTTCGGCACCGAGCGCCTGCAGGATGTGCGCCGGGCCGAGATAGAGGATCGCTTCCGGCTGTTCAAAGAGATCTCCCATCTGGATACGTATCCGGACGAACACGCGGGGCCAGTGGAACCTTGAAAGCGGCGCGACGGACTCGGACGTTAGTCGCTCCCACGTCTCACATTCGAGACATGGGGCACCCGGAGTTGGGGACAACCCCCGCTACGAGGCAGGAGACCATGCTCGCCGGCATGGGCGCGCTGGTTGCAGGATTTGTTGCGCTGTCTATCTCCGCCTCGCGCGGCCTGATGATGCTCTACGGCGATGCGGTCGCGCACCTCGCCAAGGCGCGCGGCCTCGTCGATACCAACACGCCCGGCCTGGGGATGCTGGGCGGTGTATGGCTTCCGCTGCCGCATCTGCTGATGCTTCCGTTCATCCGCAACATGGTCTGGTGGCAGGATGGCATGGCCGGCGCCTGGCCTTCGCTTATCTGCTTCGTGCTTTCGGTCATGGGTTTGTATCGCCTCTCGCGCCGCCTGCTTACGCCGCGCTGGGCGCTGGTTGCGACGGCTTTCTTCGGGCTGAACGCCAACCTGCTCTATCTCTCGACCACCGCCATGACGGAGCCGCTGTTTCTCGCGCTGGTCATTTGGATTGTGCTCATCAGCATGGAGTTTGTCGATGCAGTGAGGGCAGACGCCACGCGCCGCGTCACCGGCCACATGCTGCTGCTCGGCTTCCTCATCTTCGCCGCCACCATGACGCGCTACGACGGCTGGATTCTGGGTGCGGCGGTGTGGTGTGTCGTGCTGTGGCACCTGTACAAGGCGCCGGGAATGGCTCGCCGCGTGCTTCCCGGATTTCTTGCTTTCACCATGCTCGCCGCGCTGGGCCCGCTG
The DNA here is from genome assembly GCA_964245315.1 of uncultured Acidobacteriaceae bacterium. GTDB lineage: Bacteria > Acidobacteriota > Terriglobia > Terriglobales > Acidobacteriaceae > Edaphobacter. The sequence goes on along the minus strand of CAXTMK010000054.1, from coordinate 18,780 downwards.
CTGTGGTTCGAGTACAACCACGTCTTCGCTGGCGACTGGCTCGACTTCATGCGCGGTCCATCTTCAGCGAAAGAGATCGATCGCAAGACCTCGCCGCCGGGGGCGCACAAGTATTGGGGATGGCACAATCCGGCCTGGTCGCTGATGCTCTACGCCCGCACCGCGCAGGTAGACGCCGCAGCCTGGGAGACGGGCTGGCTGGTCGCGGCGGCTGCGATATGGGGCTCGTGGCAGGCCTGGCGCTCGCGCTTCAACCGCGCCTGGCTGCTGCTCTGGATTCCGCTGCCGTTTTACGTCTATTCCATCTCCTACGGCTCGGTTCCCATCTTCATTCCGCAGCTGTATCCGCACTCGTTTTACAACTCGCGCTACGGCATGGAGATGCTGCCTGTCCTGGCGATTTTTACGGCCTTTGCGCTGTCCGAACTGGTTGCGAAGTTCGGGGCGGCTCAGCCATTGCTCGATAAACTCGCGCAGCCCATCGCGCTGATGCTCGTCGTCATCAACCTGATCGTGATGCTGCATGAAACTCCGCTGGTGCTGCACGAGGCGCTGGTGAACTCACGCGGCCGACTGGCGATCGAGACGCCGCTCGCGCAGCAGCTGGTCACCTTCCAGCCCGGCGCGCCCATCCTGATGGAGAACTCGACGTATGTCGGCGCGCTGCAGCAGGCCGGCATCCCGCTGAAGCAGACCATCGGGCCGAGCGACTACTATCGCTGGCGCGATGCTATGGCCGATCCAGGTGCGAGCGCGGCCTATGTGGTCTCGGTGGGCGATGATGATGTGGCGAAAGCTGTAAAGGCACATCCAGCCGGGCTTGAGGAGCCGCTCTCGATCATCTGCTCGACCAACCAGCCGTGCGTGAGGATTTACCGATCGTCCCGCTGGAGACGCTAGCGCGGGCAGTGCTACCATCGCGTGAATAGTTATGCTCGCACCCTTCGGCTTTCACTTCTCGAACCTCGACCAGATGCTGCTCTCGACCGGCACGGCAACGCGCCTGCTTACGGCATGTTTTCTGGGCGGCGTCGTCGGCATGGAACGCGAGACGCGCAACAAAGCCTCCGGCCTGCGCACCAACATGCTGATTTGCCTGGCCTGCGCGTTCTTCACGCTGCTGTCGGCGGCGCTCGCCGGTGAAGGCAGTCCGAACAAGGGCCAGGTGGCGGCAAACATCGTGCAGGGCGTGGGCTTCCTCGGCGCGGGGCTGATATTGCATACACGCTCGCGTGTCCTCGGCCTCACCAGCGCGGCGACGGTCTTCGTGGTGGCCTCCATCGGCATGGCCTGCGGCGCGGGTTTGTATGTAGAGGCAGCGCTGGCAACGATGATCGTCGTCGTCGCGCTGCGCATGATCGGCGTCATGGAATCGAAGTTCCCATGGAAGCAATATGTGCTGCTGTACGAGGTGCGTGGGGTCGATTCCGGCCCCATGTTCGCCGCGATCCTGACCGTACTCGACAAAGCCAAAATTCGCATGAACGTGATCGAACGCGACACGCTCGGCACCCTCGAACGCGTTACCTTTGCGGTCTCCGCGAGCAAGCTGAAGCACGAGCATCTTCTGGCGGAACTGACGGCGAGCGACAGAACGGATCAGGTTATGGCCTTCCCGGATGCGGATCAGGATTAAGGACAGGGTGTAGGGGATAGGGAGTGGGAGCAGGAATGCAATTCGTAAAGGCCCACGCCTGTGGGAATGATTTTTTGATCATCGACGAAGCACTCGCCAATCGCCGCCACGCCGAGTTAGCAAAACGTTTCTGCGCGCGCAACACCAGCATCGGCGCGGATGGAATCGAGTTTCTCGACCGTAAATCCGACGGCACTTTCTTCCTCCGCCTTTTCAACGCCGACGGCAGCGAGGCCGAACTCTCCGGCAACGGCACGCGCTGCGTGGCTGCGTGGCTGTCGATGAGCGAAGGGCTAACGGAAGTTGTCCTGGGCACGCACGGCGGCGTGAGGACGTGCCGCGTCATTTCGTCCGAGGGCGCCACGTATGAGATCGAGAGCGGCATGGGCATCCCGCGCGTCATGCAGCGGGCGATTCAACTCGATGGCGTCGGCGTGGTGGAAGGCGCGATGGTCAACGTCGGCAACCCGCATTATGTGCTCTTCGTCGATACGCCGGACTTCAGCATGCACGGGCTCGCCTGGCAGGAGCTTGGGGCGAAGATCAGCGCCAGCCCGTTGTTCCCGCATGGCACCAATGTCGAATTTGTACGGATCGAATCGCCTGGCGAGATCAGCTTCCGCATCTTCGAGCGCGGCTGCGGACCGACGACCTCCTCCGGCACCGGCACCTGCGCCAGCTCAACCGCGGCCATCGCCCTGCGCGGCGCGAACACCTCGCTGACCGCCGTTGCCGAAGGCGGAGCGCAGCGCGTCGTGTGGCCCGCGCGCGACCAGCCGATGATGCTGACCGGCCCGGCCGAAATCATCTGCACCGGCGAGGTCTTCGCGTGATCAAACCTAAGGCGTTGAAGGTGTGGTCTACGCTTGGCATCGTGTCGCCGGCGAGCGCGGTGAAGCCGGAACTGCTGGAGCGGGGTCTCTGGGGTCTGGAACGATGGGGCGTTCGAACGAAGGTATTTCCGCATGCGTTGGACCGGGGGCCGCTCAACTACGCCGGATGCGTGGAAGATCGGGTGAGCGACCTCCATGCGGCGTTCGCAGATGAACAGGTGGATGCCGTCGTCTGCACCCGCGGTGGATGGGGCGCGGCGGAACTGCTCCCGCATTTGGATGCCGAGTTGATCAGGGCGAATGGGAAGCCGTTCCTCGGATACAGCGACATCACTTCGCTGCATATCTGGTTGCAGCGCGAGGCGGGGCTGGTGACGTTCCACGCACCGATGATCGCCAGCGATTTGCATAAAGAGGACGGCGTGGACAGTGCAAGTTGGCAAGCGGCGCTGATGCAGACGGAATCGTGGACGCTGAGCTCGGCATCGGGCCTGCGCATGCTGCGCCCCGGAGCCGCCGAGGGCGTGCTCACCGGCGGCTGCATGTCGATCTATGCGGAGGCGATCGGCACTCCGTATGCACCGAAGCCCGAGGGCGGCGTGCTGTTTCTTGAGGATGTGGGCACGCACGCCTATCAGTGGGATCGCATGCTGGTGCATCTGCGCTACGCGGGCCTGCTCGAAGGCGTAACCGGCATCGTCTTCGGCGACATGGCGCAGTGCTGCAAGCCGCAAGAGCAGCCGGACCTGGAGGCTGCGTTGCTGCATTCGCTGCGGGATTTTGATGGTCCCATCGGCATCGGTTTGCGCAGTGGCCATGTGGCTGAGAGGAACGTCACATTGCCCTTCGGCGTGCGCGTGCGTCTCGACCTCCACGAAGATGATCCCCGGCTGCACTTTGTCGAGAGCGCCGTGACGGGTTAGCCTTGAAAGGGCGAGCTCCTCGCCGAGGGAAAAGCAGATTCCTCCGCTTCGCTGCGGAATGACAAACAAAAGGATTTAGGTTGGCAAGACACATTCATTTGATTGGCATTTGCGGCACGGCGATGGCGTCGCTTGCCGGAATGCTACAGGCAATCGGCCATCGCGTCACCGGGTCGGATTCGGCGGCATATCCGCCCATGAGCGAACAGCTCGCGGGGCAGGGCATTGCCGTTTTCCCCAGCTACGACGCGTCTAATCTGGCTGAGCAGCCGGACCTCGTCGTCATCGGCAACGCCATCTCGCGCGGCAATCCGGAGGTGGAGTATGTGCTCGACGAGCGCATTCCGTTCCAATCCATGGCGGCCATCCTGCACGACGAGTTTCTGCTCGGGCGCGAGTCGCTCGTGGTGGCCGGAACGCACGGCAAGACCACGACAACCAGCATGCTCGCCTGGATCTACGAATACGCAGGGCTCGCGCCTTCGTTCCTCATCGGAGGCGTGGCGGAGAACTTCGGCACCAGCTTCATGGTCAAGGAAAGCAGACCCTTCATCCTCGAAGGCGACGAGTACGACACCGCTTTCTTCGACAAGGGACCGAAGTTCATGCACTACTTCCCGGACGCCGCCATCCTCACCCACGTCGAGTTCGATCACGCGGATATTTACGACGATCTACGCGCCGTCAAGACCGCGTTCAAGCGCTTCGTCAACCTGATTCCGCGGCGCGGCCGTCTGGTCGCATTCGATGGAAATGAAAATGTAACCGAATGTGTTGCAAATGCCTTCTGCTCGGTCGAACGCTACGGAAACGCCGCAGAGTCGCACTGGCGCGTCAGCGGGATGACGCATCAGGATGGCGGCGTGCGCTGGAATCTAAATCGCGGGGGCGATTTCTTCGCCACGCTGACGCTGCCCATGCCGGGTGAGCACAACGCCATGAATGCGACCGCCGCGGCTGCGCTTGCCGCCGGGCAGGGCGTGCCGGCTGAAGCGATCGTGGAAGCGCTGGCGACCTTCCGCAGCGTCAAGCGCCGGCTGGAGGTGAAGGCTGAGGTCGGCGGCATTACCATCATCGATGACTTCGCGCACCATCCCACGGCCATCCACGAGACGTTGCGCGCGCTGCGCCAGGCTTACTCTGGACGGCGCCTGATTGCCGTGCTGGAACCGCGTTCGAACACGCTGCGCCGCAATATCTTCGAGAACGCGCTGGTCGAAAGCCTGGCGCTCGCGGACGCCGTTGTTCTCGCCGGCGTCTTCAAGTCGGAGAGCATTCCCGAGCGTGAGCGTCTGCACCCGGAGACTGTCGTCGCGAAGCTGCTGGAACGCGGAACGCCAGCGGAATCGCTGGCCGATGCGAAGGCGATCGTGAGTGCGCTGGCCCCCCGGCTCAGGCGCGGCGATGTGGTCGCCATCATGTCCAATGGCGGCTTTGGTGACATTTACAAGCTGCTGCCGAACGCGCTCGCAGCGCATGAAGGCGTGCGATGACGAAGCTGAAGAATCTGTTTGCGACGGCCAGGCTGCTCTTCGTCTGGCTCGCGCTCGGACCCATTGCGGGCATCGTCGGCATCCCGTATACGCTGCTCGTCAGCGACGTGACCTGGCTCTATTGGGCATCGATGTGGGTCACGGGCGCGGGCGTTCGCGCCGCCGGCATCCGCGTGCGCAAGGTCGGTTTCGAGAATATTCCGGCGGGCCGCGCCTGCATCTTCATGTGCAACCACGTCTCGAATCTGGACCCGCCGATCGTGATGCCGGCGATCCCGACGCGCTGCTCGGTTATGTTGAAGAAGGAGCTGATGAGCATTCCGATTCTGGGCAGGGCGATGACCCTTGGCGGCTTCATTCCGGTGGAGCGCGGCTCGCGTCGCGACTCGGCGCAGCAGACCGTCGCGGCGGCGGGTAAGGCGATTGCCGACGGGCTGAACATCGTCGTCTTCCCCGAGGGCACGCGCGCCATCGATGGACGCCTCTCGACCTTTAAGAAGGGACCGTTCTTCCTTGCGATGCAGACTGGCGCGCCGATCATTCCCGTGGCCATCTCCGGTACCGAGACCATGCTGAAAAAAGGTAGCTCGCTGATCACTCCGGGGACGGCGATTATTCGCATGCTGCCCGTGATCGAGCCCGACACCTTCGCCTCGCGCGACGCGCTGATGGCGGCGGTCAAGACTGCGATCGCCGACGCTCTGCGGGACGAGATGAAGCCGCTGGAGCAGTTGAAGAGCTCCTGAACTGTCCTACTTGATATACGCGTTGAAGCCGTCGGCCAGCAGTCTTGCCTTCATGGCGTCGGCGTCCTTGCGCGTGGCGAAGGGTCCGACCTGCACATGCAGCAGGCGGTCGGTGTCGGTGCGGATGTTCACCAGATATCCGCGCCGGCGCAGCGTGGTGCCGATCATATCGGCGTCCTCCTGCCGCGACAGCGCCGCCACCTGCACGACGAACGTTCCCGGACCGGGCGGGACCGTCGGCGCGAGCGGCGGGAGTGCAGCAGCGGTCGCGGAAGGCGGGAGCGTTACAGGTTTTACCGGCGGAGGAGCGGGCTCCTCGTCCGCTTCAACGGCCACGCGTTCAATGGGCGCCGGCGTCGATCGAACCGGCGGAGGAGCAGCCAGGGGCGTCGGAGTTGAGTCCACAGGCGGCTTTATCGCGGCGGGCGAGCCGAGCGGGTTGCCGGGCGCGGGCTTGATGAAGTTCCCAAACGAGAGGCCGGATGCCGGCGCCGATGCCGCGGTCGATGTGCCGCCGATGTGCTTGCTCCCCATCGAGAATCCAAATCCGAAGACCGCCGCATCCTGCACCGCGAGCGCGAAAAAGATGAGCAGAATCATCGTCGTGCCGAGCGTAATCTCGCGATCCGGGGCGTCGGCCGGGGCGCGCCGTCCCAGAAGGTGTTCCTGTTCGTGTTTGGTATCGTCAATCACACTGTTCATTGCCGCAGTCCCCGGGATTGGTCTTAGGCGCCGTACTTAGAACCGTACATAGAAGCCTACACCCGGCTCGACGGTGGAAACACGGGCGCCGGTTGCGAGGTAGTTCTGGTTGAAGTCCGGCGCGCCCTGGAAGACCTGACGAAACTGCAGGCGCAGGCCGAAATTCTCGAAGATCGGCTGCTCTACCCCGACGGTATAGTAGATCCCTACGCGTTCCTGTGGGATCAGGCCTTCGCCGCCGCCTGCGGTCGGGTGATATTCGATAGCTCCCAGGCCCGCCCCGGCAAACATGTGAATCCCAAAGATGACCGGGCGAGCGAGATAGCCGAGCGAGTACTCGTTCACCTTGGCCTGCACGTCCAGGATGTACGAGAGCTGCTGGGCGGGTGTGCCGGCGACGTTGACCACGGTGTAGTTCTGCGCGTAGCGGAACTGCGTGAAGTTCAGCTGGACGCCGATGAGCGGAGACTTCTGGTAGTTCAGATCGACCAGCAACCCGGCCGTCTTGCTCGGCTTTTGGTAGAGCATCTGCGGCAGATACGTGAGCCCCTGGCTGCTGGGCGTGAGCTCGCCTGCGCCGGAGATGCCGAGTTCGATCTTCGCCAGCTGGCGGCCAAGGGGCGTGACTGGCGCGGTGGTCTGGCTGTGCGCCTGAATCGGGGCTGAGGCGGAGAGACCCAGAGCGAGAAGAGCGCCGCAGATCGAGATTCGGCTCGAGATTCGGCGAGATGCATTCATCATGTAGAACAGACTCCCTTGCGGCACAAAAAATTGTGTTCCTTCAGTCTACCTTGCTGGCGGGACTGAGGGTTGGACGGGCGGGAGTGACGGATAGGGTTCGAAGCGGGTGTAAATGGTTTTATTCAGGCGGGCGCGCATCGCAACGCGACCCAGCCAGTACGTCACAGAGCAGAAGATGACGGAGGATCCGGCAGCAACGACGGCGGAAATCGGCGGGACGACGACATGGGTGAGACCGAAGGCAAGTACCGCGCAGGCTGCGCCTGGGACCACTCCCCGAAGTGGTAACCAGATACCAGCGGCAAGGATCGTGAGGCCAAGGGCGATCTCCCATAGGGCGGGGGGATGAGTTTCCATGTGGAGGAAGCCATCGATTGCGAAGAGGATGGAAAGCGCACCGATGCAGCCGAGGATGATCGTGCCGGGGCGGTTGAACTCCGCGTAAATGAGCAGGATTCCGACCAGAAGCAACAGCAAGGCATAGTCGGGGTTCGTGAGGAAGACAAGAAGAGCCGCGTTCATGGCACAGCCTGGCCGCGTCCCTGCAGCGCGCTTCGCATGCCCATCGCCGCCGGGTTTGCGGGCTCGAGTGCCAGCGCGTTGTGCACGTCGGAGGCGGACGCCGCCAGGTCGTTCGCCTGTAGATCCAGCCGCGCCAGCACCATGTAGGCGTTCACCGTGGGCGACAGATGGATGGAGGTTTGGGCCTCGGTGCGGGCGGCTGCGCTGTCGCCGCTCTGCTCGCGCACCTGCGCCAGCCCGGCATGACCCTGCGCGCTCGCTGGGTCGCCCGAGGCCACCGCGGCTATGGCGGAGTTGAATTCTTCCTCCGCCTCCGGCAGCAGCCCCTGCGAGAGATATTCACGGCCTAGCTGGGTATACTCCGTGGCCTGCTGGGCCGGAGGCAGAGTCGTCAGGCGCAGCGCCCGCATCTGGTCGAGCGCAAAGGTCGCCTGGCGGAAGCTGGCTTCGGAGTACGTCCGGCGCAGGCGAGTCGTCGGATCGAAACCGCCCGCCCGTACCGGCACGGCACGGCCGGCGGCGATCAGCGTCTTCAGCTCGCCGGCCTCAGTGTCGTTGGGTTTCAACTTGAGCGTGTCTTCGATGGCACGCTGCGCGAGCGCGAAATCGCCGTGGCGATAGTGCGAGACGGCGAGGTTGTAGTGGTAGTCGGCATCGTTGGGATCGGCAGTCGACGCGCGCTGAAATAAGACGGTGCCGTCTTTGTTCTGGCGCGACTGCGCGACCGCCTGATCGTTCACCACCTCCGGCAGCGGCAGGCGCGACGCCACGAACGCGAAGGCGGACTCCGCGTCGGCGTACCTGGCGCTGTTGAAGCGCGCCAGTCCGATAAAGAAGTTTGCCTCCAACGCCAGCCGATCGGTCCGCGGCACCTTCGCCAGAACCGCGGCGGCCTGCTCGAACTCGCGGTCGGCGTACAGCTCTTTGCCCAGCGCAAGCTGCGCGGCGGTGTACCCGGGGGACTCCTGCACCGCCGCCTGCAGATGCTTCGTGCGTTCCTGCGGCGTCGTCGAGCTGATGCCGCGGATGTAATTCTCAAACGAAGTCAGCTTGATGCCGTTCGAGGCCGAGAGGAACGTCTGCTCGGCCACCGAGAAGCGCGGATTCATCTGGCGCGCGACCTTCCACGCGACTGCGTTCTCCGCATCGAAAAGGCGGCTAAGCTCAGCGGATTCCTGCTGCGGCGGGCTCAGACGAAGCTCGTTTATGTCCAGCACCTGCGCCTGCACCTGGATGCGCGCCGCCGGCCCGTCGCCCTGCACATTGAAGCTGCCGACCACGACGAAGCCCGCGCTCAGCGTCTGCGCGATGCGAATGGTCGTGGCGCGCGTGGGCCTGAAGTCCGCCGGCAGTCCGAGGTGGTCGAGCGCGAAGAGACGGTCGTCGCGCGTGATGGTCAGGAAGCCGGCCGAACTGAGCCTCTGGTTCAGCGTGTCGGGAAAGGAGTCGGAGATCCAGTTCAGCGTGGGCTGGCCGGAGCGGTTCTCAAACGGCAGCACCAGAATGACGCGAGCGCCGGGCTCAGGCGCGTTCGCCTCCGACGACTGCGCGTAGAGCGCGGGGGAGCAGAGCAGGAGAGCGAGAACGCGAAGTGTGAAGGACTTCAGCACAGAGTCGATTATAGTTCGCCGGGATGGTGAATACTGCCTGCACAGTTCCAAAGTAGCCACTAACCGTGAGTCGTCCGCCCACTGCTGCGCGAACGCCACCACCACGCCATCCCAACCAGGCAACACATCACAATTCCCCCGGTCGTATCCAGCAGCACGTCCGAGAACAAGCCCGTCCGGCTGGGCAGATACGTCTGGTGCCACTCATCCAGACTCGCAACCGCAAACTTCCCCAGAATCGCCAGCCCGCACGACCGCAGACGCCACATTACAGTCGTCAAATCGACTCGCCGCCCCAGTGTCAGCAACCATGCCCGCAGCCACGTCAGGCAAAGTGTTCCGTACCCGCTGAAATGCCCCGTCTTGCGCGCGATATGGTGGAGGATCCACCAGAGATCGTCGTTGATGTGTCCAACGTAGCGCTCCACCCAGGGCCGTATCCAACCGCTTGTGTTGTTGGACGAGAATGTGTCGGTCGACTCGCAACAGATCACCGTTACCATGACCATGACCGGCAGCCAGACCCGTATCCAGCCCCATCCGGCCGCATAGCGGCGAGCATCAGCCGCATCCGGCCGCTCCAGCAAAACTGACCTCATCGTTCTAAGCTAACCTACGCGGCCACGCTTACTCCACGTGGTAGTTCGGAGCCTCGCGCGTAATCACCACGTCGTGTACGTGGCTCTCCTTCAGCCCCGCGTTCGAGATGCGTACAAAGCGCGCCTTCTCCTGCAACTCCTGAATCGATCCGCAGCCGAGATAGCCCATGCCGGAGCGCAGCCCGCCAACCAATTGATACACCATTGCCTCCAGCGGCCCGCGATGCGGCACCCGGCCTTCGATGCCCTCCGGAACAAACTTGGCCAGCCGGTTCGGCCCATTTCCCTCGCGTGCGGTCAGGTTGGCGCGCTCGCCGCCGTCGCTCATATCGTCCTTTCCCTGGAAGTAGCGCTCGCCCGAGCCCTGCGCCATCGCGCTCAAGCTGCCCATGCCGCGATACGCCTTGAACGACCGGCCCTGGTACAGAATCGTCTCGCCTGGGCTCTCGTCCACGCCGGCGAAGAGCGACCCCAGCATCACCACGCTCGCACCTGCGGCGATGGCCTTGGTTACATCGCCCGAATACTTGATGCCCCCGTCGGCGATCACCGGAATGCCGTGCTTCTTCGCCGCCCGCGCCGCCTCGGAGATGGCCGTAATCTGCGGCATGCCCGCGCCGGTCACCATGCGCGTCGTGCAGATCGAACCCGGCCCGATCCCGACCTTAATCGCATCCGCGCCCGCGTCGATCAGCGCCATAGCGCCGTCATACGTCGCCACATTGCCGGCCAGCAGCGCGACATCCGGGAACGCGGCTTTCACATCGCGCACCGCCTCCAGCACGCGCGACGAGTGCCCGTGCGCGGAGTCGATCGCCAGCGCATCCACGCGCATCTCGATCAGCGCCGCCGCTCGTTCGAGGTAGTCGCCCGTCGCGCCGATGGCGCCCGCCACCCGCAGCCGTCCCTGCTCGTCCTTCGACGCATGCGGATACTTCAGCTTCTTCTGGATATCCTTGACCGTAATCAGGCCCTTCAGCTCGTATTGATCGTTCACCACCAGCAGCTTCTCGACGCGATGCTGATGCAGAATATGCTCAGCCTCTTCGAGCGTCGTGCCCACCGGCACGGTGATCAGGTTCTTCTTCGTCATCACCGAATCGATGGTCGCATCCGTCCGCGAGACGAAGCGCAGGTCGCGATTGGTCAGGATGCCGACCAGCTTGCGATCCTTTGTCACCGGCACGCCGGAGATCTTGTAGCGCCGCATCACATCGAGCGCCGCCGCGATCGTCTCCTCCGGCGAGATGGTGACCGGATCGACAATCATGCCGCTCTCCGAGCGCTTCACCTTGTCGATCTCGCCGGCCTGCTGGTCGATGGTCAGATTGCGATGCACCACGCCCATGCCGCCCTGTTGCGCCATCGCAATCGCCAGACGCGACTCGGTCACGGTATCCATCGCCGCCGACATCAGCGGGCAGTTCAGGGAAATGGTTTTGGTCATCCAGGTCTGCGTGCTTACCTGCGCGGGAACCACATCGCTATACGCGGGAACCAGCAGTACATCGTCGAACGTCAAGGCTTTGGGGATCGTCGTCATGTCCATAGAGTTAATTGATCTATTGTAGATTCCGCTTCAACCCATAGCAAATGCCGCCACGTTGCGCGTGGATGGATTTCACTTGTCTTTGTAATTCCGGAGAAAGTCACTTTGGCCTTGTCGTGAGACGAGACTCCGAGGAAGTGACGCTTCGCCTACGAAACTTCAAAATCTAACGCGCTAAGGATTGATCCAACGCCCGTCTTGATTTGAAGGCAGCATGCCGAGTTCGTCGATTCGCTTCGTGCCAGCAGCGCGTAACTCGCTGATCCAAACTCGAACCTGTGCCCGTTGAGGATCATCGAGGTGGATCGGCTGTGTATAACGAAACTGCCCCGCGAAACTCGTAAGCTGCTCAAGTTGTGTAACTGTCGCGGGTAAACTCTCCCCATGCTGTTCAAGCTGCTTGCGCAACGCCACCAAATCATGAATGAACGGATACTTCAACCCGCAAGCCGTCAACAAAGCTTTATAAAGCTTCTCAACCGCCTGCTGACCGTGATAGCCGAATGCCGCGTCAGGCACCGCGAATGCCAGCACTTCTTCGTCGTCAGACGAGGCGTTCAATAGTTCCGCGATCGATGAAGCCTTGATTGCGCTCATATAACGTCATACCTTCCCGGGCAACCTCAGCCTCAAGCGAGTTCAAACAATCACGCAATTTCCGGTCCCGCGCTGCACCGTAAACAACAAGGTCCATCGGCATCCAAACATCCAAGTCCACTCGATTGACCGGCGGCAATCCATCCCTTGGATCGTACGAATCGACAATTACAGCAAGGTCAAGATCGCTTTGGCTGTGATGATCTTTTCGCGCCCGCGATCCAAACGCGACAACTCGAATTGGGTCCGCGATCTCCACAATACGCTGCACGGCATAGACGATCTTGTCCGCTGTCACCTCGCCGTTATCTTCAGAAAGCGACGGAAGCTGAACCCGCTCTTCCAGTACGTGTGCCATATGAGCCTCGCTTCCACAGTTTACCGTGAACTTACGGCTGTTCCTCACCCATTTTCCCGCTCGGTCACTCTGGCACGAACAACCCGCACAATCAATGCAACGGTGAGGACACCTGCAGCGGCTTCAGAGACAAGAAAATAGGGAATGAATAGGATCGCAGTAGTATGGACGTTCAACTCCGTCCCATTCAAGCTAAGCAACACAGCCATGAGAATCGGCATACCCGCAATCCCGATGATTCCCCAAACTACATCCTTGTTAGGGCTCGTCTTGAAGCACCGGAAGGCGAATGCGACCGAGATAAGTATGAGAAGAATGGCTGCCAACGCGGAGGCGCCGCTAGCGTTCTCGCGCTGCGCCGCTCCCGAAATGAACGAGAGCAGCCCAGCCGCCAACCACGTATTTACGACCACCCAGCGCCCTCTCATTTGGTTACAGCGATCATACGACCTTGCGAACAGAACACCCACGTAATACTCCACGGCTTCTCCGGATGATCCACCATCGCCGTCTCCCGTTCCGTTTGTCAGCAATCCCGCGTGATATTTGTCACCTCGATCGCACCCGTTTCAAAAGCCCACCGTCCAACCTCCACGGTCCAGCCCACAACCCACGGAGATGGAAGCATGAAGAATCTCATCCTCACCGCAATCATCCTCGCCTGCATCGCTCCCGTTTGCACTTCGGCTCACGCCCAGACCTCCGGCAATATCGGCTACCAGCAGAACGGCCAGTCCGGCAAAGTCCGCGCCGAGCAGATCGAGCACGCGCAACGAGAAGTTACCGCGACGCCGCCCACCAACACCAGCATGTTCGTCGACGCCGATGTCCTGATGAACGTCAAGGCGGATGAGTACGTAGCCGTCTTCGGAGTTTCGCAGGATGGCGCCACGGTCGCCGAAGCCAACCAGAAGATGGCCGCCGTCGTAAAGCAGTTCACCGACGCCCTGAAAGCCCTGCGCATACGCGACTCCGATATCTATGTCGACTTCATCACGCAGCCCAAGATCTACACCTACGACGTCACCAGCAACGTCGCGCGCGAGAAGCTGAGCGGCTTCGATCTTAAGAAAAACATCTCCGTCCACTTCACCGATCGCGACCTGCTCGACAAACTCGTACTAGCCGCGGCGTCGGCGCAGATTTACGACCTCATCAAGGTCGACTACATCGTCAGGGACATCAACGCCGTGCAGGACAAACTCATGACGGAAGCCTCCGCGATCATCAAGCAGAAGGTCGCCCGCTACGAGCGCCAGTTCGGCATTAAGGTCGAGCCGCCCATGGAGGTCTACGCCGAGCATCCCGCAATCCACTACCCCGCCGAGCTATACGACTCCTACACCGCCGCCGAAGAGGAGTCCGTGCGCCCGCGCAACTACAACGACTACTCCGTCATTGCGGCGCGCAAGAGCAGGACGTTCTTCTTCAACGGCCTCGACGGCAACGGATTTGACAAGGTCATCAATCC
>CAXTMK010000054.1:4105-4990 GCA_964245315.1 uncultured Acidobacteriaceae bacterium | reverse complement strand
ATCCCGTCATCATGGAGCCCGTGGTCCAGTTCACGCTCTACCTGAAGCTCAAGTACGAGGTCGCCCGCTGACTTTAGTTCCCCGAAGGCTTCACCGCGCGATCGATCACCAACACATCCGTCGGCGTCTTCTCCGCATTCAGCTTCAACCCCAACTGCTTCTCCATCGCCTCGAACAATCCCGGTGGCGCGCTCCCTCCATCCGTCAGCGGCAGCGGCGCCCGCGGATGCCCGTCGAACTGCGAGTCATCCGGAGCAAACCGTAGTGCAAAGTCGAACCTGCCCGCGATGCCGCTATGGTCCACCACCGGACGATCCAGCACCACCTGCTGCATCATCTGGCAGAACGACCCAAGCGTCGTATTCCTCGCCGGCAGCAGCAATCCTCCGGCGATCGGCGAGAACTCCAGGCTGGGAAACTGACTCGTGCTTTGGCTCGCAGTCATGCCCAGCGGCCCGCCCTTCGCCACCGAAAGCGCATACACCGAGATCGCCTGGGTCTCGTGGTGCAGCTTCAACTGGAACCGCTCTTCCATCATCTTCTGGATCATGCGCAGCCACTGCCGTCCATTGGGTTGGCCCTCGCCGGCCGGTGTCGCGACCAGGTCGAACTTATCCTCGAACACCCAGGCCGGCGCACCTACGATCTGGCGCGGATGCACGCCATACGAGATTTCGATCAGGTCAGCCAGCGCGGTATTGTGCGTCTGGTAGGTCCGCCCGACGATGCGGAAATACTTTGGCTTCCCGTCGCCGCTGCTGGGCTTGATGGTTGCCACTTCAAACGACGGATCAGCGTCGGACGCCATTGGCTTTGTCTGCCCAGGTTTACCTTGTCCTCTCGCCGCACCCATGGCCACGCACGTCACAAGAACCGCCAGTCCGT
>CAXTMK010000054.1:0-4095 GCA_964245315.1 uncultured Acidobacteriaceae bacterium | reverse complement strand
GTCCGTACCCACGCGCAAACATCCTGGTCACATTTCTACCCTCACAGACCAGACGCCTCACGCTGGCATCCGCTCGGGGATTTTGCGAGTTCCGTTGGAATCGGACTTGAAACGCCCGATGGTTGTCACGGAGCTGAAGCACCGGTTCCTTGAATTCTCAACCTGACATACTCCGTCAGAGCGTCGATCGCGTCGCGTATCTGCTGCCTCTCTTTGCTCGAGACCGGGTCCGCATCGCTGTAGCGGAACACCACCGCGTAACGCTGCAATGTCAGGAACGGATAGGACAGCGGTAACGATCCTCGCCCAGCGAGGTCACCTGTTTGAATAGGACGTCGAGGTCGTGCGTCCTGTCGAAGGTCTCGCCATTCGCGGCTATCAGCGACTTCAGGAGTTTCTCAAAAGCCTGTTGCGCGAGGAAACCGAAGATGCCGTCGGGCAGGTCGTAGATCAGCGCGGCCCGATCCTCCGAAGCCTTCCGCAGCAACAGCGGCGCTTGAGGATCCATTTTGCTCCCTGTCGTAAAGCACAACGCCGTCCCGCTTGATATCGCCATGGACGCTGTTGGGCGACACGCTGAATTCGAAATGATGATCAAGGCTGGTGGTCAGAATATCCATCGACATGTCGACGGCATTAACGGTTGAATAAAGTCTCTGTGCCGCATCGGCGTCCGACGCTCCATCCAGGATCACCGCAATATCCAAATAGCTATCGCGCCGGCTCTCCCCGCGCGCCCATGACCCGAACGCCACCACCCGCAGCGGATTGACCGCCTCCACGATCCGGCGCACGGCCTCGTCGATTCGCTCCTAAGTTACGCCCCAGTCGAATCCCCGTGTTGCCTCACCTCGGACTGTGCCGCCGCGCTCATCGGCTTCCATCATAAGCGACCGCCCGCGCCTGCAATCGGGTAAAACTTGAATTCCTTCCCGTTTCGTCTTATAGTTGAAGTTGCAGACAGAGTTGTTCCGTCGTTTGCAGCATCCGTGAGCGCACCGGATTCGGCTTTTTAGATTCGGCGGAGACGATGAGTGGGCGAGAGCCCACTTTTATTTGCGCTTAACACAATTTGCACTTGCAGCAAAGAAACCGGTCCATGGCACTTCAGATCGACCAAATCCGGGCAATCGCGGACCGCGTCGCGGCTTCGCACCACCTCGAAGTGGTCGACCTTGAGTTCTCCGGCGGAGCCAAACACCGCACCCTGCGCGTCTTCATCGAGAAAGACGCCGAAGGACGCGCACAATTAGCCCGACTGGCGGCTGAGGAAGCCGCCGAACTTCCGAAGGGCGTGGCCGCCGAGATGCTCTCCGGCGTCACCCACGAGGACTGCACCGTCTTCACCCACGACTTCGGAACCGTGCTCGACGTGGAAGACCTCGTCCCCGGCGCCGAGTACACGCTCGAAGTTTCGTCGCCCGGCCTCGAACGCAAGCTCTCGAAGCCAAACGACTTCACCCGCTTTACCGGCGGTCTGATCAAGCTCCAGACCTTCACCGCCATTAACCTGAACCGGCACTTTCAGGGCCGGCTCACCGGTTTCCACGACGGCGTTCTGACGCTCGACCTGGCCGCCGTAAAACAAAAGGGCAAGGCTCGCAAGGCCGGAGCCCAGCAGATCGTCGAGGTTCCCTTCTCAAACGTCGAAAAGGCCAACCTCATCGCGGAGATTTAGGAGCTTGTTGAAGTAAGCATCTCGCAGCGCCAACGCAGGCCCGGGGCTAAAGCCCCATTCATTGTATTGGCTTTATTCGTGGGGCTGAAGCCCCACGCTAATTCCAAACAGCAAATCGAACAAGACGCTCTTAGTTTTTCTTACCACTTACCACTAACTACTGACCACTAGGAACTTACATGGCAAGCGTACTCTACCAGTCCATCGAAGCACTCAGCCGCGAGAAAGGCATCGAGCCCGAGGTCGTCGTCTCGGCCATCGAAGACGCGATCGCCCTGGCCACGCGCAAATACTACAAAACGCAGGAAAACATGCGCGCCGAGATGGACAAAGAGACCGGCGAAATCCGCGCCTATGTCTTCAAGACCGTCGTCGAGACTCCAGAACTCGTCGTCGACGAGACCAACGAGTTGACGCTCGACGCCGCCCGCGAACTCGCGCCCGAGGTCGAGATCGGCGGTGAACTGCGCTTCTATAAGGACACCTCGCCGCTCGGTCGCATCGCCGCGCAGATGGCCAAGCAGGTCATCTTCCAGAAGGTTCGCGAGGCCGAGCGCGACACCGTCTTCAACGAGTACAACCACCGCGCCGGCGAGGTGCTGAACGCCACCGTCAAGCGGCTCGAACCGATGGACGTCATCTTCGACCTAGGCAAAGCCGAAGCCCGCATGCCCAAGCGCGAGCAATCGCGGCTGGAACAGTTCGCCGTCGGCGAGCGCGTGCGCGTCGTTCTTTTGCGTGTCGACCGCGCCGCCAAGGGCCCGCAGGTGATCGTCTCCCGCGCCGCGCCCGCGCTGGTCCAGAACCTGTTCCAGAGCGAAGTCCCCGAGATCTACGACGGAACTGTCAGCATCCGCGCGATCGCACGGGAAGCCGGCGAGCGCACCAAGATCGCCGTCATGTCGCGCGATAAGGACGTCGACCCGGTCGGCGCCTGCGTCGGCATGAAGGGCATGCGCGTGCAATCGATCATCCGCGAGTTGCGCGGCGAGAAGATCGACATCATTGAATACTCGGAAGAGATCACCACCTTCGCCGAAAAAGCCCTCCAACCGGCTAAAGTCTCGCGCGTCTCCATCACCGATCTCGACGACAAGCAGATCGAGGTCATCGTAGACGACACGCAGCTCTCGCTCGCCATCGGCAAGAAGGGCCAGAACGTCCGCCTCGCCGCCAAGCTGCTGAACTGGAAGATCGACATCAAGTCCGAGGAAGAGAAGCGCCAGGAAGTCGAGCAGCAGATGCAGGCCATGTCCGGCGGACCCACGACGCCGATCGAACAGGTCTCCGAGCTCGGCGAAACCATCCTCGCCAAGCTCATCGCCGCCGGCATCACGACGGTCGAAGAGGTTGCCGACATGACCGCCGAAGAGCTCGCCGAGGTTCCCGGCATCGGCGAAAAGACGGTCGAAAAGATCTCCATTGCCGTAAGACATTATTTTGGCCAGTACGAAGAAGGCGAAGATCGTCCCGTCCCCCTGGCCGTCATCGAAACCCCAACCGATACACCGGAGACTACATCCATGTCCCTGACCCCGGAAGAAATCCTCGCATCCGAAGCCGGCACTGCCGCCGCTCCCGAAGAGCTCGATGAGGTCTCCACGGAAGACCTCATCGCGCAGGAAGAAGCCGACTCCGCCTCCGACGCCTTCACCGATTCCGACGCCCGCGAAGAGGGCATCGAGCTCGACAACGACACCATCGACTCCCTGGTCGCCGAAAGCCAGGAAGTCTCCGACGAGACCATCGACTCCGACGGGCACGACCGTGGCTAGGGTAAGTCTCACCACCCAACCCCACTCTCCCCGTCATTCTGGCAAAGCCAGAATCCCTGTATTTGTGTCCGGACTAAGCGAAAACCTCCTGAATCGCCATTTTTGCTGCGATTTCAAAGAATTCAGAGATAATAACCACAACACGACTTACCCTTCGAACGAGGCTCGCATGACCAGCTGACCGGCACTGAGGGAAGGACGATAAAAGGGACGGATGAACAAAGTTAGAATCAACGATCTGGCACGCGAACTGGAAGTAAAGAGCAGGCCCATCCTCGATGCGCTCGAGGCCATCGGCGTCTCAGGCAAGACCCATTCCAGCTCCATTGACGACGACCAGGCAGACCGCGTCCGCGCCTACTTCCGCGGCGACCGCAGCGGAGTCTCCGCCGCGAAGCATGCAGCCGCCGAGGCCAGGCCGAAGTTCGACCTCTCGAACGTCTCCAAGCCTGGCGACGCCATGCGCGCCATCCTCGAGCGCAAGCAGGCCCAATCCAGCGGCCAGCAGAACCCGCAACCGGGTCGTCCCGCCGTCTCCGCTCCCCCGGCGAACCGCCCCGTGACGGTCGCTCCGCCGGCAAATCGGCCTCCCACCGTCTTCACTCCGGCTCGCGCGGCCGCGCCCCCTGCCCCGGTTCAGCC
>CAXTMK010000053.1:24369-29512 GCA_964245315.1 uncultured Acidobacteriaceae bacterium | reverse complement strand
AGCGGCAGCCTCCGAAGCTGTAGGTCAGAAGTTCGAATCTTCTCGGGCGCACCATACAATTTTCCATCCAGACACGTGCGCCAAGTTCAGGCTCAGCGCATGCCCCGTTGCTCTCCGGCTGAATCAGGCAAGCCCAGCTTCGGCTGGTGTGCGATCGGTGAACATGCCGATGACTACCGCGATCAGCCCCGCGATGCAGGCCCATTGGATTGCATTCAATCCATGGACGACCGGCTGCGGCTTGATGAAGTCGATGAGCAGGCGCCACGCAAGGTAGGCGGCCATGAAGATGCGGAACAGCGCGCCGTTTGGGAGTTGTGGCGCGAGAGAAGCAGATGCCTCCGCTCCGCCGCGGGATGACAACAGATGAAGGACCAGTGCGAGGAGCAGCAGGAAGACGATCTCGTACAACTGCGTGGGATGGCGTCGTATACCATCGCCAAAATCCACGCCCCAGGGCAGCGTAGTAGGTGTGCCGTACGTATCGTCGGCGAGCCCGGCTACGAAGCAGCCGATGCGTCCGATCGCGATACCGAGACATAGCGGGATGGCAAAGAGATCGCCGGTGCGGGAATGAATCTTCAACACCAGCTTGGCGACCTCCACGGCGAGCCAGCCCCCCAGCAGGCCGCCGACGATGGTCTTGCCGCCAGGCAGCAGCAGCGAGCGCCAACTGAAACCGATGCGTGGAGCTTGCTCAATCAGTCCCAGGATGCGGCTGCCGGCGAGTGCGCCCAGTGCGGTCGCGGCCAGGATGAGCCAGCGGCGCTCGTCGGACAGGAAGTCGCCGGAGCGTCGCCGGACGCGCTTGTAGACGGCGTATCCGCCGAGGTAGCCGAGAGCCTCGAAGACAGGATGCAGCTCGGGATGGGCGACGAAGGCCATGCAGGGTTGAGCCAGTGTAGACGATGCGTCGACTTCGGCTAGACTGTCACGCATGGATGAAAAGCAGATAACCCCGGCCGACGAGCCCAACCCGCAGTTGACGCAGCCGGAGCTGCTGGAGCAGGCAGCGCTGGGCGAGGCTGAGCCTGGCGCCAGAGCCGCGAAGGCTCCGGCCGCAACCTTCATCTTCTTTACCGTGATGCTGGATATGCTTGCGCTGGGCATGATCGCGCCGGTGCTGCCGCGGCTGATCGAGAGTTTTCTGGGTGGCGATGCGTCTTCGGCGGCGAAGATGCTGGGCTTGTTCGGGACCGTCTTCGCGGCGATGCAGTTCTTCTTTTCGCCCGTGCTGGGCTCGCTTTCGGATCGTTTCGGACGGCGGCCGATCGTGATGCTTTCGAACTTCGGCCTGGGTGCCGACTACCTGCTGATGGCGTGGGCGCCCGCGCTGCCGTGGCTGTTCGTGGGCCGCGTCATCTCCGGGCTTACGGCGTCGAGCATCCCCACCGCGATGGCGTATATGGCCGACGTGACCGCCCCAGAGAAGCGCGGCGCGGCGTTCGGAATGTTGAACGCGGCCTTCGGTGTCGGCTTCGTCGTGGGACCAGCGCTCGGCGGCCTGCTGGGCGGCGTGAACCCTCGGCTGCCCTTCCTGGTGGCGGCTGGGCTCTCGTTGCTGAACGGCGCTTACGGGCTGTTTGTGCTGCCCGAGTCGCTGGCGCCGGAGCATCGCAGTCCGTTCTCCTGGAAGCGGGCGAATCCGGTGGGGTCGCTGGCGATGCTGGCGCGTTCGCGCGGTCTGCTGCTGCTTGCGGCGCTGCTGTTGCTGGGCTATACGGCGCAGCAATCGCTGATGAATGTGTATGTGCTGTATACCGACTACCGCTTCGGCTGGAGCGCGAAGACGGTGGGGCTTTCGCTGGGCGTGGTGGGCGTGTTTCAGATTCTGTACGGAATCTTTCTGGTGCGGCCGGCGATTGCGAAGCTGGGCGAGCGCACCGCCATCGTCCTTGGGCTGCTGGGCGGAGCGATCGGGTATATGTGCTTCGGTCTGTCGAAGACGGGCTTGCTGGTGTGGTTTGCGATTCCGTTCCTGAATCTGAACTCCCTGACGTGGCCGGCCGCACAGGCGCTGATGAGCCGCGGCACGGCAAAGAACGAGCAGGGACAGTTGCAGGGCGCGATCAACGGCCTGCGCGGGTCGGCGGGGATCATCGGGCCGGGGATGTTTACCTACATCTTCGCGAAGGCAGTAGGGGCTGAGGCGATCTTTCGTATCCCGGGCGCGCCGTTCTTCGCCGCTGCGGCAATGTTGGTGGTGGCGATCCCGGTGGGGTTGCTGGCCACGCGGAAGTTGGCGGTGACGTAAACGCGTGAGCCTTCTGCGAGGCTCCAGTCATCCAATGTTTTGTAACCAAAATCAGGAGAGATGAATGACCAAACTTGGCGGCAGCTTTACCTTCCCCGGCACTTCGATGACCGTGCATCGCATGGGCTATGGCGCGATGCAGCTGGCGGGACCGCACGTCTTCGGCCCGCCGAAGGACCGCGCCGCGGCGATTGCAGTGCTGCGCGAGGTGGTTGAGTCCGGCGTGAACCACATCGACACCAGCGACTTCTACGGGCCGCATGTGACCAACCAGATCATCAGGGAGGCGCTGCACCCCTACCAGGAGGGCCTGACGATTGTGACCAAGCTGGGCGCGAAAAGGGGCGCCGATGGATCATGGCCGCATGCTCGCTCGGCGCAGGATATGGTCGACGGCACGCATGACAATCTGCGCAATTTGGGCCTCGATGCGATCGATATTGTCAATCTGCGCGTGGGTGGTATGGCCGCTCCGGAGGCGGGCTCCATCGAAGAGCCGATGACGGCGCTGGCGGAGCTGAAGCGCAAGGGATTGATCAAGGCGATTGGGCTCAGCAACGTCAACGCGGAGCAGTTGGCCGAGGCGCAGGCGATCGACAAGGTCGTCTGCATTCAGAACTTCTACAACGTGGCGCATCGCGTGGATGACGCCTTCCTCGACGAGTTGACGGCGCAGGGAATAGCGTATGTGCCGTTCTTTCCGCTCGGTGGATTTTCGCCGGTGCAGTCGGAGAAGCTGAACGCCGCCGCTGAGGCAATGGGAGCTACGCCGCTGCAGGTGGCGTTGGCGTGGCTGCTGCAGCGCGCGCCCAACATGCTGCTGATCCCTGGGACTTCGTCGGTGGGACATCTGCGGGAAAATCTGGCGGCGGCAGAGTTGGTGCTGCCGGCGGATGTGGTGGCGGAACTGAACTCTATCGGTGCCGATGCAGCGCCTGTACCAGCTCACTAACCGTTTGATGTAGCGCCGGATGCATCCAGTCCGGCGCTATCTCCACCAGTGGTGTCAGAACGAAGGCCCGCTCGGCCATCGCGGGGTGCGGGAGCGCTAGTTCGGGAGCCGCGATGAGCAGGTCGTCGACGAAGATCAGGTCGAGGTCGATGATGCGCGGACCTTTGGCCGGCACGCCTTCGCGAACTCGGCCCATGGCTCGCTCGATCGTCAGCAGGGCGCGCAGCAGTTCGACTGGAGCGAGGGCGGTTTCGAGGAGCAGGGCTGCGTTCACGAAGTCGGGCTGGGCGGTGTAGCCGACGGGCGCGGTAATCAGGAAAGAGGAGAGTGCGAGGACGCGCCCGAGCGGACGGATGCGTTCTACGGCTTCGAGAAGATTCTGTTCGGGGCCGCCGAAGGATGAGGGCAGGTTGGAGCCGAGAGCGATGGCGGCGGTGTAACGGTCAGGCATGGGCGGGGATCAGGCGCAGCGAGCGCGAGGGCGTGGGTTCGGGAGCTTCGTCGTAGCCGTAGGCCAGCTCCCAGGCGGAACGGTCGCGCATCAGGCGCTGCACCAGCGCGGTGTGCATGGCGTGGCCGGCGCGCTCGGCGACGACCCGGCCCTGGATGCGGCGGCCGGCCAGCGCGAGGTCGCCGATCAGGTCGAGTACCTTGTGGCGGACGAATTCGTCATCGAAACGCAGCGGACCGTTGAGGATACCGCTGCGGGTGAGGATGATGGCGCAGGCCTCCGACGCTCCGCGGATCAGGCCCATGTCGCGCAGCATGGGCTCGTCTTCCTTGAAGCCGAAGGTGCGGGCGGGTGCGATTTCTGCAATGTAGTCGCCGGTGGCAAGGTCGCCGCGGAAGGTTTCGCAGCCGATGGGGGAGGGGAAGTCGATGCTGTAGTCGATGCTGTAGCCGGTGCCGGGGTAGACGCCGATGAACTTCGACCCGTCGCGGACTTCGACCTCTTTCAGGATCTTGAGGTACTCGCGTTTGCGCCGCTGCTGTTTCAGGCCGATCGCCTGGAACGCCTGCACGTAGGGAAGCGCGCTGCCGTCCAGGATGGGGACTTCGAGATTGTCGACCTCGACGATGACGTTGTCGACGCCGCAGCCGATCAGCGCGGAGAGCAGATGCTCGGTGGTTTGGATCAGGACCGATTGGCGCATCAGCGATGTCGCATAGCTGACCTTGGCGACGTTGCGTCCGGTCGCGGGAATTTCGAAGTTATCCAGATCCGTGCGGCGGAAGACGATGCCGGAGCCGGCCGGAGCCGGCACCAGGCGCAGGGTGACCATGGCTCCGCTGTGCAGGCCGACGCCGGAGAAGCCGATTTCGGATTGGATGGTCTGCTCGAGGTGAGCGACGCCTGAAGGTGCTTGCACTTGCGTCCTTTGCCTGCCGGAGATCAGGTTACAACGCTGACGGGAACTCCGGAGTGTGGCAAATCGGACACACTCCGCCCTTCCGGTGACCATCCGATGTTTACCAGCCTGATTCCCCCATGCGCAGACCCAAACCTAATCGTTTGTGTGCATTGCGAAGTCTTCTGAAAGCGAAGCCCGACCCATTTCCGCGAGCAAAGCGGCCGTGCGGGCGATTGGAAGGCCGACCACGTTGAAGTAGTCGCCCTCGATGCGCGGGATCCAGCGCGCGGCGAAGCCCTGGATCGCGTAAGCCCCGGCTTTGTCGAGCGGCTCGCCCGTGGCGACGTAGCGGGCGATCTCCTCCGGCGTGATGAGGTCGAAGGTGACCTGAGTGATTTCAACATCGGCGGCGATGCGGGCCGGGTGTTCGGAGTGGACGGCGGCGATGCCGGTCATGACAGCGTGGGTGCGGCCGGAGAGCAGGCCAAGCATGCGGGCGCGTTCCTGCGGGCTGAGAGGCTTGCCGAGGATCTCGTCGGTTTCGGTGGAGGGAAGGACTACCGCGGTGTCGGCGGCGAGTACGGT
>CAXTMK010000053.1:0-24359 GCA_964245315.1 uncultured Acidobacteriaceae bacterium | reverse complement strand
AACAGGCCGGAGGCTCTCCGGCGATAAGCCGAACAGACGGCCAGCGCCTTCTCGGTCGCGAGCCGCTGAACGTATTCTGCGGCCGACTCGCGCGGGAGCGGAGTCTCGTCGATGTCGGCGGGTTCAACCGTAAATTCGAAGCCTGCTTGAGTGAGAAGTTCGCGGCGGCGGGGCGAGGCGGAGGCGAGAATCAGCATAAGGACAGGGTATAGGGTCTAGGGTGTAGGGACTGCTGTGATGAGAGTTTGCATGGCGTGGGACTGATTGGGCTGGAGCGTGATGGCGTCGGACGCGGTGTTGGCGGTTTCGACGCAGACGAAGTCGGGCCAGGCGTCGTCGGGCAGGTCGGCCAGTTTAGCGGCCAGTTCCGACCAGGGGTTCCAGACGACCGTGGTAGCGGAGTTGGTCTTTTCAACTATGATGGTGCGGTTCCCGGCGCTGTCGTGAATGGTGACCGGAGCAGTATTGGCGGGGAAGACGCTGTCGGTTTCGGCGGTGAAGCCGAGCGGGGCGGCGGGGGTGCGCTTCTCGCGCATGGCGGCGGTCTTGTCGAGGTAGGGCGCGGATTCGAGGCCGGTGAGGGTGGTTTGGCGCACGTCGCCTACCGCGAAGTAGGCATGGAGAGCCTCTTCGAAGTGCAGCGGCTCGGTGCCGGCGTTGGCGACGGTGAGCCGCAGCGCGAGCGTGTCGCCGACCGTCACTTCATAGGCTGCGCGAACATTGTCGAAGCCCAGGGACCGGCTCAGATCGGTCGGGAGTAGCGAGAAGACCAGGTGCATTCGGTCGCCCGTGTCGCCGGGAACGAGGGCAGCGAAAGAAAGATCCCACGGCTGGATGCGGGCGAAGCCGTGTGATGGACCCTTGCCGCCGTCGGAGCGCGGCCCAAACCATGGGAAACAGATGGGCACGCCACCCCTGATGGCTTTATCTGGAGCAAAGTCGGATTTGTCGGACAGAAACAGCACCGGCGCGGCGCCGGTTGGCTGCCAGTGGGTGACGTGCGCTCCGTGCAGGTAGATGGTCGCCGTGGCGGAGGCAAGGGTAATCTGCAGGCGGGTCAGGCCGTCGTGATCGTCGAACGCGAGGTGCCCGGGGATGGCGAAGTTTTCGGTGAGTTCGGCAATCGTCATTAATGCCAGTCTATTCCGTTCTCTCCCGGCATCCTAGTGCGGATGATCAAAGCATTGCTGTGCGATATCGATGGAACGCTGGTCCAAAGTAACTGGCTGCATGCCGAGGCGTGGCAGGTAGTACTGAAGGAGATTGGCGTAGAGGCCTCGCTCGACGAGGTGCGGCGGCAGATCGGCAAGGGCGGTGATCAGCTGATTCCCTGGTTTGTGCCGTGGTGGAAGCAGCCGCATGTGGAGAAGCCGCTGGAGGCGTATCGGAAGTTTGTTTTCCAAACGGATTACCTGGCGCAGGTTGCCGCGATCCCGCGGGTACGGGAACTCCTGGTGCGGTTGAAGGATGCAGGGATTCGGCTGGCGCTGGCTTCATCCGCCAGCAAGGAGGATCTGCAGACCTACAAGAAGATCGCGAATATCGAGGACCTGATCGAGGAGGAGAGTTCTTCGGACGACGCCAATAAGTCGAAGCCGCATCCGGATATCTTCGAGGCGACGCTGAAGCGGCTGGTCTTGAAGCCGGAAGAAGTGCTGGCGCGCGGCGATACTCCCTACGATGCCGAGGCGGCGGGCAAGGCGGGGGTTTGGACGATCGGGGTGACTACGGGCGGCTGGAGCCGGAGCGATCTGCTGACGGCCGGATGTATCGAAGTCTATGAGGATGTGGGTGAGCTGCTGGATCGGTTCGAGCAGAGCGCTCTGGTGCGAGGCAGGTGAACTAAGTCTGTTAGACTAAGTTCACTGGAGGCGAGCCATGGAGACGGTCAACATTCACGAGGCGAAGACGCATCTTTCGCGCTTACTTGAAAAGGTTGAGCGTGGTGAGTCTTTCGTCATCGCGCGTGCGGGGAAGCCAATCGCGAAGCTCACAGCGATCGACGAAAAGCCGCTGGAAAAGAGAAAGCTGGGCTTCGGCGCCAATGAGAATTGGGTTATTCCGGAAGATTTCGATCGCTGGGCCGAGGGCGAAATAGCTGAGATGTTCGGGGTTAAAGATTGAATTTCTTATCCGACACGCATCTGCTGGTTTGGGCGACGAAGGAACCTGCACGCTTGCCTGCCGAAGCGATTGAGTTGCTGGAGGATACTGGGAACGGATTGTTCTTTAGCGCGGTCAGCATCTGGGAAGTTGCCATTAAGCAGGCCCTGGGACGTGCCGACTTTCCGGTGGACGCGCAAAGGTTACGCAGTCTCCTTCTCGATAATGGGTTTCGTGAACTCAGCATGACGAGTCAGCATGCGGTTGCGGTGCTGAATCTTCCACCCGTTCACAGAGATCCATTCGACCGAATGCTGATCGCGCAGGCCATGAGCGAAGGAATGACCCTGCTTACCGTCGACAGGAAGATCGCGCAGTACCCGGGGCCGATTCGTAAAGTCTAGCTCTTTCCTGCGACCTGCTTCTTCCCGAAGGGACATCGTTCCAGCAGCGGGCAGCCTCCGCATTTCGGCTCGGCAAAGGTGCAAAGAGTTTGCGCGTGGAGTTTGACCAGCGAGTGGTGTTCGTCGAGCATGGCCGCGTCCCAGGATTCGGGGACGAGGCGCATCAGGCGCTCCTCGGTTACGGCTCCGTCCGCGCGTGGCGTCAGGACCAGCCGATGGACGACGCGCAGGTGGTTGGCGTCGACGCAGAGCGCGCGGCGGCGCAGGGTGGAGAAGTTGACGACCGCGGCCGAGATCTGGGCGCCGACGCCCTCGAAGGACTCGAGCCATTCGCGGATCTTTTCGGTGCGGTATCTGGCCAGGAAATCGAGCGTAAGCGAGCCGTAGCGGGCGGTGATACCGAGCAGCGCAGCCTTGATGCGCGGGGCTTTGACCTCGGGGAAGGTGACTCCGTGGATGGCTTGTTCGATCTCGCCGAGGGGAGCGTCGCGAAGTTCGTCCCATGTGGTGTAACGAGCCTGGAGCGTGCTCATGACCTGATCGGAGTCCACAGTCTTTGTGCGCGAGGCGAGCAGCGAGTAGATGAGCTGGGAGAGCGGATCGCGCTGCCGGCGAGGGCTTGGGCGACCGTAGTGCGCGAGCAGGATTTCGTGGATTTGCGGAAGCCGCGGATTGGGCGGCTGGGAGAAGAGTGGAGCGGAGGACATTAAAACGATTCTAGTCGAGTGGCAGAGGCTCACCTTATGATGGAAGGGCTATGACCTTTTTCAACCGGATTGCTGTTTTCATGCTGCTGCTGCCCGCTCTGGCAATGGCGCAGCATAATAATCGCCCGCCGACCCACATCCCGATGTCGTGGCTCAGGCAGGATTTCGTCGTGTTGTTTCAGGGCGACTCCATCACCGATGGCGGGCGGGCGCGGACAGGCAGCGACTTCAATCACACCATGGGCCAGGACTACGCGTACCTCCTGGCGGCGCAGATCGGCGCCGATATTCCGGACCGCAATGTCAGGTTCGTCAACCGCGGCGTCAGCGGCGACCGCGTCGTCGATATGGCGGCGCGCTGGCAACAGGACGCGCTGTCGCTGAAGCCGGATGTGCTGAGCATCCTGATCGGAGTCAACGATACGTTGGGATCGAAGGGTATCCTGTCGGCGGAGGAGTATGAGGCCGCCTACGACAAGCTGCTCGGGCAGACGGTAGCGGCGCTTCCGCTGACCAGGATCGTGCTGGGAGAGCCGTTTCTGCTGCCGGTGGGCAAGCACCAGGCGAACTATGCGGAGGAGATGGCGGAGTTGAAGAAGCGGCAGGCAGCGGTGGCGCGGCTGGCGGCGAAGTACCGTCTGCCGCTGATCCATTACCAGCAGGCCTTCGACGCCGCGACCGGCAGGGTGCCGCCGGAGCACTGGAGCTGGGATGGGATCCATCCCACCTACGCTGGGCACGGCTTGATGGCGCGGGAGTGGCTGCGGGTGACCAATGCGGCCTGGGGCAGCAATTAAGAACTTGTTGTATGAGCGCCGTTCGCTGTTTTCGGATTAGCGTGGGGCTTCAGCCCTTGGTCTTCGATTCGACGCGCAACCCTCGTTTGTTGCAGCCTGTTTAGCTCAGATCGCTCCGATCGGAGTTCCAGGATGTCGGTTTGAAGAAGTAGCTGGCGTGGCAGCTATATGCCGACCCGCGGCTAAAGCCGCCCAGTTCCGTTGGCTGTAGTCGTGGGGCTGAAGCCCCACGCTAATCCCAAAGACGATAGCTCGGTCAGGAAACGCCGCGCGGCCGTACTGAATCCTAAGCCCTTGCAGCACAGGAGTGGTCCAGTATGGATGAGCAGCTTGCGCGCGTGACTTCGCGGCGAACGTTTCTTGGAGCCGGCGGCGCGGCACTGGCCGGTGCGGCGGCGCTAGCCCCGTTGTTACAGGCGCAACAGGCGGGTCAGGCGCCGCGTACGCCGGATCATCATCTGCCGAACGAGCAGCAGCCGGGGCCGAACAATCGTTCTCTGGACGCGGAGAATCCGAGCTCGGTTTGGGCGCCGGAGACCGATAACGGCACCGTCGAGCCCTTCAAATACTCGTTCGCCGAGGCGCACAAGCGGATTGAGTCCGGCGGCTGGACCCGGCAGGTGACGCAGCGTGAACTGGCGATCTCGAAGACGATGGCAGGGGTCGAAATGCGGCTGATCGCGGGCGGCGTGCGCGAACTGCACTGGCATGTCTCGGCGGAGTGGGCCTTCATGATCTACGGCAGCGCGCGGATTACCGCGGTCGACCATGAAGGGCGCAGCTTCGTCAACGATGTCGGCGTGGGCGATCTGTGGCTGTTCCCCGGCGGGGTGCCGCATTCGATCCAGGGGCTGGGGCCGGATGGCTGCAAGTTTCTGCTGGTCTTCAACCAGGGCGACTTCGACGAGTTCAGCACCTTTCTGCTGACCGACTGGTTTGCACATACGCCTAAGGAAGTTCTGGCTAAGAACTTCGGCGTGCCGGAAGCGACCTTCGATAACGTCCCGAAAAAGGAACTTTTCATCTTCGCGACGGACGAGCCGCGTCCGCTTGCCGAGGAGCAGAAGGCGGCGGCGGCGGGAACGGGAGCGATCGACAACGCCTTCCTGTTCAGGGCGAGCACGATGCCGCCGAGCAAGGCGCGGGCGGGCGGCGAGGTGAGGATCGTCGACCAGAAGAACTTTCCGGCGACGAATATCGCCGCGGCGATCGTGAAGCTGAAGCCTGGTGGATTGCGCGAGCTGCACTGGCATCCGCTGGCCGATGAGTGGCAATACTACGTCAGCGGCAGGGGCAGGATGACGGTCTTCGAGGCGGGGTCGAAGGCGCGCACGTTCGATTTTGAAGAGGGCGACGTAGGGTATATCAAGCAATCGCGCCCGCACTATATCGAAAATATGGGGGACGAAGACCTGGTGTTTCTGGAGGTCTTTCCAAATGCGATTTATCAGGATATTTCCGCCGCGGAATGGCTGGCGCACACGCCGGCGCGGCTGGTGAATGAGCACCTGAAGACCGGGGAGCAGTTCCTGGCAAAGATCCCCAGGGCCGAAGAGGTCATTACGCCGTTATAGGGAGCCGCGGCGCGAGTACGAATCAAATGACGGTGTTGACCTTC
The DNA here is from genome assembly GCA_964245315.1 of uncultured Acidobacteriaceae bacterium. Lineage (GTDB taxonomy): Bacteria > Acidobacteriota > Terriglobia > Terriglobales > Acidobacteriaceae > Edaphobacter. The sequence goes on along the minus strand of CAXTMK010000053.1, from coordinate 18,730 downwards.
GGATATCCCTGGCAACATCATTACGCGGATGTTGTCAGCGGAAGAAAATCGACGTAGAACCAGGCAGTCAGCAGAGGCAATCCATGGCCTGGACGGCTGAAGCGATTCTGTCCTGAACTTACGGGAAGAACTCCTCGCTTACTTCTTACCCTTCTCCTCGTGATATTCCTGCTCCGTATTGATCTCCCACAGAGCTTTTTTGTCGACATTTCCCGCGATAATTCCATCCACCGCATGCATCGCCGTCAGCATGCTGTGATCCTGGTTATTATATTTATGCATGCCGTTGCGTCCCACCAGGAATAAGTTCTCGATAGTATTCGCAAAATCCTTCACTTCTTCAAAGCGGCTATAGGTGCCAAAGTAAGCCGGATACGTCTTCGGCACGCGAACCACATGCGCATCGCTTACATCCGCCGCGTCCAGAATTCCAATCTTCTCTACTTCCGCAATCGCGAACTTTTTCAGGTCGTCGTCCTGCATCTTCCACAGGTCGTCCGTGTCATAGCAGAAGTATTCCAGGCCGATCCAGACCTTGGTTGGATCCTGCACGAGAAACGGGCTCCAGTTATTGAAGATCTGCAGCCGCCCCAGCAGCACATCCGGCTCCTGAATGTAGATCCACGTATCCTTCAGCAGGCCGCCGTCCGGTTCCTTCACCTTCAGCTTGTCCGCCAGCAGCCCTACCGTAATGAAGTCGCGATACTGCAGTCCATCGCTGACCTCCAGCACGTTTGCCGGAACCTGCGTATTCATTGCCCGCATCAGTTCGCGCATCGGCATGGTGGAGAAGAAATAATCGCCCTCCAGCGTCTGGCGCTCGCCCGCGTCGCTTATCGCCTCAAGCGAGGTTACGCGCAGTCCGCCACCGGCGCCGGGCGCGAAGTTCAGCTTATCGACCTTCCACCCCATCTGGATGTCGCCGCCTTTAGCCACGATCTGGTCGGCCACATGTTCCCAAAGCTGCCCGGGTCCAAACTTGGGATACATAAAGCGTTCGATCAGCGAGGTATCCGTGCCCTTCTGCGCGATGTCGCTGCTGGAGCTCTTCTTCGATGTCATTTTCTTCAGGAAATGCTTGACCGCCGTGGTCAGCGACAAGCCCTTGATTCGCTGCGCGCCCCATTCCGCGGAGATCTCGTGGCAAGGCGTTCCCCAGACTTTTTCCGTATAGCTTTTGAAAAAAGTAAGGTATAGCTCGCGACCAAATCTATTAATCAGAAAATCTTCAAGGCTCTTTTCCGGCGCTACCTGCTTTACTCGGGAGATCATGTAACTCGTCCCGACTTTGATCGTACGGGTTATGCCGAGGTTCTGCAGCGTTTGAGCGGTCAGAGTAATTGGATAATCGAAAAAACGCCGCAGATAATAGATTCTGCTGCGCCGCGGCCGGATCAGCATCACCAGATCGGGATCGACGGGCGGCTCTACCAGCACGGTCTCCAGCACCGCGCCTTCTTCGATCTCTTCATCGCTGTCGGCCTTGTCGGCTTCGATGGTCTCGTGCTCGCCCATCAGCGGACCCATGCCGCGGAGTGGTGGTTCCTCCGGCAGATACGCCGGCACGGTCACGGCGCGCTTCTTGCCCTGATAGCTGATCTCCACCGGAGCCGCCACGCCATCCGAACCGGCAGCCGCCGCATCCGGCGGCATCAGATCCATCCACCACTGCATCACGCGGTCGGACTTCGAGAAAAAGCGGTGTCCGCCGATGTCCATCCGATAGCCCTTGTAGCGGATCGTGCGCGAAATCCCGCCAATCTCGTGGCTGGCCTCGAGCAGGGTCGGAACCACATCCGACCGCCTGAGAAACTCGATGCCCGCCGTCAATCCTGCCGGACCCGCTCCGATGATGATCGCTTTCTTAGCCATTCGAATTCCCATCTCCCTTTGCCCCTGGGGCAATCAGCGCACTTCACAAACGCACAGACCGAATCGTATCCCCAATCAGCGGTCCCGATCGCTGCCCGGCGACGTGCTGCTTAAGCGTAAAGTCTGTCAATAGTTTAGCGCAGCCATCCCACACGCCCGCGTGAATTCAGACATCGGTTTCATTCCATCGAGTGAATTAGAATAGTCCCATCGCACCTGCAGCCTGCATCCCGAGGTCTTCCTTGCCCTCCATCCTTCGCATGTCGCGCCGGGCCTCGTTCGGCCTGCTCGGACTTCTGGCCGTCCTGGGTTTCGTCCACCTGTCGGCGGATTTCCCGAACCACTCGCGCTGGATCGACGACGCGGCAAAATTTACCGACGAAGGCTGGTGGGCGTCGGGCGCCATCCGCCACACGCTTACCGGCAGATGGGTCGTGCCGGGCGACTATAACCCCATCTTCGCCGTCCCGCTCTGGCCACTGATACTGAGTCTGCTGTTCCACTTCACCGGTGTGTCGGTCGATACCGCCCGCGCCCTCGCCTTCACATTCACCATCGGCACCGTCATTGCGGCGGGGCCGCTGTTCGCGCGCTCGCGCCAGATTCGCAGCCAGACTCGCATCCAGACCGACGCCCTCACACCTTTCTTCATGCTTCTCGTTCTGTCCTCGCCGGTTTTGTTCTTCTTCTCCCGGCTCGCCATTCTGGAACCCGCACTCGTCTTTTTCCTCACGGTCGCCGCTCTGGCCGGCTACGCAGCTTCGCCTCCCGCGCTGCCACGATCGATCCTGTGCGGCGTCCTCTTCACCTGCGCCGTGCTGATGAAGTCCAGCGCCATCTTCGTTGCGCCGGCCATTTACTTCCTGCTCTGGTTCCCCCACCGCGCGCTCGTCGCCAGGCCCGGCCCTGAACGCCTGCGTGCGATCCGCGGCCTCGTCGTCCCCGGCCTTACCTTCGTCTTTCTTTACGGCCTCTACTATCTGCTCGTCATTCACACCCATCCGGTTGAGATTCACGTCTTCTACCGCGAGACCAGCCCCAGCCTGGGTCTTCAGTCCCTGCGCAAAGCCGTTCGGCTGGTCTACCGCAGCTTTACCTGGGTCGACTTCATCGTCTTTCCGGCCACCCTCGCGATGCTTGCCGTTTCGTGGCGCCGCATCCCGATCCTCTTTCGCAATCCGCTCTTCGGCTTCGCCGGCCTCTTCTATCTCGGCTACTGCGTCTTCATGGTCCTGCACCTCGACGCGGAGCCCCACTACTTCCCCGTGCTCGCGATGCCTCTGATGCTGATGGCCGTCCTCCTGCTCGACGACCTGCGGCAATCCAGGCCCGCCGCCTTCAACATCTTCGCCGCTATTCTCGTCGTAGCGGCAGCGGTCAATATCGGCTACGACCTCAGGACTCTCGCCCGCCCGGAGTACACGCTGCGCGACTCGGCCGGTCGGGTGAAAGATATCCTGCTCGCGAACACCGCATCGGCAGCGCCATTGGTCATCGGTCACGGAGCGATGGAAACCTCGCTCTTCACCCATCTGCCCGCGCTGGACGATATCGGCTCCCTCAGCGTCGCACAACGCATCGCGCTCTACCATCCCGGCTACGCTCTCTCCTGGTCCAGCGACACCGCCGTCTGGAGTTCCGCGGAGATGACCAGTCAGTACCGTCTCGTCCCCATCGCCCGCCTGCCGACGTTCGATAGTCCGACCCGCGACGCACTCCTGCTGTGGCGCATCGAGCCTCGCTGAAACCGAACGCACGACCGCGAATGGACGCGGAGAAACACGGATAAGACAAGCTCAGTGCGATCCGTGTTTATCCGTGGTCGTTTTGAACGCATCGCAGGAACCACGCTTGGTACGCGATATCCACTTATCCACCTGTTTTTGCGGCGGTTAGCCTCCAAGGGCTTGATTGGCGCGGGGTCGCGCCGCATACTCCGAAGAGAGACCACCGTGACCCGATATTCCCGCCAGGACGTCCTCCGCATCCTTCGCCTGCAGGCCCAGCAACTGGTGGCCTGGGAGCGCGAAGGGCTGATCCCCGCCATCGGCGACGGCGAGCAGTATTCGTTCGAGCATCTGGCCCGTCTGCGCGCGCTCCGGGAGATGCGGTCGAAACGAATTTCAGCCCGCAGCATCAAGACCCAGGTGGAAGCCATGCAGCGCGTCGCCGGCATGCGCAATGCGCTGCAGGAGACCTCCGCCGTGCGCCACGGATCGAGGCTCGTTTTCCGCCACGGCGGCGCGCTGGTCGACCCTTCGACGCAGCAGCTGGCGTTCGATTTTGCGACGCAGCAGGGACGGCAGCTGAAGGTGGTCGGCAGCGGCACTCACGTCAACACGCCGCCCTCGCCCGCTGCTCCTCAACTACAGGAGATGTTCGTGCGCGCCGTGCAGCTGGAGGAGAGTGCCTCCACGCTGGGCGATGCGGTGGAAATGTACCACGCCATCCTGGAGCTGAAGCCGGACCACGCGCCGGCCTGCATCAACCTGGGGACGATCTTCTACAACCAGCGCGAGTTCGCGCAGGCGGAGAAGATGTATCGGCACGCCACTGAATCCGACCCCGACTACGCGCTGGCCTTCTTCGACCTGGGCAACGTGCTGGACGAGATGCAGCGGCTGCATGAGGCTATCGAGGCCTATCAGCGCGCCATCAAGCTGGTTCCGCAGTACGCCGACGCGCACTACAACCTGGCGCTGGCCTTCGAGCGCCTGGGCGAACGGAGGCGCGCGCTGCGGCACTGGATGGCGTATACGCGGCTCGACCCGGTGGGTCCGTGGGCGGCGCATGCCAAGGGCCAGGCGAGAAAGATTCTGGCGCTGGAACGGCTGTCGATCGTGAGCCGGGGTGGGTTGCGGGTCGCGGCGGCGGGTTGAAGAGCTGTGACGAGGCTTACGAAACTTGTTGATCGCGCTCGTGCGGCTTGAAGAACTGTCGAGAAGCCGACTTGAACGAAGCCGCTGTGCGGTGGACGCATTCGCGTGCGCCGTGCGCGCGGGATGGGCGATGATCTAGCGTTTGTCGCAGAGAAGGAGACTCTCTGTGACCCATCTACGTCAGATCATGCTGGAAGAGTTGGAGCGGTGCAACTATGCTCCTGGGACCATTCACATTTACATTCGCACCGTCGAGCACTTCGCACAGCACTTCCGTTGTTCGCCGGACAAGCTCGGCCTGGACCCCGACCGTCACCAACTCAACCCTTTTCAACGCCCATAGAACAGCGGAGCCGGACAAAGCGGCTTCCTTCAAGTCGCTGTATCCGAACCGCCCAACCAGGACAATGCCGCATTCAGCGCTCACAAGCGGGCGGGTCCGGATACAGCACTAAGACGTTGCGGGAAGAGCGTGCTTCGATAACATTAGCCATGGTTCAGACTGGTATCGCAACCGGCAAGGGTGAGACGTTCACGTTCTCTATAAAGCCACTACCGACGGGCTTCCGCCTGGACAATTGCTACTCAGGCGGATGTCACGTGAACACTATTGGTGCCGGAATTTGGCCGACGGTTGGAAAGGCCCGCGAGATCGCAGAAGCGACAGCGCGTCACCTCTTAAGCGGTGCGGTCGTCACTTGGGACGCGGAATAGCCTGCGCCGTAGTTGCCGATCATCTGACTTTTGGGGATGTTAGGCTTGCTTTCCCCGATCTTCCTCAGCCCATTTGTGAAGCGCAAGGCACAGGTCGTCTTGATTACATAGATGTTCGAGAATGCGCCCATCACCACCCACTGGTGAACGATTGAAGCCTTCTTCTACATCTTCCCAGTAGATGACTTCATCCCTTCTTCGTGCCACAACGACGACTCTTTCGTCTTTGCCGTAGCGATAAAGCGGTGCAGCGTACGGCGCAACTCGATACCTGGCAAATGCGGCGGCTTCCTTGTCGCCACAGCCTATCAGGTCTCCGTCGATGATCTTGGAGACCTCATCAACCGTTGCCGCTCGCCATTCCATACGCCTATTCTCTCGTGTCCTCCAGCAACGCTTGTCGGCAACGCCCGCGGCGCGAATTGCCGGAAGTGCGGCTTCGCAGAAAATACCTGGTGGAGAGCGTGTTTACTTCCGGCAAAGCACTTCGATCCCCGTGATCTGACCTGCTGGTGATTCGCATTTCGAGGTTTTTCCTTGATCCTGGTAAGAGACCAGCAGGTGGCGATCGTCCGTCCAGAACACGGTGGGATCGCTCGGCGGACTTTGCGAGATGCCTCGAAAGACCTCCACTGCAAATGGGCTGTACCTCCTTCGGATCAAAAGATTGACATGGTCGAATCCGATTGCCCCCGAGAGGTCCCAGTAGACCACCGCGACGTGAGAACCATCCGGGGAAGGAATGGCCGGACCACGCATCCTGCCAGGCAGAAAGATAGTCATATCGAGCCAAAGCGCCAAGCCTGTGCCGATCAGCAATAAGCTGCTACACGTTAAAATCAGGGTCATTTTCCATCTATTTTTGCTCCTGGATGCAAAGTAGAGACCCACTGCTGCTAGAGCAAACACAGCGAAATACCCGAGCACCTGACAGGTGATCCTCCAACGTTCCGACAGGTCCATAAACCGTCCACTCCGATGCCCAGGATTACCTGAGATGCGCTACTTCACTCAAAACGACGTTTTCGGAACCTCGGCTTCAAGTGAAGCCCCGAAGAATCTGGGAAGAGAGGAATACTCTTCTTAACGGTAGCCTATGAGTTGCATGTCAGTTCTCGGCCAGGTTGTGTCTGTTGTACATTATCCGGTTAAGAGCATGTCGGGAGAACTTGTTGCGAGAGCATATCTCACACCGCATGGTCTGGAACACGATCGACTCTATGCGTTCGAGAGTTCGAGAGCTCCAGCAGGCATGCTTCGTCTCACGGCTCGTGAGCGACGTCAGATGCTTCAGTACCACCCCTATGTGCTACCCAGTGGGAAAGTTGAGGTCCTGACGCCAGATGGAGAGCGACATCCAATCGACTCTTCAGAATTGCTTCGCCACCTGCAGGCGCATACGGACGCAGGCAGGCTCTCCCTCACGCAGAGCCTGACGCCGCAGACCGACGTGCGTCCCTTGTCTTTGTTGTCGGTGCCAACCGTTGAGGCGCTTTCGAAGGAGTTCGGGATGACCTTGGCGGAGCGCCGCTTTCGAGCCAATGTGCTGGTCAATCTTGCGGGCGGGGCGTTTGCCGAGGACGCGCTTGCGGGACGACGGATCCGGATTGGGAGCGAGGCAAAGCTTCTGATACGCGAACGTACACCGCGCTGTAGATTCATCACCTACGATCCGGACGCGCCCCTTGTAGCGGAACCATCCTTTTCGTTGATGAAGCTTCTGGACAGGCGGCACGAAGGACGGGTGGGTGTCTATGCGTCGGTAGCAAGACCTGGGTGGATCCAGGCCGGGGATGACGTGTGGGAGGAAGGCTAGGCAGAAACGCACAAGGGGCGGAGCAACCCGAAACTTCTAAAGATGTCAGCGTCACGGTCGATCCCTGCAAACGGCGTTATCGCCAACTTCGACTGACCTGCCCCCTTTTTTCATCCACTGATAACTGGAGTTTCCCGGTTTTGGTTTTGTTTGAGATTTTATTCTCATCGCCGTCGTCGAGGCTGTGCGGATGTGGGAAGCGCACTTTGCTTTCCATATCTGCATAGCCTGTTTTCTGCCGGAACTCCTCCGGCGTTCTGTAGTCCAGCGAGCTATGCGGGCGTTCGCAGTTGTACTCCCGCCGCCAGTTCGCCAGCGTCTCCCGCACGTCGTTCAGGGTGCGGAACCAGCTCGTGTTGAGGCATTCATCGCGCAGCCGGCCGTTGAAGCTTTCCACATGTCCGTTCTGCATCGGCTTGCCCGGCTCGATGTGGACCAGCTGGGCTTGAAGGTGACGGGAACTTCTTCGCGGCGGCTTCGAGCTTCGCGGCTACCCCCGGCTGGTCGGGAATGTAGATGGTCCCGGCAGCATGGCCCGCGCCGGTCAGGCGAAATGCCTTCACGCCTGGCCCCAGAGCGAGAACAGCGCGTAGAGACTGGCGTTGCCGCTATCGTCGAGCAGATAGCCGTTCTTCGCCGAGCCGGACTCGACATGTCCGACGACGGGGGCAATGGACGAAAGCCACAGGGGGTACCGTCGCCGGGAGTTCCGTCCGAACTCTTGATGCAAGCGGCAAGGATATCGGCGATCGTGTTTGTCAGCGCAGTCGCTGGTACGGCACCATTCGTGGAGCTGCTATTGAACTGGCCGCTAGTGGTGTTGACGGAGGCAGCGGTAAGGCCAGTCACCTTACTCTAATGGTTAAAACAACCCATACTTCCGCGGCATCTCGATCCCCAGATGCTCATAGGCCAGCCTGGTCGCCACCCGTCCCCGCGGCGTGCGGTCCAGAAATCCGATCTGAATCAGAAACGGCTCATAGACTTCTTCCAGCGCGTCCTGCTCCTCCGCCAGCGCGGCGGCCAGAGTGTTCAACCCTACCGGCCCGCCGTCGTATTTCTCGATGATCGTCCGCAACAGCCGCCGGTCCAGCTCATCGAATCCATGCGCGTCCACCTCCAGCATCTCGAGCGCGGCATTCGCGACCGCGCGATCGATCCTGCCATCGGCTCTTACCTCCGCGTAATCCCGCACACGGCGCAGCAGGCGGTTGGCGATGCGCGGCGTCCCCCGCGACCGCATGGCGATCTCCGCCGCGCCCTCGCGGTCGATGGGCACGCCCAGCACATCGGCCGAGCGCTCGACGATAAAGCGCAGCTCATCATCCGTATAAAACTCCAGCCGCAGCAGGATGCCGAAGCGCGCCCGCATCGGCGAGGCCAGCAGCCCCGGCCGCGTGGTCGCCGCGACAAACGTAAACGGCTTGATGTCCATCTCGAGCGTCTTCGCCGCCGGCCCCGACCCGATCATGATGTCGATGCGGTAGTCTTCGAGCGCGGTGTAGAGCTTCTCCTGCAGCACAGGCTGCAGCCGATGCACCTCGTCGATGAACAGCACCTGCTTATCGCGCAGGCCGGTAAGGATGGCGACCATATCGCCCTGAATCTGCAGCGTAGGCCCGCTGGTCTGCTGGTACGCGACCTCCAGTTCGTTGGCGATGATGGTTGCCAGCGTCGTCTTACCCAGCCCCGGCGGCCCGAAGAGCAGCACATGGTCCATGGCCTCGCCGCGCGATTTTGCTGCTTCTAGGGCAATCGCCAGCTGCTGCTTAGCCTTCGTCTGCCCGATAAACTCGGACAGCCGATGCGGCCGCAGCTTCAGTTCGAACTGCGCGTCGTCATCGAGCGACCCGGCCGAGACCAGGCGCTCCGCCTCCGCGCTGGGGTGGAGAGACGGCTTCGGCTTTTTGTACGGTGTGTCCACTTGGCGATGGTAGCGTGTCGATCCCCGGTTCGCAAAAGGGCTAAGGACGACCAGGAGGATTTCTCGGCGTGAGCAAAGGTTTTACCCGTGCGAGCAGAGATGGAAGATCATTCTCGATGATGTCCCATACCAAGTCGGATTTCACAGCGTGATAGCGGTGAGCGAGGTAATTGCGAAAGTCGACCACGCCTTGCACGTTACCTAATTGAGTTATCTCTGCTGGATAATGCAGCTGGCATTGCCTGATCGCTTCACCCATGATCTCGAATCTGCGCTCTACCGCATCCTGCTTCTCGGAAAGGCTTGAAAAGATGTCCCGGTTCAGCCCGCCGGTATAAGTCAGTATTAAGTCGCCGGCGTCGAAGATATCCCACAGGTATGTTGCGAAATCACGACGCATACAACACCTGCGTGTCGCTCTCGATACTGGCAAGCAAATATGGATTCCGGATAGAGCCGCCGATTACCAAGTCAACCTCTCGGGCAAGAAGCTGGGCGAGGGAACGTTGCAGCGCAAAAAAATTCGGCGCATAGCGAAAGCCCGGATCTTCCACAAAGTCCACCAGCAGATCGACATCGCTTCGGCTTGGATCGAAGTCCTCACGAACAGCCGACCCAAATACCGACAGTCGCCGCACATGATGCGTCCGGCAAAGCTCGGCAATTTTTTCGCGGTTCTCAGTGATGACCGGCTGCATGATGCAATCCCCTTTGTCCAAAGTATATCCGGTCGGCATCATGCGCTGGGGCGAGTCCCGCTGTACGGTGTCTCCACACCGCGATGGTAGATGGTTCCAGCCCCCCGCGCAAAATCACGCCGCAATTTGCCGCGTTCCGGTCACCTGACTAAAGTTTCCTTCCGCGTTGCCGAGTGCACCGGCCCCGTTTCGAGTTCGCCGATACAGGCCTTAGTGAAGCGTAAGCCCCAGGCTTCCAACCTATCGATAAAGGTCGTCCCGCCGTGCTTTCATTGCTTCGCTGCAATCCTCTCTCCCGTGTACTCCTGACATGCCTGTTCCTTTGTTGCCGCGTTCTGGCGCTCGGACAGTCCGATCGGCCGGCCCCCCTGCGCCGCGCGATTGCGGCTTCGCGGCCGCTGCACCAGGCTCCGCGAACGCAGCGGTTCAACCTCTCCATCGGACTTCCGCTGCGCAACCAGGACGAACTTGACGCGCTGCTGCCTCAGCTCTCGGACCCTGCCAGCGGGCAGTTCCACCAATACCTCACGCCGGAGCAGTTTGCCGCGCGCTTCGCGCCCAGCGAAGAGGACTATCAGGCGCTGATCCAGTTCGCCCGGCAGAACGGACTAACCGTCACCCATACCCATTCCAACCGCGGCGTGCTCAGCGTCTCCGGCGCGAGCGCGGACGTCGAGAAGGCCTTCCAAGTCAAACTGATGACCTACAGCCATCCCACCCGCGGCGAGTTCTACGCGCCCGATCGCGAACCCACGCTGCCCGCCGGAACCAGGGCGCTGGACGTCATGGGCCTGGACAACTTTGCGCCGCCGCAACCCATGGGCGTGGCGCGCGCCGCGCTCGCAGCCACGAATCCGCTGGTCAGCGGCAGCGGTCCGAATGGGTATCTCATCGGAAAGGACTTCCGTGCGGCCTACGCGCCCGGCGTAACGCTGACCGGCAGCGGCCAGACGGTCGGTTTGCTGGAGTTCGACGGCTTCTTCGCCGGCGACGTGACCAGAAACTTCGCCGCCGCCGGGCTGCCGCCGGTGCCGGTCCAGACCGTGCTGATCGATGGCGTCAGCGGCGCGGCCGGCGGAGAAAACATCGAGGTGATCCTCGACATTATGATGGCGTCGTACATGGCGCCCGGATTGACGAAGGTAATGGTCTACGAGGGCGCCACGCCCAACGACATTCTGAACCGCATGGCGACCGACAATCTGGCGCAGCAGCTCAGCTCCTCCTGGGGATTCGGCGGCGTGAATGCAACGACCGAGCAGATCTTCAAGCAGTACATCGCGCAGGGTCAATCCTTCATGCAGGCCTCGGGCGACAGCGGCGCGTACAGCAATGGCGTGATGACGCCTTCGGACGATCCCAACGTAACCGTGGTCGGCGGTACCAGCCTGGCGACCTCCGGCGCGGCCGGCCCGTGGCTGTCGGAGAGCACATGGTCCGGAAGCGGAGGCGGCGTCAGCACGACCTACGCGATACCCAGCTACCAGGCCGGAGTGGCCATGGCAAGCAAAGGCGGTTCGACGAAGATGCGCAATATTCCGGACGTTGCTCTGACAGCCGCCATCGAGATGTACCTGATCTGCGATAACGGCGCCGCCTACTCGGTCGGCGGAACCAGTGCCGCCGCTCCGCTTTGGGCTGGCTTTCTGGCCCTCGCCAACCAGCAGGCGGCGGCCAATTCCAGGCCGCGCGTCGGCTTCCTCAATCCGCTCATCTACGGGATCGGCAGCAGCGGCAACTACGCCTCTGACTTCCACGACATCACTACCGGCTCCAACGGCTTCAACGCCGTGGGCGGCTTCGACCTCGCCACCGGCTGGGGCTCGCCCGCCGGCCAGCACCTCATCAACGACCTGATGGGAAGCTCCGCCGCTCCGAACTTTACGCTGACTCTGCCGGTTGCGGCACTGGCAATTCGTCAGCCCGTGGCAGGCGCTACGACCAGCGGCGCAAGCAGCCTGAGCATCGCTCCGGTGAGCGGCTTTACCGGAACGGTCGCCCTTGCGGTAACGGGCCTGCCCGCCGGCGTCACCACGGCCTTCAGCCCGGCTTCCAGCGTTCTAAGTTCGACGGCGGCGGGCTCGAGCAGCCTCACGGTTACGGTCGGAACTTCTGCCGCGGCGGGCGTCTACCCGCTCACGATTACGGGGCTGTCGGGCAAGGTGAGCGGCACGGCGACGCTGACGCTCTCCATCCTCGCGCCCAGCTTTACGCTGACTCCCGCGAGCGCGGCCGTCACGGTCGTTCGGCCGGGTAGTTCGACGACCGCCATTGCCATAGGAGCGGTCAATGGCTTTGCCGGCAGCGTTGCGCTGACGACGTCGACGCTCCCGGCGGGTCTTACGGCGGCGTTCAGTGCCTCCACAGCGACCACGGGCAGCGTGCCGTCGTTCACGGCGGGGAGCGCGACCGTTAGCGGCGTCTATAGCGTTACGGTCAACGGCGTTTCGGGCAGCCTAAAGGCGTCGACAACCGTGGCGGTGACGGTAGTGACCCCGAGCTTTACGCTCACGCCCTCGACCGCGACCGTCACAATCTCGCGGCCCGGGGCGGCGACGGCGACGATCGCAGTGGGCGCGGTGAACGGCTTTACGGGCAGCGTGCAATTTTCTATCGGCACTTTGCCGGCCGGGGTGACGGCTACGTGGGGCACGGGGAGCGGCAACCTGCTCACCCTCGCAGCCGCCGGCACGGCAGCGGCCGGGACGTCCGCGGTCACGGTGACGGGCGTGTCGGGAACGCTGAAGGTGACGACGACGGTCAGCGTGACGGTGGTTGCACCCAGCTTCACGCTGGCGTTCCTGCCGGCCTCGCTGGCTGTGCCGCGCGGCGGCAGCTCGGCCGGGACGCTGACCATTGGCGCGGTCAACGGCTTCAGTTCGGCGGTGACGCTGACTGCCACAGGCCTGCCAACGGGCGTAACCGCTCTCTTCGGAACAGCGGCCAAGGGCACCGCGATCGTGAACTTCCTGGCTCCGCCGGCGACCATCGCGGGAAGTTACGCGGTCACGATAACCGGCGTCTCGGGCGCCATGACGGCTACCGCTCACCTGACGCTGGTGGTGGTTGCGCCGGCGACGGCGAGCAACTTCGTCAACCTGGCGCCCAACTACAACGTGCTGGCGTTGGCGACGGATAGCGTCGCCTTTGCGGGCTCGGGCATCGATGGCGCGGCCAATGGCTTGTCCGAGGCCTACTCGGCCAACCTGACAGGCGTGCAGCAGACGGTCGCGGGAACGGCGTTCTACTTCGGTCCCGCCGGCGTCCTCGACGCGGTGAGCGGGCAGACCGTGGCGCTGCCGGCGGGCCAGTTCGCCAGCCTCAAGCTGCTGGCGACCGGTGTGAACGGAGCGCAGGCGTCGCAGACGTTCAGGGTAACGTACACGGATGGGACCTCCACCTCGGTCGTCCAGAGCCTGAGCGACTGGTTCTCGCCGGCCGGCTTCACCGGCGAGACCAGGGCGTTGACCATGGCGCATCGCAATACCGGGACCGGCTTGCTCGACAACCGCACGTTCTACCTGTACGAGTACAGCATCGCGCTGAACCCGGCCAGGACGGTGGCGAGCGTTACGTTCCCCAACAACAGCAACGTCGTGGTGCTGGCGGCCTCGCTGACGGGCGCGTCGGCTTCGACCGCGAAGTAAATCCAAGGCTACAGCAAGACAAAAGCGGATCCCTGCGGGATGACAAACAATACTTTCGTTTGTCAGCCCGAAGGGATCTGCTTTTCGCTCGGCACCGCATTCGCCCTAAGCCCCGTGCCACTCCTCCAGCAACACCTGTACCTCCGCCACCAACTCTGGCAGCGATCCCTGCACGAACCCCCAGACCTCCGCATCCTCCTCCGTCCCCAGCCGCTCCCGCAGCGCGATCGCCTCGGCCGCATGGGGCATCTTCGCCGCCTCATCCGGAAAATACTCGCGCACATCCTCGAGCGACGCGGCCACGATGCGAAGCATGCTTTCGACAGCCGCGCGCAGCACCTCATGCTCGCTGTAGTCGTTGAAGCTGCGTCCCGCCGTAAATTCGAGCGCCTTGGCGCCCGCCGCGTGCGCCTCCCACAGGAAATCTCCTAGCCCCGCCTGCTGCCGCGTAGCGCCTTCGAGTCCCATCTTTGGTTCCGTCATGCAAATCCCCAAACGCACGAAAGCCCCGCCGAAGCAGGGCCTTTCGACTTGATCCTAAAGAAACACTAAGCCGGTACAGCCACAACTTCCGCCGCGACGACGGAGACGAAGCGTCCATGCTGGCCGCGATCCTGAAACTTCACAATGCCCGACACCTTCGCGTACAGGGTGTCATCCTTGCCGCGGCCGACGTTCAGGCCCGGCTTCAGCGGTGTCCCGCGCTGCCGCACCAGAATGGAGCCGCCCGGAACGACCTCGCCGCCGAAGCGCTTTACGCCCAGCCGTTGTGCATTCGAATCGCGTCCGTTTTTGGACGATCCTAGACCTTTTTTATGCGCCATCTCTATCCCCTCGTTGCGCGCCGGGCCCGTAGCCTCGTGCACGCGTATCGTGTTGAAAACTCTTAGGCTTTGAAGCTCTTGCCGTTCACCGCGATCTCGTCGATCTTGATCTCGCTGAAGGCCTGCCGGTGTCCCTGCATGCGCTTGTACTGTTTCTTGCGCTTGAACTTGAAGACCAGGATCTTGTCGCCGCGGCCCGCGCCGATGACGGTTCCGGTTACCTTGGCACCCTCAAGCGCCTGCTCAAAGCTGCCCGCTTCGCCGGAGACGGCGAGTACATCGGAGAACTCCACGGAACCGTTGTCGTGCGTGAGTTTTTCGACCTTCAACACGTCGCCCGGGGCAACGCGATACTGCTTTCCGCCTGTGCGGATGACTGCATACATGGTAAAACCCTCGTACGCGGTGACGGGTCCCCTCAGGCGATTCCGTTTCCCAGCGCGTGCTTCTGTTTCAGATTTGGCGTTCGGCCAGTAACCGGTGTGTTGGGACCAGCCTGTGTGGAAAAACAACTCACAGCCGAACCTTTCAAGTGTATCGTGATTTCTCGCCAGAGAGCAAGCTCTGTTCGAGCGCCGCATTGACATCCCGGACCAGGTTGCGCAGATAGCTGCGCTTGTTCAGCAGCGTGACCATGGCATCTTTAGCGGCGCTGCGCGCGTCATCGTCCGCAGCCGTATCCCAGCGGATCCAGAGCGCTTCGAGCTCCGCCTGCGTCTCGGACATCTTCAAGTTGAAGGTTGCGGCGGCGGCTTCGAGGTCGCGCTTTAGATCGGGGTCGGCGTCGTCGCCCATCTCTTTCGCCGCCTTCATTTCCATCAACTGCATGTTCAGCTCAAAGACCTCCTCCAGCAACTCGGGCGGAATAAGCTGTTTCTTCTGGGTGCCGCTCGTCCGCGCCGCTTCTGTAGCGGACTTCGACTGCTCTTCCAACTCGACTCCCTCCAGCGTGAGCAGATGCTGGGTTAGCGCGATGGGGTCGCGCAGGGTTCGGTACGCGTCGTTCAACAACGAGGATTGGGCCAGCGCTGCTTCCTGTTCTGCGGCGGGTTTGGCGGCGAAGCGGTCGGGATGCAGCCTGCGCGATTGCGCGTAGAAGGTCTTTTCCAGAGCGGCGGTGTCGAGGTTCAGGAGGCGCGGAAGGGCGAAGACGGCGAAGTAGTCGGGTGCAGTTGTGAGGACATCGGCCATGTCTACAGAGTACCGTCAGCGACGGGGAAGCGCATGATCGCCTGCTGTTCCGTAGTCAGAGATTGCCAGACTGCCAGCGGGATCGTGCAAACCTCGCGGCTGGCGTCGGCGTACCAGCGGCGGACATAACGGATGCTGAGCAGCGGGCGCGGTTGGGGCGAGTTGTTTGGTGTGCCGCGATGAATCGCCCACGGATGCCGGATGAGGACGTCGCCGAGCGCGAGCGGGACAGCTTGTAGCGGGATTGCGCCCGATTCAAAGGCATGGATCGCTTCAGCGCGGGTCATGCAATGCGTGCCGGGTGCGATCTCGATGGCGCCGTTGGCGGACGTGATCGGCACGAGGCCGAAGCTGACGACAAGCATGTACGGCGGGAGTTGGAGATCGGGCAACTCGGCGAACAGCGGGCGCGCGTAGTCGACATGAGGCTGCTGGTGCTCGGAGCCAAAGACCGGAGCGTCGCATCCCCACTGGTCCGCGACGATGCGATCACCCAGAATGGCGTAAACGATGGCGAGGATGCCCGGTTCGAAGAAGAACTCGGGCGCGAAGCACGGAGGCGTGAATGGCATGGGAAGAAAGTAGCGATGCGGGCCACGATTCCGTTCCGCGTTGGCGATGTGATGGAGCAGCGTCGGCTGGAACGCATCGCGGCAGGCTTCGAGCAGGGGCCCCGGCAACTGAGCGTCGAGGACGCAGAAGCCGTCTTTCTGAAGTTCCGCAATCTTTTGTTCGAACACCATGGCTCTCGATGAATGAATGTTAACCGAAGCGCTGAAGCAGAGCGTGAGCAGGCAGCATCCAATCGAGACGCCGACGCATTCGGATGAGGGTTCTTGCAATGGAGTTCAAGACATTGGGCAATACCGGGCTGCTGGTCTCGCGGCTGTGCCTGGGAACGATGACGTTTCACGGCGGCTCCGGCTTCTGGTCGAAGATCGGCACGGTGGACCAGGCGGGAGCGGATGCGCTCATCAGGCGGTCCCTCGAAGCCGGCATCAACTTCATCGATACGGCCGACGTTTACAGCGAGGGCGAGAGCGAAAAGACGCTGGGCCAATCGCTGAAGAATCTCGGCATCGCACGCAAGGATGTCGTGATCGCGAGCAAGGTATATGGCCGTGTGGGTCCGGGGCGCAACGATGTCGGCGCCTCGCGCGGGCACATCATGGACGCGGTCGAGGCCAGCCTGACGCGCATGCAGACGGACCATATCGACCTCTACCAGATTCACGGCAACGACGCCGTGACGCCGGTGGAAGAGACGCTGCGCGCGCTCGACACGCTGGTGCAGCAGGGCAAGGTGCGCTACATCGGCTGCTCGAACTGGCAGGCGTGGAAGATGGCGAAGGCACTAGGCCTGTCGGAGGCCAAAGGCCTGGCGCGCTTCGAGACGGTGCAGGCGTACTACACCATCGCCGGCCGCGATCTGGAGCGCGAGATCGTGCCGCTGCTCGAAGCCGAGAAGATGGGCCTGCTGGTGTGGAGTCCGCTGGCCGGCGGCCTGCTGTCGGGCAAGTTCTCGCGCGAGAACCAGAAGCCCGAAGGCACGCGACGCGCGGAGTTCGACTTCCCACTCGTGGATAAGGAACGGGCGTGGCGGATTCTCGACGCGATGCAGCCGATCGCGGAAGCCAGGGACGTAAGCGTGGCGCGGATCGCCCTGGCCTGGCTGCTGGCGAAACCCGTGGTAACGTCGATCATCATCGGGGCAAAGCGGATGGACCAGCTCGACGATAACCTGGCAGCGTGCGAGGTAACGCTGAGCGCGGAAGAGATAAAGAAGCTGGATGAGGTGAGCGCGCTGCCCCCTGAGTATCCGGGCTGGATGCTGGGTGTTCAGGGAGCAAATCGGCTGGCCGATGTGCCGCGGCCGGGCTAGGCGGCGACGGCTACACGAGCGGCAAGGGTGGTGGGCTCAGGAATCGGGAGCCCATCTTCCTTCAAGCCGTCGAGATGAATAACGATTCCCTCGCGAATCAGTTGCTCGGCCTCTTCAAAGGTGTCGCCGACTACGCCCAACCCCGGAAGGTCGGGCGCATAGGCACCCCAGCCACCGTCGTTTCCGCGTTCGTAGATGACTGTGTATTCAATCATTCGTGACTCGACCTTAAGCCGAAAAGCTGCTGCCGCATCCGCACGATTTAGTCGAATTCGGATTGATAAAATTGAAGCCCTGACGCATCAGGGTCTCTTCAAAGTCCAGCACCATGCCCGCGAGGTACAGGAAGCTCTTCGGGTCGACGAAGATGCGGATGGGCTGGGCGCCGGAGGGGTCGTTCGGCGTCTCAAGGCCGGCGCCGAAGACGAAGGTGCGGTCGCGCTCGCGGGGCTGGGTGTCGAAACGGATGTTATAGCTGAGGCCGGAGCAGCCGCCGCCTGTGATGCCAACGCGCAAGCCGCCGGCGGTGGGCGAGATGCCCTCCTTGGCCATGGCGATGCGGATGCGCTTGAGCGCGGACTTGGTGATCTCGATGGCCTGTTTCGCACGGGGCTGCTGGCCCTCGGCGGTGAGCAGGGTCATGCCGGCCAAAGGGTCCTTGGCGGTGACCGATGGGGCGGAGGTGCCGGGTTGTAGGAGAGTTGTGGACATGATTCGGCACAGGACAAGCCATCTCAAATAGTTAACTATTTGAGATGGGGCACCCGGATGGTTTAACTTAGTGGGCCGCGAGGACGCCCTGATCCGCAGTCTCGCCGACGTGGTTCTTCTTCTTCCAGTCACCAATTGCCGCGCGGATCGCGTCTTCCGCGAGCACCGAGCAGTGGATCTTCACCGGCGGCAGCGCCAGTTCCTTGACGATATCGGTGTTCGAGATGGTCAGCGCCTCGGCGATGGTCTTGCCCTTCACCCACTCGGTCGCGAGCGAGCTGGAGGCGATGGCCGAGCCGCAGCCGAAGGTCTTGAACTTGGCGTCCTCGATCACCTGGGTCTCGGGGTTGACGCGGATCTGCAGGCGCATCACGTCGCCGCACTCCGGCGCGCCGACCAGGCCGGTGCCGACTTCGTCCGAGGACTTGTCCATCTGCCCGACGTTTCGGGGATTGCTGTAGTGATCGACTACCTTATCGCTGTATGCCATGTTGGGTTCTCCTGATGTCTCTTGTATAGATGATACTCGCACGGAAGAGGGTGCGGAAGGCGCAAATTTCAGGATTATGGGG
>CAXTMK010000052.1:29046-29776 GCA_964245315.1 uncultured Acidobacteriaceae bacterium | reverse complement strand
GCTTGTCAGGCTCAGCTATGCAAATCTGAGGCCAGGAACCGCCGCAGCTAATAGCGAAAGTCCAAGGCCCGGCTAAAGTGGGAAGTATCGAGTCGAGAGCTGCCAGTCATCTTCGTTTGCTAGAATCGTTCGGTGCCGCCTCGTCCAGTCGAACTGATTGAATCCATCGCCGGCGCAACCCCCGGAGCCGCACCGATCCCTGTCGACCGTCGCCCGAAGCTGAACGACCGTCTGATCCACCGCATTGCTTCGCACTCGGAGTCATCGCAAGATCAAAGGAAAATCATGACCGACATCGTCTCCATTACCGCCCGCGAGATCCTCGACTCCCGCGGCAATCCTACCGTCGAAGCCGACGTTCTGCTCTCTGGCGGCGCCCTGGGCCGCGCCGCAGTTCCATCCGGCGCCTCGACCGGCGAGCATGAGGCCGTCGAACTGCGCGACGGCGACATGGAGCACTATCTGGGCAAGGGCGTGCTCTCGGCGGTCGACAATGTGGAGTCGATTCTGTCGCCCGAACTGGTCGGCATGGACGCGACCAACCAGCGCCTGCTGGACGCCACCATGATCGCCATCGACGGCACCGACAACAAGTCGCGGCTGGGCGCGAACGCCATCCTGGCGGTCTCAATGGCGGCCTGCCGCGCGTCGGCGAACGCGCTCAAGATTCCGCTCTACCGCTATCTCGGTGGCGTAAATGCGTGCCTGCTGCCGACGCCTATGATGAACA
>CAXTMK010000052.1:27809-29036 GCA_964245315.1 uncultured Acidobacteriaceae bacterium | reverse complement strand
ATCCTCAACGGCGGCTCGCACGCGGACTCCAATGTCGACTTCCAGGAATTTATGATTATGCCGGTCGGCGCGGAGACCTTTTCCGACGCGCTGCGCCAGGGAACCGAAGTCTTCCACACCCTCAAGGGCGTTCTGAAAAAGAAGGGCTACAACACCGCCGTGGGCGATGAAGGCGGCTTCGCGCCCAGCCTGAAGTCGAACTCCGAAGCGGTCGAACTGATCCTCGAAGCCATCGAAAAAGTTGGGCTCAAGCCCGGCGAAGACATCGCCATCGCGCTCGATCCCGCGTCGTCGGAATTCTACAACAAGGAGACCGGCAAATACATCTTCAAGAAGTCGGACAAGCGCGAACTGAGCAGCGAGGAGATGGCCGACTTCTGGATCGAGTGGACGCGGCAGTATCCCATCGTCTCGCTTGAGGACGGCCTCGCGGAAGACGACTGGGAGGGCTGGAAGTACCTGACGGAGAAGATCGGCGACAAGATCCAGCTGGTCGGCGACGATCTCTTCGTCACCAACACCGAGCGCCTGCGTCGCGGCATCGAGGAGAAGTGCGGCAACTCGATTTTGATCAAGGTGAACCAGATCGGCACCATCTCGGAGACGCTGGAGGCGATCGAACTGGGCCGCCGCTTCGGCTTTACGAGCATCATCTCGCACCGCTCGGGCGAAACCGAAGACACCTTCATCGCGGACCTCGCCGTCGGCACCGGAGCTGGCCAGATCAAGACCGGCTCGGCCAGCCGCACCGACCGCATCGCCAAGTACAACCAGCTTCTGCGCATCGAGGAACAGCTCGGCCAGTCGGCGGAGTTTCTGGGCATCGAGAGTATCAACTACAGCGAGTAAACACGTCCGTCACGCTGACGCTTCCAGCGGAGTAGATTCCGGTAGTCTGCGAAGCTGCGACCGATTACACTAGCTACGCTGGTCGCGCTCGCACGTCGATTCGAGCAAAGGATATCCGCTGAATTATGTCGATCGCCGTCGTGATCCCAGCCTACAACGCGCGAGTCTTCCTGCGGGAAACACTAGACAGCGTACTCGCACAGACGCTTCCGCCGGATGAAGTCCTCGTGGTCGACGACGGTTCAACCGACGACACCGCCGAAATCGCGGAGAGTTATGGCCCGCCGGTAAAAGTGTTTCGTAGAAAGAACGCGCGCCAGGGCGCCAGCCGCAACTTTGCCGCTCAGGAGGCAAAGTCGGAGTGGTTAGCCTTTATGG
>CAXTMK010000052.1:0-27799 GCA_964245315.1 uncultured Acidobacteriaceae bacterium | reverse complement strand
GATCTTTGGCTTCCGAATAAACTGGAGCGGCAAATGCAGGAGTTGGCGGCGCATCCGGAGGCTGACTTCTGTTACACCGGCAGAACCCGGTTCTTCATGAAAGACGGTCGCCAGGTGCATATGCCTCCAATCTTAGGTCCGCCCGCTGAACGGATCAGAGAGGAGTTGTTGCGCAGAGCGACCTTCGTACCCAGCTGTGTCGTGATACGGAGGTCGGTTTTCCTTGCGAGCGGGGGATTTGATTCGCAGTATCGAATTACCGACGATTGGGATCTGTGGCTGCGCCTGATCCTTGCAGGAACCAGCTTTGCCTCGTGTGAAGAGCCGCTGCTCCTCTATCGGCTGCATCCCGGCAACATGTCAGGAGACGGTTTTACCCTGCTTCGCGAGAATGCCGAACTCTTCCATCGCCATGTCCTGCCTCAACTTTCCCGATGGCAGGGAATACTGTATGAAAACCGCTTCTGGGGAGAGAATCAGGCGTACGTCGCGAAGAACCTTCTACAAAGGAGAGATCGGCGATGCATTCCAGTTATGCTGAAAGCCATCCTGCATCTCCCCTTCGACGATCCGTATCGCTACAGGATGCTGTTGCGCATGCTGTATGAGTGGCTTACAGGAGGCTTCGCCCGTCCCTCCCAGGCCGGCCTGCCGTTGAACAGTGGCGGATAACGGTGTGCAGGCCGAAAGATGCCGCGCGAAATTCAATCCACTTTGTCCATGTCCATCTCCGTAGTTATCCCTGCATACAACGCGGCCAGATTGCTGCCCGAGACGCTTAGGAGCGTTCTGGCGCAGACGCTGCCTGCCGATGAAGTCCTGGTCATCGATGATGGGTCGACCGATGACACGGCTGATGTTGCCGAAGCCTTCGGAGCGCCGGTACGCGTGATTCGTCGATCCAATGCTCGCCAGGCCGCGAGCCGCAACTTCGGCGTGCAGGAGGCGACCGGAGAGTGGATCGCATTCATCGACGCCGACGATCTGTGGTTGCCGAACAAACTTGAGCGGCAGATGCAGGAGTTGGTGGAGAATCCACGGGCCGATCTCTGCTACACCGCCAGGGTTCACTTCATCGAGACTGACGGTGTAAAGAAAATGGGTTCCACTGTGCATGTTCCTCCGCCCGAAGGAATACGCAAGGCGCTGTTTCGCAATACGGTTTTCATGCCAAGTTCCGTGCTGATGCGCCGCTCAGCATTTCTTGCATCAGGCGGCTTCGACACCAGCTTCCGAATCCTTGAGGATTGGGATCTTTGGATGCGACTCGAGAAGGCAGGTACGGAGTTTGTCGCATGCGAGGATCCGATGTTGCTGTATCGGGTGCATGCGAATAACACCTCCCACAATACACCGGTGTGGCTGGCCGAGACGGATCTGGTCTACCGCCGACATGTTCTGCCGGAGCTGCGCTGGCCGCAACGTTGGCTGCATTACCGGCGCGTTCGCAGCGAGCACGAGGCCAGTGCGGCGCTGACCATGCGAGAGGCCGGCGCGCCGGGTCATCTCGGCATGATGCTGCGGTCGATTCTGCGCGATCCATTCCACGCTCCAATGCGTTATAAGGTCCTGCTGCATATGCTCTATACTCAACTCGCCCGATGGTTCCGGCAAAGAACGGCAGGCGCATGAAACTCTGGCAAATCGTCGCAAAAATCAGGTCGGCCCCAGGCGGGGAAGCTGTGTTCGGCCTCGCGCGCTCTCTCGTTCACGCAACGCGCCGCGCCGCCAGGTCCGACCTGGCGCCCACCGAACAGGTCTCCCGCATCCCCTACCGTGGGGCCACGGTGGTGATGAAGCACCGCCGGACGAAGGCGGACCTGAGCGTCATCAGGCAGTGCTTCGAAGAGGATCAATACGATCTTCCGTGGGGTCCGCAAAGCGCCATTCTCGATGCCGCCTACGACCAGATCGTCGCTGCCGGGCGCACTCCCCTGATCGTCGACGGCGGTGCGAACATAGGCGCCAGCGTCCTCCGGTTCCTGCAACGCTATCCCAGGGCCCACGTCATCGCCATCGAGCCGGACGCCGAAAACTTCTCCTATCTTCAGTACAACACGGCCGGGCTGGACGTAGACCTCAGGCTCGCGGGGCTGGCTCCCGCCGACGGCACCGCCTACCTCAGCCGGTCGGACGACGGTGGCTGGGCGCATCGCACCGTCGACGCCCCGGTCGGCCCCAGCATCGACATGATCTCGCTGCCCACCCTGCTGAACGGAAAGCCCGCGTCGCAGTTCACCCCCTTCATCCTGAAGCTGGATATAGAAGGCGCCGAACGTTCGCTCTTCAGCGGAGATGTCAGCAGTTTCGATCGCTTCACCCTCATCGTCATCGAACTGCACGACTGGATGTTTCCCGGAGAGGGAACCTCGCTCGGCTTCTTCCGCTTCCATGCCGCGACCGGCCGGGAATTTTGTGTCAAGGGTGAAAACGTCGGCTCCGTTCGCCTCACTCCGCTCGAAGCCTGAGTCAGAAAGCAGGGCCATAGCCGAAGCGATGGCATTCACTTCGTACGGGCCGTCGCCCCCCGATGCGCATCCCGCTCGGCGCTAACCCGTCGGCCGTAGAATCAAACCTATGTCGAAATCTCCCATCATCCTTACCATCCTCGACGGCTGGGGCTATCGCGCCGAAACCCACGGCAACGCCATCGCCCAGGCGCACAAGCCGGTCTACGACGCCCTGCTGCGCGACTTCCCCAACACGCTTCTGCGCGCCTCGGAACACTTCGTCGGCCTGCCCGACGGCCAGATGGGCAACAGCGAAGTCGGCCACCTGAACCTCGGCGCCGGGCGCATCGTGCGCATGGACATGACGCGGATCGATACGGCCATAGTGGATGGGACCTTCTTCACCGATCCCACCCTGCTGCGCGCCTGCGACCTGGCGCTGCAGAAGGGTCGCGCGCTGCACCTGATCGGGCTGGTCTCGAATGGCGGCGTGCACTCGCACCAGCGCCACCTCTACGCTCTGCTGCGGCTGGCGAAGCAGCAGGGAGTCGAGCGCGTCTTCGTGCACGCCTTCATGGACGGCCGCGACACCATGCCCACCAGCGGCCTCGGCTATCTGGAGGAGCTCGAACAGCAGTTCCGCGAAATCGGCATCGGCCAGCTTGCATCCATCTCCGGGCGCTACTTCGCCATGGACCGCGACATGCGCTGGGAGAAGTCGAAGCAGGCCTTCGACGCCATGGTGACGGGCACTCCGGAGGGCGGCCAGGCGACAGATCCGCTCGCCCGCGTGCGAGAGCACTATTCGAACGGCATCACCGACGAGTTCATTCCGCCGTTTACGGTGGATGGACCAGACGATAAGCCCCTCGGCCTCATCCGCGACGAAGATGTCGTCATCAACTTCAACTATCGCGCGGATCGCGTGCGCCAGATCACCCGCGTATTGACGCGCACCTCCGGCCTCAACCAATCCATGGGCCGCGATCTGCCAAAATCCGCCGAACTGGACGCTGCCATCCCGCCGCAGACCCTTCCGGCGCGCATCCACTACGTCTGCATGACGCAGTACGACAAAGCCTACAAGCTGCCCATCGTCATCCCCGCCGAATCGATGGACAACCTGCTCGCCAACGTGATGGGCGTGGCTAATCTCCGGAACTTGCGGGTAGCTGAAACGGAAAAGTACGCGCACGTCACCTACTTCTTCAACGGCGGCATTGAGAAGCCGTTTCCCGGCGAAGATCGCGAACTGGTCGCCTCGCAGAAGGTCGCGACCTACGATCTCGCGCCCGAGATGTCCGCGCCCGGCATCGCCGACACCGTCATCAAGGCGCTCACCGACACGGCCTTCGACGTCATCATCGTCAACTTCGCCAACGCCGACATGGTTGGGCATTCCGGCAGGATGGAGCCGACCATTCGCGCGGTCGAGACGGTCGACGCGCAGCTTGGGCGCATTTACCAGGCAATCAAACAACACGGCGGATCGATGTTGATCACCGCCGACCACGGCAACGCCGAGATGCTGATCGACCCCGCGACGGGCGGCCCGCACACCGCGCACACGACCAATCCCGTGCCGTTCATCCTGGTCTCTGACGAGAAAAACATGACGCTTCGCGAAGGCGGCAGCCTGCGCGATCTCTCGCCCACCTTGCTGAGTCTCTTGAAGATCGATCAGCCCGGCCAGATGACCGGCGGCAATCTGCGGGTGTCCACAGCCGGCTAAAAATCCACGTGCATCCGCACGCTCTCCACCATCACCGGCCCGCGATCCTGGTTGTATCCCGGATGCGCGATGAACTGCTCGTCGAGCGCGTAATACACGCCCTTCCACGCGTGGTAGTTGTAGTACGCCTCGACGATGTCTTCCCGGCCGTAGTTCAAACGGCCATCACCCAGCAGGAAGCCAACCCCGCCGTGCGCGAGATACCATTGGTGGTCGCGCTTGATCGCATTGGTGACATAGGTTAGTCCGATTTTGTCATTCTCGCGCCCGAACCTGCGCATGCCGTAGTCGCCGCCAAAGGCGATAGTCTGATCGATCTCAGTGTAAGCGAACGACTCATGCTGGCCCTCATTCCATCCGAACTGCCCCCATACTCGGCCGTTGTTGCTTATCTCCTGCTCGAAGTTGGCGCCAGCGCCGTACTTCACTGTCGTCTGCTGAGGATGTGCGGTAATGTCCGGGGTTGCGGTCCCTCCTTTCAGAAAAATCTGGTTCTGCTGGCGATAGTCGCCCATGTCGGCGTGGTTGACGAAGCCAAGAATGCGGACCGCACCCTTGCGTCCCGGTTGATTGAAGTGCGTTCCCGGGCCGCCGCGGAACTCCAGCTCGATATTCTGTCCGCTGGCCTTCGAAAAGTCGTATTGCAGGTCGATGCCGTTCGCAACCGTTGGCATCGCGGCCAGGGCGTAGCGCGCCGTAAAGTCGTGAATTGTAAACTCGCTCACCACTGCATCGGTATAGCCGCGCGTATTGGCTGCGTAGTCCCAGCTTCCGGTATTGTCGATCGACCAATTCATAAACTGCAGGTGCGAGTCGGTTCCAACCGAGTTCAGGTCGATCAGGTCAGGCAGGCTCATGCGTCCCACCCAGAACTCAAGCCTCACATCCGGCAACGACGGCTGCAGCGAGAACGCATTCCGCGACGAGGCGACCAGCCTGTCCGAAAGCCCGATCACCTGATGAATCTCATAACGCGCAAGGTAGGGCGTCGATCCCAGGCTCGGATTCCGAACCACGTCGAGATTGGTAAAGCCCGCGATCCCGAGCGCCTCCGACAGACCGCGCCCGCCGGCTGCTTCCACATCGAAGATCGCGTCGGTGGCAAAGCGCGAATTCGGATTCAGCTCCAGCCCCGTATAGATCGTGCCGATCAGCGATGTCTTGTACTCGCCCCGGCTCAGGAAGCTGTTGGTCCCCGCGTACGGCGAGTGAAACGGCGCATGCGCCTGGAAGATGATATTTGCCTGACCGCCGATCAGGTAGCGCGTCGTATCGGAGTGGTTGAACATGCTCGGCGCGCCCTGATCCGATGCGCTTTCGGGGCTTGGTTCGGACGGATGCTGAGCGCTCGCTGAAATCGTTAGGAACCAGCAGCAGCCCGCGAGAAGGAGGGAACGAAGAATATGCATGAAGTCCTAATCATCAAGGCCATGTTTGAATACATGGTGAATCGTTGCGTTAATTCGACGCCGTGGCCCTTTTAGTATACCCCGGTACCGTATACTGCATGATCCTTTTATGAGAAACTTTGTTTATGGAAAAGAATCGTGAACGCACCAAACTTCTCAATCGGGTCAAGCGCATTCAGGGACAGATCGAGTCCGTCAAGCGCACGCTCTCGGAGGAGCACGACTGTACCAGGGTGCTGATGCTGCTGGCCGCCGTGCGCGGAGGCATCAACTCGCTGATGGCTGAGGTGCTGGAAGACCACGTTCGTCTGCATCTGCTGGGCGGAGGCTCCGCACCGCTCACCCCGGATCTGGGCGAGGAGATCATCGACCTCGTACGCGCGTACCTGAAGTGACCCGCCCCTGGCGGCCGCACTTGACCTGCGGACGCCCGATCCGTTATGTTGTTTCTACACGGGAAAGGAGGATGGTCCAGCCTATGAAAATTGACAGTAACTGTAGCAAAACGGTACGTGAGGTGACTGAGGCTTAGAGCATCCCGCTCTAGTCCTGGCGTTAGCGGAACTATCCACGCCGAGGCCCATCCGAGCTGCGGATGCCTCAGGTCAATCTCAACAGCTCACCGCCAGAATGCCCGATTCTCCGCAGGGGAATCGGGCATTCTGCTTTCGCGCGTGGACTTGATCCCGAATAGGGCTTTGGTTCCCGGAAGCCCTCGAGCTGCATCTAACCTGATAATGAATTCCACCAGTTCGCTCGTCATCGCCGGCCGTACTTTTACCTCCCGCCTCATCGTCGGCACAGGCAAATACAAGGACGGCCCCCAGACCGCCGCCGCCATCGCCTCCTCTGCGGCGGAGATGGTTACCGTGGCCGTGCGCCGCGTTAATCTCGACCGCACCTCCGAGTCGCTGCTCGACCACATCGACCCGAAGAAATACTTCCTGTTGCCCAACACGGCCGGCTGTTACACCGCCGAGGAAGCCATCCGCGCCGCGCGTCTCGGCCGCGAGGTTGGGCTATCCGATTGGGTCAAAATCGAGGTCATCGGCGATCTGCCGACGCTCTACCCCGACGTTCAGGCGACGCTCGAAGCCACGCGCGTCTTAGTGAAAGAGGGTTTCACGGTGTTGCCCTATACCTCGGACGACATCGTGTTCGCGAAGCGCCTGATCGATGCCGGAGCCGCTGCTGTCATGCCGCTGGGTGCGCCGATCGGCACCGGCATCGGCATCGCCAACTCGACCAGCCTGCGCATGATGCGTGAGCTGATCACCGAGGTTCCGCTGATCGTAGACGCCGGCCTGGGCACGGCATCGGACGCCGCGCTCGCCATGGAGATGGGCTTCGACGGAGTGCTGCTGAACACCGCAATCGCCGGCGCCAGCGACCCCGTGCTGATGGCCTCGGCCATGGGCAAAGCCGTGCAGGCAGGCCGGGAGGCATTCCTCGCCGGACGCATGCCGCGCAAGCTCTATGCCTCTGCAAGTTCCCCTATGGACGGCATCTCAAGGTAAGTACCGCCGTCGCCGTGCGCTCACGAATCGATTATGCGGCCTTTTGCTTTTTCGCCAGCCGCTTTCGTACGGGAACTTCACCCAGCGATACTGCAGAAGGCAGTGGCTCCAGATCGAAGGTAGCTTCGGGAAAGACAGCCTGTATCCTTATCTCTCCGCCGAGTGCCCGGATGTACTTCGCCAGCGTACTCAATAACAGGTCACTTCTACTTTCCAGTTGCGATACACCACCCTGGTCCATTGCCAGCTTCCTGGCAAGTTCCACCTGAGTTAGCTGCCGAGCCTTCCGCAACGCGGAAAAACCTATCCGCTCAATCTCTTCCTGCGCCTCCCGGCGAATCTCCGCTCTTCGCTCGGGTGCAATTCCGTCTTCCAAATCTTTCCACTTCGTCGTCTTCATCGCTGCCACCTTTCCGTCTCAAAACCTAAACCCCTCGCAGGTATTCATCATAGAGCCGCTCTGCCAGGCGAATTGCGCTCTTATACCAGCGGTTGCCCTTACCGACCTTGTTACCTCCCACAAGAAGAACTGCCTGACGTTCCGGATCGAAAACATAAAGAATCCTGTACGGCTCGCCCATGTGCTGCACTCGAAGCTCGCGCATCGCAATCTTCGAGGCTGAGATGGAGCTGCTGTAAGGAAACGGCAGGTCGATTCCGAATTGCTCAAGCATATCCACCACCCGAGCCACTGCCTCACGCCGGGGCAGGGTCAGATCCAGAAACCAGGTCTTGAACTCGTCGGTGACCTCAATCTCAACGGTCATCCTTGAAATATAATATTAAACTTATATGTGATCAAAAATATTCCGATGCCACGTCTCGCAGTGCGCTAAGCTTCCACATGCGTTTCCACCTCTTCCAGGCATCCGCCGCGCTCGCCGGCGCAACCCTCTCCGCCTCAGCCGAGATGAAGCCTATTCCCAATTCCTGCATGCTGCTGAGCCAGCAGGAGGTTAGCGTCGTAGTGGGCTCTTCGGTGAAGGTTGGAGCAAAGTCGGATCTGGCCGGCACATGCATCTTCAACGACGGCACCGGCCATGCGGTCTTCTCCGTTCGCGGTTCCATCCACGCCAACAAGTACGACGCCTACGCGGAACTTCAGGCGCTCGAACAGGTGACGCCTCTCAAATGGCGCGAGGCCGCCTTCGGTCCTGGCGATCACGCCGACGTTCTGATGACGCGACAGGGCGACCTGGTGCTGCTCATTCAACACCAGAGCAAATTAGTGGTACTGTCTCTTCTGCATACCGCCGGACCCGACGTGAGTTCGCGCAAACTCTTCCTGGAACAGGCCGGCAGGCAGGTGTCCGCTCGCCTGTAAAACCCGCTGCCTCAGAATCAGTGCAACGTTCCCGCACTGCGGGTCCAGACCTAAGTGGTTCTTTTTGAATATTTTGCGCAATTTCTGCAGGGAGGAAGGAGGGTCGCTTTCCCGACTCCATTCCCTCGCGGTACACTCTTTCCATGCGCGTCTTTGGAATCGACTGCGGCACCGAATTCACCGGCTTCGGCGTCGTCGAACTTGACCAGCGCGCCGCCACGTCGCAGCTCGTGCATATCGCGGCGGGCACCATCCGTCTGAGTAAAAAGGAGACCACGGCGCAGCGGCTCGCGCAGGTCTTCGCCGAACTGACCGCGCAGATCGAGCTTTACGCACCCGACGTCATCGCCATCGAAGAGGTTTTCTTCTCCGCCAACGCCAAGAGCGCGCTCAAGCTCGGCCAGGTGCGCGGAGTCGCCATGCTGGCTGCGGCGCTCTCCGGTAAAACCGTCGCCGAGTACGCGCCGCTGTCGATCAAGTCCGCCGTCGTCGGCTACGGTCTCGCCGCCAAGGAGCAGGTCCAGTTCATGGTCACGCGCCTGCTCAAGCTCGATCGCGCGCCGGAGTCGGCCGACGCCGCCGATGCGCTCGCCATCGCAATCTGCCACCTGCACACCACGCAGGCCCAGATCCAGATCCAGCGCGCAGGAGTTCGCCGATGAGGATTTTGCTCCTGGCCTTGCCGTTGGCTCTCGCCTCCGCGCAGGCTCCACCGCCGGCTGACGCCGTGCTCACCTTCCATTTCACACGCGTGGGAATGCCCGTGCCCGAGTACACCATCACCCTGCATCAGGATGGCTCTGGAAGCTACCGCGCCGTCTACTCGCCACCCGCCGACGCCGGTTCCAGATATGGTTCTGGATACGGTTCCAGCGCCTCCGTCTCACCCTCCTCCGCGCCGGCAGCTATCTCGCGCGACATCACGATCTCGCCCCAGACCACCGCGCGGCTCTTCGAGCACCTGCACAACACCGCGCGCCTGGTCGGCGGCTGCGAGTCGCACCAGAAGAACATTGCCAACACCGGCGCCAAGACGATCAGCTACACCGGTCCCGACGGCACGGGCCAGTGTACCTACAATTACACCGAGAACAAGGATGTCGCCGCGTTAACCGACACCTTTCAGGGCATAGCCGTGACGCTTGACGAAGGGCGCAGCATCGACCTGAAGCACCGCTACGACCGGCTTGGTCTTGACCATGAACTTGCCCTGTTTCAGGATGCGGTGAAGGAGGGCCGCGCTCTCGAGATCTCGACCATAGCGCCGGTGCTTCAGTCGTTGCTCGACGATACGCAGGTGATGGATCGTGTGCGCAAACGCGCCGCCGGCTTACTCGCCGCTGCGAAGTAGCTCCAAACGCTCGGTTGGATGCAACGACTTGTAAAGCTCCGCCATCGATTCCAGCGACGTTTGTTCCGCCCGCGTCTGCGCCGCCAACTCTGTCGGCCAACGCTCCGCAAGCGTCTCGGTCGCGTACCCGGCAAACTGCAGATTGTTCTTCAGCGTCTTGCGCTTCTGCGCGAAGGCCTGCTTCAGGAAACGGTCGAACCCCTGCGCATCCACGCCAAGCTCCACATAGCGCGGCGCAAAGTGCAGCCGCACCACCGACGAGTACACATCCGGCGGCGGACTGAAGGCCTCCGGCGACAGCGTGAACAGATGCTCCACCTCCGCGTACATCTGCGTGGTGGCGGAGAGAAGGCCGTAGTCGCGCACGCCGGGCCTGGCCGCGACCCGCTCGCCCACCTCGCGCTGCATCATCAGCACGGCGCGTCCAAGGTGCGCGGATGCGGAGAAGAGATGCAGGAGGATGTCGGAAGTGATGTAGTAGGGCAGGTTGCCGACGACATCCAGCGAGTCCCCAAACTGCTCAAAGTCGACCGTCAGCACATCGGCTTCAACGATCTCGACGCGCGGCTGCTCGCGAAAGCGAAAGCGCAGTTCCGCGGCCAGAGAGCGGTCAAGCTCGATTGCGATCAGCCGTTGCGCGCGAGCGGCGAGGATGTCCGTGATCGTTCCATGCCCTGGGCCGATCTCGACCACGGTGCGTTGGCTTACGTCGCCCAGCGCGTCGGCGATGCGCTGCCGCGCCTGGTCGTCGACCAGGAAATTCTGTCCCAGCTTCGGTTTCCGTATCTTCATCACCTACCAGCCTACGGCAAGGCTTGCTAAGATCGACAAGGCAACAACGGAGGCACAAGTGGACTGGACACCAGGCGGCGTAAGCAGCGACATCGAAGACCGGCGCGACAGCTCAGGCGGCGGCGGCGGATACGGCTTCGGCTCGGGCGGAGGCGGCGGGGGGATCGGGATTGTAGGGTTCGTGATCCTGCTGATCGTATCGCTGGTTACGGGACACAACTTCCTGGGCAGCATGCTGTCGGGCGGCGGTTCGCCGCAGCCGCAGCCGACGCAGTCGTACTCGCAGCCCGGCACCCCGCGTCCGCACCCGGCCGGCGAAGATCGCGACGTGCAGCTCATCAGCTTCGTGCTCGACGACGCGCAGAAGACCTGGACCGGCATCTTCCAGACGATGAACAAGCCCTACCGTCACGCCAAACTGGTGATCTATCGCAACGCCACCTATAGCGGCTGCGGCACCGCGCAGGCCGCGACCGGCCCGTTCTACTGCCCGCAGGACGAGAAGATCTACATCGACCTCGCATTCTGGGATGAGCTGAAGAAGTTCGGCGGGTCGACGTCCGAGTTTGCGCAGGCGTACGTGATCGCGCACGAACTCGGTCATCACATCCAGAAGCTGCTGGGCATCGAGGGCAAAGAGACGCGGCTGGTGCAGCAGGATCCGTCCGAGCGCAACCATCTTTCGGTCGACCTCGAACTGCAGGCCGACTGCTTCGCCGGCGTGTGGGGACACTCGACCGAGCAGCGCGGCATTGTGCATCCCGACGATATTACCGGCGCGCTCTCAGCCGCGGCCTCCGTGGGCGACGACCACCTGCAGAAGATGTCTGGTCGCGCGGTAAGCCCGGAGTCGTGGACGCATGGGTCCAGCGCGCAGAGGGAGCAGTGGTTCCGGAGTGGGCTGACGGGCGGGACGGTGGATTCGTGCAAGACGTTCAATGGAAGTACCACGCCCTGATAGCTACGCATACGGGCACACCTCTGCTTGTTGTCATCCCGTAGGGATCTGCTTTTGTTCTTCGTTCGCAGCCGCGATTGTCTTGGCAAGTTGCCATGCCTCGACCTCGTTGATTGCCTGCGCTTCGGCCTCTTTGAAGATGCCTTCCTCTTTCAGGAAGTCGTCGATGCCGGAACCAATAGGTTTCTCATTCATGGCTAGACTCCTTCCGAGCTAGTAGAGTCAAGTCTATTATGCCGATCGAAGACGCGGAGTATGTGATGGCGCGCGGCTGCTACGGATATGGAAGCTGGTCCGCGCCATATTGGTTTATTGGTCCGGAACAGGGCCAAGCTCGCAGCGAAAGGGACGAGCTTACCCTACGCTATCAAGCCTTCCGCGCATTGAGCCAGGATGGATTGAGCGACTGTCGAAAGTTCCACGCTCTTATTGAGCAAGGAGCATGGCATCGTGACAATAAGCCGCCACTCCAGCGGACCTGGAGGCGCCTGATGCTGCTTCTGATGTCGTTTCTGGATCGTCCCACAGACGATCAGAGCCTGCGGAACTACCAACGGGAACAGTGGGGAAGCGCAACAGGAGAGACGTGTGTGATCGAGTTATCGGGGCTTCCTGCAACCAGTTTCAAGGTATCGAGAGACCGCAAATCGTTTCGACAAGAAAGAATTCAGTTCATCCAGCAAAAGCTGCTCGCCTGCAAGCCCGCCGTCGTCGTCATGTATGGCAAAGGCCAACTTCAAGAATGGAAGCAGATCGCCGCTGTTGTGCGGCCTTCCGATAAGACTAATATCCTGTTTGCGCCACATCCTGTGGCCTATGGGTCGACGGACGAGGAATGGATGAAAATGGGCAGAAAGCTGCGCAATTCAAGGTTGTAGGATCGGCAGCATCGCCACTTCGCCCGCAAAATGCCGCCGAATCTTCTCCGCAGTCGCCTTATTCACCACTGCCGTCAGAGCATCCTCACTCGCTTGCTTGATCCCTCGCACGCTGCCGAAGTGTTCCACTAATCTCTGCCGTGTGCGTGGACCCACTCCCGGAATCTCATCCAGCTCAGAGACCTTGTCGCGGATCTGTCTGCGCTTGCGGTGGTAGGTAACGGCGAAGCGGTGCGACTCGTCGCGGATGCGCTGCATCAGGTGCAGCACGGGCGAGCGGCGGTCGAGTACCACAGGCTCGTTCTCCTGCCCGTACACGTAGATGACCTCCTCCTTCTTGGCGATCGAAGCCAGCGGTTGCAGCGTCACACCGATTTCTTCGAGGGCGGCGTAGGCGGCGTGCAGCTGGCCCAGGCCGCCGTCGATCAGGACCAGCGATGGGAACGGCTTCTTCTCATCGAGCAGGCGCTTGTAGCGGCGCTGGATCACCTCGCGCATGCTGGCGAAGTCGTCGTTCCCGGTGACGGTTTTGATCTGGAATTTGCGGTACTCCGCTTTGCGCATAGCCCCGTCTTCCCACACCACCATCGACGCGACGGTCTCCGCGCCCTGGATGTGCGAGATGTCGAAGCACTCGATGCGTTTGGGCAGTTCTTCCAATGTCAGCGCATCCTGTAGAGCCTCCTGAATGGCCTTCTGGTTCGGCTGCAGGACGCGGAAGCGCTGGTCGTAGGACTGCTTCGCATTCTGGCAGACGAGGTCGACCAGCGAGCGCTTCTCGCCGCGCTGCGGGACGGCGATCTCGATGCGGTGCTTGCAGCGTTCGCTCAGCAGTTCGGCGAGGACGGCGCGGTCCGGGAACTCCACCGGCACATAGACCGAGCGCGGCACATACGCCTGATCGAGGTAGAGCTGTTTTAGCAGGGCAGAGAAGAACGAGCCGGGCGAGAAGCCGCCTGCGAGGCCCGACACCTGGGTTATGTCCTGAGTTACGTCGGGGCCTTCGCCGATCTCCGGCGCGGGCGTAGATGGGTTGGGTTCGAGCGCCGGCACAGCCTCGACTTCCGGAGCTTCGTTCAGGCTATTGTCGAGGAACTCCGGCAGCTCTTCCCAGAAGAAATCCCTGCGGTCGACGATCTTTCCGCCGCGCATGTGGAAGAGGTTCACGGCCAGCATCTCGTTCTCGTAGTGGAAGCCGAAGACGTCTGCGTCCTCGTTGTCGGCGGTCGCGATGCGCTGCTTATCCTGCATCTGGTGGACGGTGACGATCTGGTCGCGCAGCCGCGCCGCGGCCTCGAACTGCATCTCCTCGGCGGCCGTCTCCATTCTTCCGGTGAGTCTGCGTTCGAGTTCGCCAGTCCGCCCGTCGAGGAACATCTGCACGTCGCGAATCGCCTCGGCGTAGCGTTCGACCGAGACGAAGCCGTCGACACACGGGCCCAGGCAGCGCTTGATGTAATACTGCAGGCAGGCGCGCGGATGGTATCGGTTCAGGTCGACCTTGCAGCTTGGAATCAGGAAGCTGCGATGGATCAGGTCGACCAGGCGATGCGCGAGGTTGCCGGGAAAGTAGGGGCCGAAGTAGGCTCCGCCGTCCTTGCGCAGGCGCCGCGTGACGAAGACCTTGGGATAGCGGTCGTTCATGGTGAGCTTGATGTAAGGGTAAGTCTTGTCGTCGCGCAGCAGGATGTTGAAGCGCGGCTTGCGCTGCTTGATCAGGTTGTTCTCAAGCGCCAGCGCCTCACGCTCATTGTCGACCGTGATGTAGTCGAGGTCGACCGCCTCGCGCATCAGCGAGCCGGTCTTCTGGTTCATCTGGCTGGCGGCGAGAAAGTACGAACGCACCCGGGCGCGCAGGTTCTTCGCCTTGCCGACGTAGATGACCTCGCCTTCGGCGTTCTTATAGAGGTAGCAGCCCGCCGAGGTGGGCAGGGTTCGAATTTTGGCGAGGAGGTCCATGCAGAGCGGCCGAAAGCGGGCCAATCTCTATGGTAAATGCGCTGCGAGCAGAGCGTCAGGTTAGCCGGGAAGCAAGGGCGCGAGTTCCTCTTCGGAATTTTCTACCAGCGCCTTCGCGTAAACTCTCTGACCCTTCCACAGGGCCACAAGACCAAGCATCGAAGAAGTCTGAAAGGGCGTTGTCTCTTCAAGCAGAGCCAGCAGACAACGGCGTGCGAGCGCATCAATGGCCGCGTTGTAATCCGATTGTAAATTCGGTGGCACAGGCGGGTTTCCGCCCGCGGTACGAGCAAGGTCCACCCAGACGACTAAGGCGATGGCTTGCCATGGAAGCAGCATCTCGGACGGCCACAGTTGGGACAACTCTATCGTTGCAGCGTAAGACGCGTCGCCGACGTCCCCTTGGTGATATAGCTCCCCTATAAGTTCCTTCCACAGCTCTTCGCTGGCTGGGTCCATTCTCAGGGATGTAAGCAAGGGGCGCGGATCAAAGGGAACCCGATACCCGCCCTGCATAGTGTTCCATCTCTTGTCAGTCCATTCCATTTTGCTATCCCGATCACTCCCGAAGCTCATCGGGCTAGTACTTCAATTGGCGGTACACCAATCCCAGCAGCCCAGCCGTCAAAATCACCCACATAAACTGGTACCAGTAGAAGAACGGAAAGCCGAACAGCTCCGGCGTAGCCTTGGCGTACATCTGCGGAAAACACAGCCCGATGTAGGGCAGCACCAGCAGCAGCTTCCATCCCGTCCGCGTCTTCTCCGTGGGAACCATGCCGATAGCATACAGTGAAGCATGGCAGAAACAAACCGCACAGCTGCACTTGCTGAATCCATCGCCATCATGGCTCGCCTGCGCGCCCCCAACGGCTGCCCGTGGGACCGCGAGCAGACCTTCGACAGCATCAAGCGTCACACCCTGGAGGAGACCTACGAGGTCTTCGACGCCATCGACCGGCGCGCGTGGCCCGAGCTGAAAGACGAACTCGGCGATTTGCTGCTGCAGGTGCTCTTTTACGCGCAGATGGCGCAGGAAGCTGGATATTTCTCGATCGAGGACGTCGCCGCGAACCTGAACGCGAAGCTGATCCGAAGGCATCCGCATATCTTTGCTGATGGCGCCGCCGCTACGGCAGAGGACGTGAAGCAGACGTGGGATGCGATCAAGCAGACCGAGAAGGCCAGTCGCCCGAAGCCTGCTCATTATCTGGACGATGTGCCGAAGTACATGCCTGCGATCCTCGAAGCATTCAAGCTTGGTCAGCGAGCCGCGAAGGTAGGGTTTGATTGGCCGGATGCCGACGGTTTGCTGGATAAGATCAGCGAAGAATCGGAGGAGCTGCGCGCTGAGATTGCTTCGGGCGAAGATGCTGCAATTCATGACGAGCTTGGCGATCTGCTCTTCACGGCCGTGAATCTGGCGCGGCATCTGCAGCAGGAGCCGGAGTTTGCCTTGCGGTCGGCGAACCGCAAGTTCCGGCGGCGATTCAATGCGATGGAAGCGCAGGCTGGTAGCGTTGAGGCTTTGAAAAACTCATCGCCTGAGGAACTTGATCGCTTGTGGCGTGAGGCGAAGTCGGCCACTTTGTAATTGTTGTCATTCCGAAGCGAAGCGGAGGAATCTGCTGTTCGAGTCGCGACGAAGACAAAAGCAGATCCCTAACGGGATGACAACAAAAGTGGGGGACAACAAAGTTAGGCTGCCCGTTCAATGCGACGGCAGCGGCGTTGCCAGCAACATCTTCACCGCGTCCTGATAGCTCATCTCCGGAATCATAGTAAATTCCGACGCCTCGACTTCGCTGTCTTCCTTCATCTGCTTGAATAACACGCGTATATTCACATGCTCGACGAAGCGCGTGAAGATGGTGCGCTGATCGCTGACGCGCATCTGCTCGACGGTGAGGTGTCCGCCCGGAAAGATGTGAACCAGAAACAGGCCAAAGTTGACTCCGCGGCACACCTCGCCGTCGATCTTCATGAGGATATGGGTCTTCGGGTCGATCCACATGCGTCCTTCAATGCCGGTCAGGGCTTCCGAGGCGGTGGTAGGCGGCTTCCATGCGGGGTCGGGTTTGTAATCGAGTACAATCTCCGGCTCGCCGGTATGTCCTGCTCGCTGCGGCTGGCCGGGCACGAACTCCCACAGCATCGCTTCCGGGCTCATCCTGATCAGGTCCGAACCCATCTTCCTGCCGTTGGTCTCGCCCTTTACGTGTTTCGCGTAAGTCGAGGGAGAGTCGATCATCGCCTGCAGCCGGTCATGCTCGCCGGCGTCTTCTTCCTGCGTGAGCGGGCGCCCTTCCTTAAGAATCATCCGGGCTACGCTGCCATCCTTCGACTCGATCACGTCGCGCACGTGGTCGCCCCTGGCGTCCACCGTGTGCTCGCGGTAGCGCAGGTAGGATCGGCCGTAATTAAGCGCTTTCACTTCATTCTGCGCGGCGTCCGACGCCCATTGCTTCGCCGTGAGACCGCCCATTTCAGCGGACGAAGGCGTCTGAGGCTGCATCGCGAAACCACTTGCCGCCAGCAGCAGAGCCGCGAATGCGCTGAACCGTCTTCTAATCACTGTGCTCGCTCATGCAACTCCCAGGTCTGGTGAGTATGACGCTTGAAACACCCGTGCGGTTATTCCGTTTGCCTCGGCGCGGACGGATGGGTATAGTTCGCCTTATGCGTGGCTCAGCCGGGCATCTGTCTCAAGTTTGGTTTTGAAAGGATTGTTGGATGAACCCAGTAGAAGGTTCCACGCTTATCGGCAAGTCTGTGAGCATTCGCGGAGAGCTTACCGGAAGCGAAGATTTGTTTCTGGACGGGCTGTTCGACGGTACCGTAACGCTTAC
This sequence comes from uncultured Acidobacteriaceae bacterium, assembly GCA_964245315.1. Lineage (GTDB taxonomy): Bacteria > Acidobacteriota > Terriglobia > Terriglobales > Acidobacteriaceae > Edaphobacter. The sequence goes on along the minus strand of CAXTMK010000052.1, from coordinate 10,580 downwards.
CGGCAGCCGCCTGACGGTCGGCCCCAACTCCCACATTACGGGCGAGATCAACGTGCGAGACGTTATCGTGCTCGGTCTGGTCGAAGGCAATATTCACGCCACCGGACGCATCGAATTGCGCCAGTCCGCGGTCGTGAATGGAGATATCTACGCCGGGCGCCTGTCGATCGAAGAGAGCGCCACGATTCGCGGACGGGTCGAACTGACGGGCAACGCCAGCCCCGAACCGCAGAGCTAAAGCGAAGAGGAAGAAAAGCATGGCCTTGTTTGGGGGAAGGACAGGGAACGCCGGCGCCAACTCCGGCGCCGCCAGAGTGATGCGTCACTCCAGCGGCTGGCTGCAGCTGTCCAAACATCTGCAGTCCCGCGAGGGGTTGCGCATCCTCGACATCGGACCCACCTCCGCCGGCAACATCAACTTCGTTACCAACCTGGGCCACAGCATCTACATGGCGAACCTGGTCGAGGATGCCGCGCGTCCGGAGTACCTGATCCCGAACCCCGATGGAGGCAAGCCCGGGTACGATATCGAACGCTACCTGAATGACAACCTGGATTTTTCAGGGCGCGTCTTCGATGTCGTCACGTTTTGGGACTCGGCCGACTTTCTGCCCGAGCCGCTGGTCGAGCCGGTCATCAACCGCCTCTACGATGTGATGGAGCGGCACGGCCAGCTGCTCGCGTTCTTCCATTCCAAACTAACCGGCGACGATACGGTCTTCTCGCGCTACCACCTGACCGGCACCGACCAACTGGAGCTGCAGCGCATCGCCGTCCATCCTATCCTGCATACCTACACCACGCGGCAGGTGGAGACGCTGTTCAAACGCTATGCGAGCCATAAGTTCTTCCTCGCCAAAGACACGCTCCGCGAAGTGATTGTGGTTCGCTAACTGCGCGATGCGTACAAAATAGCCCAAAAGAGATCAAACGCGACCACGCATCTAAACGGAGTCGCACGGATTTGTCTCGTTCTCTCCGTGTGTAACTCCGCGAAGATCCGCGGTCGTTCTACTTGAGTGGTCAATACTGCACACTCCCCGAGTAAGAAAAAATCCCGCGAGCAATTCGCGGGATTCTTTCCGGGGAGTTTTCTTTCCAATCTTCTACTTGGGTGCCTGTTTCCGTCTCTCGGCCCAGCGACGTTTCATTGCCTCTGCGATTGCCTTCCGCCCTTCGGGGCTCAGGGAGCGCTTCTTGGCGGGGGTTGGCGCCACGACGGCCTTGGCCGCGTTTTTGCTGCCCTTCGGACGGCCCCGTCCGCTCTTGACTGCGGGAGCCGGAGCGGACGCAGTAACAGAAGTCGTCCCGCCGGTCAGAGTTGCCTTTACCTGCTGCAGCATCGCAATCTCAGCATCGATATGCGCTATTACATCACTCATTGCCAATACTCTACCTCCGTTGTTTAGTAGCGGCCCGATCAGGAAAATGCCTCAGTTCTTATCGTGGGTGCGCTAACTAACTTATTTCACGATACAGAAATAATTCCTCGCTTTCAAATCCCGATAACAGAAAAGTTGTACTAAATCGAGCCATATCGATAAAAAGACGCCTTCGTCAGAAAAATGCAGTCACCCGAACGGTTGCAGCCGGAATCATTGCAGGCACCTCCTGCTAACTACACGGGATATTCGTTTCGACTGTCGATCGGCTCCTTCTAACTTCTCGATGCTAAAATCAACCCCAGATGCGACTCATCCCCGCCCGCGCCTGGGCCTTTATTCTTCTCTCCGCGCTGCTTCAGATAGCGTCTTTTCCCATCGCTGGACCGTTGCCACCGTGGCGCTCGGCATTCTGCTGGATCGCGCTGGTTCCTTTCCTGCTGGCGCTCCTCCGGCCCGGCCGCGGCGGCGTTCCACTCAGCCTGCTCAATGCGGCGCTGCTCGGGTATGGCTGCGGCATCGTCTTCTATGCCGGCGATTGCTACTGGATATTCCAGACGATGAACATCTACGGAGGCATTCCGCAACCGCTTTCCTTCATCATTCTTATCCTGTTCGCGCTTTACCTGGGCCTCTACCACGCACTGTTCGCTACTCTCGTCCATCTTGTCTTTCGTTCGCGATTCGGCGTTCGCGGCGCGTTGATCGTGGCTCCATTCGCGTGGGTCGCGGTAGAGCTTGCGCGCGGGCGCATCACCGGCTTTCCCTGGGACTTACTCGGTTACTCCCAGGTAGACAATCTATTCCTTACGCGACTGGCGCCGCTGGCCGGAGTGATGGCGATCAGCTTCGTTATAGCTGCCGTCGGGGCAGCGTTATGCTTTTTCTTTTTCGCAGCCAGCAGGAGAGGCCGCCTGATCCCATTCGCAGGCGTTCTGCTCGCCGGACTTTTTACAACGCTTCGTAACAGCGCTGCCTACACTGAAGTCACCACCGCAAGTCATACTGCTGTACTGATGCAGGAGAATCTGGAGGTAGGCGCGGTCGGCAAGGAAGTGCAGCCGCTCAGCGTGGAAAGCGAACTCGTCCTGTTCTCGAACGCCACTATCCTGCACATGGTCTACAATTCCGCGACGAGCGCATGGCAACCTGCGCAGCGCGGCAGCGACAGGCCCGACTTAGCCGTCTGGCCGGAAGCTCCCAGCCACTTTCAATCGAACGACCCAGCCTTTCTTGATCGCGTCGGCGAACTAGCGCACTTTCTAAAGGCACCTGTTATAGCCGGATCCCTCGGTGTAGATCGGGATGCGGCTGCGCGTAAAGGCTACTATCTGTACGACTCCGCATCGCTCTTCGACTCCGCCGGCAACTACGTAAGCCGCTACGACAAGATTCACCTGGTGCCGTGGGGCGAGTACACGCCTTATCCAGCTATCTTTGGCTTTGTCCACAAACTCACCGAAGGCATCGGCGACATGGATATCGGTCGCGCACGCACCGTCTTTGTGACCAGCGGCCATACCTATGGCACCTTCGTCTGCTATGAATCCATCTTCGGCACGGAGGTGCGCGAATTCGCGATGAACGGCGCGGAGGTCCTGGTCAACATCTCCGACGACGGCTGGTATGGCGACTCGGGCGCGCCCTGGCAGCACCTGAATATGGCGCGCATGCGAGCGATCGAGAACCACCGCTGGCTGCTGCGCGACACCAACACCGGCATCACCACGGCGATCGACCCCGAAGGGCGGATGGCCGCGCAGGCTCCGCGCCACGTTCGCGCGGCATTCGCATTTCCATTCGAGTTCACCCAGGGAACGACCTTCTACACCCGCCACGGCGACTGGTTCGCCTGGCTATGCGCGCTTGTAACCCTTATCTGTCTTTATCCGTTCCTCCGTACTTTCCGCGTTAAGCAGTTCGTTCGCAGTTGAACTAGAATCAAGTGATGCTCTCCGATCTCGAATACGCCTTCTCCCCGGTTCGCACCCAAGTCCGCGACCTGCGGGAGTATCTTTGACGCGCCGCGCCTGCGCCGCGAGCTAGCCTCCATCGAAACCCAGATCTCCGACCCCAGCGTGTGGGCCGACGCCGCGCGTTCGCAGCCGCTGATGCGCGAGCGCAAACGGCTCGAAAGCCTGATCGCCGATGAGGCTGAACTGGCTCGCCGCACCGACGATATCGAGGCCTACTTCGAACTCGCGCGCGAGGGCGAAGACACGCTCGCCGACCTCGAACGTGAGATTCCGGCACTCGTCACCTACGCCGAAGAACTCGAATCGAAGACCATGCTTTCGGGCGAAACCGACATGCTCAACGCGATCGTCACAGTACACCCGGGCGCCGGCGGCACCGAGTCGCAGGACTGGGCCGAGATGCTGATGCGCATGTATATCCGCTGGGGCGAGCGCCAGCACTTCAAGGTCGAGATCAACGAGATCCAGGATGGCGACGAGGCCGGCATCAAGTCCGCCACGTTCACCATCACGGGAGACTTCGCGTTTGGCTTGTTGTCGGGCGAAACCGGCGTACACCGGCTCGTCCGCATCTCGCCGTATGATTCTGCCAAGCGGCGGCATACGAGCTTTGCCAGCGTCTTCGTCTCGCCTGAAATCGACGACACCATCGTTATCGACATCAAGACGGAAGATCTGCGCATCGATACCTATCGCAGCGGAGGCAAAGGCGGCCAGCACGTCAACACGACGGATTCCGCCGTGCGTATTACGCATCTTCCGACGGGGCTGGTGACTGGCTGCCAGAACGAGCGCTCCCAGCACAAAAATAAGGAGCGCGCGATGAAGATGATGCGCTCCAAGCTGTACGAGTATGAGCTGGATAAGAAGAAGGCGGCGACGCGCAAGATCGAGGACTCGAAGCTGGAAATCGGCTTCGGCTCGCAGATTCGGAGCTATGTGCTCCAGCCGTATCGCATGGCTAAGGACCTGCGGACGCGGGTCGAGGTCGGTGATGTGGATAAAGTGCTCGACGGCTCGCTCGATCCCTTCATTCGCGGCTTCCTGCGCATGCGGCGAGAAGGCAAATTGCCCGCAGCGGTTGACGATCCCGACGAGCTGTAAGAAATATCTGCCAAAGATAAGATGGAAGAGCGGATAAAGACGGATAGTCTGAACTTATCCGTCTTTCCGTTCTTTCCGTGGTAAGTCCTTTTTGTGGCGGCGGCATCCAACCTATCATGTCGACGAAATCCGAAGACCCGCTGATTACTCAACTGCTTGCGCTGCTGAAGGGCGGGCAGGCCCATGCCGACTTAGACGCCGCAATCAAGGATTTTCCCGCCGAAGACCGGGGCAAAGTTCCCGAGAATCTGCCCTACTCCGCGTGGCAGATTCTCGACCACCTGCGCTTCACCCAGCGCGATATTCTGGACTTCTCCGCGCCTCCGACCGGCGGCTACCAGCACCACGCGTGGCCTGACGCCTACTGGCCGAAGTCGCCCGAGCCGCCTACGCCGCATGCCTGGGATGATTGTGTCGCCGCCATCCGGGCCGACCAGAAGAAGTTTGAGGCGCTGCTGACCAGGCCCGGAGTGGATCTTTACAAGCCGTTCCAGTGGGGCAATGGGCAGAACCTGCTGCGCGAGGCGCTGCTGATCGCCGATCATAACGCCTACCACCTCGGCGAACTGGTCGTCATCCGCCGCCTGCTGGGGAACTGGCACAAATGAACGAGCCGTCGACCATACGAGAGTTGCTGCAGGCGAAGACCATTGCGGTTGTCGGCCTTTCGGACGATGCCACCAAGCCGAGCCACTACGTCTCCGCGCACATGCAGCGGCTCGGCCATCGCATTCTTCCCGTGAACCCGGCGCTCGAAGAGGTGCCGGGAGCGAAATCCTACCCGTCGCTGACCGCGCTGCCCGTCAAGCCCGACCTGGTGAACGTCTTCCGGCTGCCGAAGTTCATCCCGGCGATCGTCGACGAGATGATCGCGCTTGGACTGCCGGCGATCTGGATTCAGCAGGGAATCATCCATGCAGAAGCCGCAGCCAAGGCTGAAGCTCATGGAATCAAGGTCGTGATGGATTGCTGCATCATGGTCGAATCGCGCCGCTGACGGGTGCCCCATGTTCGGCGCGGCTTCATCGCGTCGACCATGGGGTTACTCACTCGCGCTCCCACAACTACAATTGAACTTAATGACTCGCCCAGCACGCCTGCTCCTCATTCTCGCGATTCTCCTCGCCGCCCTCCATGCGAACGCCCAACTGCGCGATCTGGGCGATGGCGGTCCAGGACCCGTCAAAGCACCGCATCTGACCGCTGAGATGTCGTCGCTCGCCCCCTCGGTCGCCCCCGGCGGCTCGGTTTATGCCGGGCTCGTCCTCACGCTGGACGACAAGTGGCACGTCTACTGGGTCAACGCCGGCGACTCCGGCAACCCGCCAACGATTACCTGGACATTGCCGAAAGGCGTTACCGCAGGGCCGATCCTCTATCCCGCGCCCAGCCGCCTGCCGCTCGGTCCGCTGATGGACTTCGGCTACGAAGACGAGGTCGCGTTCCCGGTGAAGATCGGCGTCGATCGCAGCGTGCCTGCCGGCCCCATCCATCTCGACGCGAAGATCACCTGGCTGGTCTGCCGCGAGGTCTGTCTACCCGGCAAGGCTCATATGGGCCTCGACCTGAACGTTGCCCCTGGCGCGCCGACTTCATCCGGCAGCGGCCCGATAGCAGAAGCGCTCGACAATATCCCCAAGCCGTTGCCTGCCAACATGAAGGTCGCCGTCACTGGCGGCAAGTCCGACTTTGTGGTTGCCTTGACAGCCGGCAAGCCGGTTCCCACGGCTGAGTTCTACCCATTTGACGCGGACGAGATTCAGAATGCCGCCGACCAGGGTATCGAGCCGTCGAAGACCGGCATTCAACTGCGTATCCCGCGCTCCGCCGAACTCACTGCCTTACCGCCTGTCCTTCACGGCGTCCTCAAGCTCTCCGACACCGAGTCTTACGAGATCTCCGCGCCCGTCGTGCCCGGCGAAGTCGCGTCCATGAAGCCGCCAATCCCGAACGCGCCCGGCGGCTCGATCACGGTCATCAGCGCGCTGGGGCTGGCGTTCGTCGGCGGCATCATCCTGAACCTGATGCCGTGCGTCTTCCCGGTGCTGTTCCTCAAGGGGCTTGCGCTGGTGCAGTCCTCGGGCGAAGAACGCGGACGTCTGCGGGCGCATGGGCTTGTCTATACGCTGGGCATTCTGGTGTCGTTCTGGGTGATTGTTGGCGCGTTGTTGCTTGTGCGAGCGGGCGGCTCGCAGGCTGGATGGGGCTTCCAGCTGCAGTCGCCGACATTCCTGACGCTGCTCGCCTCAGGCATCTTCTTCTTCGCGCTCTCGCTCGCGGGGCTGTTCGATATCGGCCTGTCGCTGACGTCAGCGGGCGGCGAACTGGCGCAGAAGCAGGGCTACACTGGCAGCTTCTTCACCGGTGTGCTGGCGACGGTCGTGGCGACCCCCTGCACGGCTCCGCTGATGGGCGCGGCGATTGGCTTCGCGCTGGCGCAGCCTCCGCTGGTGACATTCGGAGTCTTCACCGCTCTGGCGCTGGGACTGGCGTTCCCGTATCTGGTGCTGAGCGCAAACCCCGCGTGGACCCGAATCCTGCCGCGTCCCGGCGCCTGGATGGAGATCTTCAAGCAGATCACCGCCGTCATCTTCTTCGCGACGGTCATCTGGCTCACCTACGTCTACGGCGCGCTGTTTCAGGCCGGCGGCCAGGGCATCTACCGCATCGCGCTCCTTCTGGGCTGCTTCCTGGTGCTGGCGATTGCGGGCTGGGTGCTGGGCCGCTGGCCCGCGCGCTGGTCAAGCGCCGTTGCGGCGGTTGCGATCGGGTGCGTCGCGCTCGCCCTCCCGCTCTATCAGCCCAAGGATACGAACCTGGTGTGGCAGCCGTACTCGCAGCAGGCGCTCGATGCCGCGCGGGCCGCGAATCATCCGGTCTTCATCGACTTCACCGCGGCGTGGTGCCTTAGCTGCCAGGTGAACGAGCGAGCGGTCCTGCGTTCGGCGGAGGTACAGAAGCAGTTCTCGTCGAAGGATATAACGCTGCTGAAGGCGGACTGGACTTCGTACGATCCCGAGATCACGCATGAACTGGCGTCGGTAAATCGCAGCGGTGTGCCCACCTACGTGATCTACCCCATAGGCTCCAACTCCCCCGATGTCCTGCCTGAACTCCTTACTAAGTCCATAGTTCTCGATGCACTGAAGAAAGACACAAAGTAAGAACAGTACGAAACCAGAATCAAGGGGATAAAGACGGGATAAAAGCGGAGCTTGCAGGTTCCACTCTTATCCCGCTTTTATCCCTTTCATCCTGGTTTCGCTCTTGCGCTGGCACAGCTCTCGGAGCAAAATCTTGTCAGCAGGCAAATTCCCTCTGGAAGGCGACCCATGCGCAAACTTCCTGTCTTCGCACTCGCTCTTGCAACCACCGCGGCCTTCGCCATCCCGCCCGGCTCGCTCGCGCCCGACTTCAAGGGCACCGACTCGAACGGCCAGACGCAGTCGCTCTCGCAGTATCGCGGCAAGTACGTCGTGCTGGAATGGGCGAACAAGGGCTGCCCATACGAACAGAAGCTTTACCAGAGCGGCACGATGGAGAAGCTGCAGGCGCAGTGGACCGCCAGGGGCGTCGTGTGGCTGTCGGTGCTGTCGTCCGCGCCCGGCCAGCAGGGCAACGTGACGCCGGCAGAGGAGAACAGCTACCTGAAGAGCATGAAGGCCAGGCCAACCGCGGCGATTCTCGATCCTTCGGGCAGGATCGTACACCTGTACGAGGCCAGGACCACGCCGCATATGTTCGTCATCGACCCCGGCGGCAGGGTGATCTACCAGGGCGCGATCGACGACAAGCCCTCGCCTGATCCGGATACGCTTCCCGGAGCGCATAATTACGTCTCGGCGGCGCTCGATGAGGCGATGGCGGGCAAGCCGGTGAGCACGCCGGTCACGCGGTCGTATGGCTGCTCGGTGAAGTATTAGAACAAAGGCAACGCGGATTCCTTCGGGAATGACAAAAATTAGATGTTGACCTTGTAGCGCGGCCACTCCGGCCGGATGAGATGATGGTCGACCACCGGGACCTGATCGCACTCGCACGCGATTACCGTTGTCGGCGAATCCGGTGCGGCTTCCGGCAGCCCAGTCAGACGAAAGGAGATTGCATCCTGCGTGAAGGTGACGGGTGCGCCAGTCTTCAGCACTTTGGCCGAGAGAACCTTGGCGCGCACGCCGCCGACCGCAACTACGGTAGGCGGCTTGAAGAACGGCAGCCACTGCGCCGCGGGCGTATCCGAAGGCCAGAAGTAGATGTGTATGTAGAGCGTTTTCCCCTTGCGCGTGAAGTTGGTGTAGTTGCCGAAGCTGACCGACGCGCCGCCTTCCGTCCCGTAGATCGCTTCTCCGTTCGTCGCGAGCCACTTGCCGACGTTGTCGAGGATGCGCACCGTCTCGGGTGGCACAGTTCCGTCGGGTTCGGGGCCGATGTTGAGCAGGTAATTGCCGCCCTGCTGCGCGCAGATGGTCAGGTCGTCGACGATGCGTCGCGGCGTCTTCCATTCATCGTCGCTGCGCTGATAGCCCCAGCCGAGATTGAGCGTGTCGCATGACTCCCACGGGCGCGACTCGGCCTTGATGGTGTGCTCGGGCGTGCCGAAGTCGCCGTCAAGCCCGTTGCGGTTGTTGACGACGATCTCGGGCTGCAGGTCGAAGACCATCTTGTTCATCTCGTCGGCGCGCCACTGCGCGGTGGTGAGGGGTTTGTCGACGTCGTACCAGAGGATGTCGATCTTGCCGTAGTTGGTCAGCAGTTCGCGGATGAGGCCGTGGGTGTAATCGACGAAGCGCTTGCGCGCGGCGACGTCGGTCTCGCAGCGGATGCCGTCGGGATGGTGCCAGTCCATGAGCGAGTAGTAGAGGCCGACGCGCAGACCCTCGGCGCGAGCGGCGGTAACAAACTCGTGCACGACATCGACGCCCGCCGCGTGCATGGAGTTGTAGTCGGTCAGCCTGGTATCCCACAGGCAGAAGCCCTCGTGGTGCTTGGTGGTGAGCACCATGTACTTCTGTCCCGCGCGTTTGGCTTGCGCGGCCCACTCGCGCGCGAAGCCGGGTCTGGGCTTGAAGTGCTGGGTCAGCGTTTCATATTGCGGAATGGGAATGCCTTCGGATTCCATGACCCACTCCTGCTGGCCGACGATGGAGTAGAGCCCGTAGTGGATGAACATGCCGAAGCGGTCATGCTGCCACCACGCCAGGCGGCGGGCGCGAGTCTCTTCCTGGTAGGGCAGCCTGCCGTGCTGCGTGGCGAGCGGATTGGCGCCAGCCTCCTGCGCGGGCGAGGATGTGGCGGCTGCCAATGCGGAGGCGACGGAGAGTTTGGCGAAGCTGCGGCGGGAGATTGGGTCGAAGGGCATGACCCGAGCATGGTAGCAAAGGGAATCGTGGATTGGGGAGGACGAACTGTGCGGCTTCATTCCCATGTCTCAGAGGCGAGACATGGGGCACCCGGTTTATGGTGGTTCAGCGCGACAGGTTGTAGATAAGGCCGAAGGGGTCGCGGACGTAGCAGCGAGGGACTTGGGGTTCATCCTTCACGATCTCGCAGCCGCTGGCGAGCAGGCGTACTTTGGCGGCGGCGACATCGCCGACCGTGACCTCGAAGACTGGGCCGAGGGTTGGGCCGCGTTCGATGAACAGACTGATATCGCGGCCATGCAGGCTGATCATGCCGGTGTCTTCGCCGGTGATGACAAAGCCGAGTTGGTCGACGTAGAACTTTGCCGCGAGCGACGGATCAGGGGCCTGGATCAGGATGTCGGTGCCGAAGGAATTTGCCATGGTCTTCTCCGTTGTGTCCGATCAGGATCGTCCGGCGCGTACGAGCTCGGCGATGTCAAGCTTCATCATCTTCAGCATGGCCTGCATGGCAGCGGGAGGGCGCAGCAACTCGGCGATGTTGCCGGGGATAATCTGCCAGGAGAGACCGAATTTATCCTTCAGCCAGCCGCACTGGATCTCCTTGCCGCCGGCAGAGAGCTGTGTCCAGTAATGGTCGATCTCGGCCTGCGTCTCACAGCGCACGACGAGCGAGATGGCGTCGGTGAAGGGGTGGCCCGGGCCGCCGTTCATTGCTGTGAAGGACTGGCCGTCGAGCTCGAAGCCGATGATGAGGGGCC
>CAXTMK010000051.1:24866-29817 GCA_964245315.1 uncultured Acidobacteriaceae bacterium | reverse complement strand
CTCCTCTGCTGCACCCTGACCGCCCCAGCCTTCGCGCAAACCACCCCCGCCGACCGCGCCCAGATCTTGAAGCTGGTCGACGCCCACGCCGCCAACTACAAGGCCGTGTCAAAAGAAATCTGGAATTTCGCCGAGCTTGGCTATCACGAGAACAAGTCCTCCACGCTGCTGCAAGCGCAGCTCAAAGATGCCGGCTTTACCATTCAGTCCGGCGTCGCCGACGAGCCTACCGCCTTTATCGCATCGTCCGGCTCCGGCTCGCCCGTCATCGCCATTCTGGGCGAGTTCGACGCGCTCCCGGGCCTCTCGCAGCAGGTCGAACCCACCCGCGACCCCGTCGTAGCCGGCGCTCCCGGCCACGGCTGCGGACACAACCTGCTCGGCTCCGGCGCCGCGCTGGCCGCCGTCGCGGTGCGCGAGTACATGCTGCAAAACCACATCGCCGGAACGCTGCGCTACTACGGAACTCCGGCCGAAGAAGGCGGCTCCGGCAAGGTTTACATGGTGCGCGCCGGCATCTTCAAGGATGTCGATGTCGTTCTGCACTGGCACCCCTCCGACCGCAACTCCGTCAACAACGGCGGCGCGCTGGCGGTTACCTCCGCGCGATTTACTTTCCACGGCGTCGCCGCCCACGCCGCGCTGGCGCCCGATCGCGGCCGCTCCGCGCTGGACGCGGTCATGCTGATGGGCAACGGGATCGAGTTCATGCGCGAGCATATGCCATCGAATGCCCGCATCCACTACGTCATCACCAAGGGCGGTGTCGCTCCCAATGTCGTGCCAGACCTGGCCGAGATCGACCTGATGGCGCGCGACCCCTACAACCAGGTTCTCGACGGCCTGTGGGCACGCATCGTCAAGATTGCCAATGGCGCGGCCATGATGACCGAGACTACCGTCGAAATTCGCAACATCGGCTCCGATGCCAACATCATCGGCAACGACGCGCTGGCCAAAGTAGCACAGAAAAACCTCGAAGCCGTAGGCGGCTTTACCTACGACGCCAGCCAAAAGGCCTTCGCGCTCGACCTGCAAAAATCACTGCCGGACGGCGCCGCGCCGCCGCTTGAGACGACCAACGAGATCCTGCCGCTGCGTCCCTTTGATCCCAACGCGCCCTCCGCCTCGACCGACGTAGGCGACATCAGCTGGAACGTCCCGACCATCGGCTTCGGCGCCGCGACCTTCGTTCCGGGCGTCGCCGCGCATACCTGGCAGGCGGCTGCATCGGCCGGCTCAAGCATCGGCCAGGACGGCATGATCATCGCGAGCAAAGCCCTCGCGCTGACCGCCGCAGACCTCTTCAAGAGTCCTGAGTTGATCGCCGCGGCGAAGGTGGACTTCAAACATCAACTCGAAGGCAAGACCTACGAATCCGCCATCCCGCCCAACCAGAAACCGCTCATCGGCTACCGCGACAACAATTAACCTCTGTGCGTGGATGCCCCATGTTCGGCGCGGTTCCATCGCGTCGACCATTGGGGTATGAACTCCACACCGGCTCGCACGATGCGGTACCATCATCCATAGAGGCTTCAACCCTCGCACCGATGATCACCATCGACCCTCCAAGTCCGATCTTTCCTCCGCAAAACAGATCCGCCCTCACGCGCTTCCTCAATCGCGCCTCCGCCGCCGTCGGCCTCACCGGTGAAGTCCACATCCTGCTCACGGACGACCCCCAGATCAAGCGCCTCAACAAGCAATTCCGCAACAAAAACAAACCCACCGACATCCTTAGCTTTCCCGCCCACGACGAAGCCCAAAGCTCGGATCACGCCACCGCCGGCGACCTCGCCATCTCGCTCGAAACCGCCGCCCGTCAGGCCTCCGAACACGCGCATCCCCTCGCGACCGAGCTGAAGATCCTCATCCTCCACGGTCTCCTGCACCTCGCCGGCGAAGACCACGAGACCGACTCCGGCGAGATGGCCGCCCGCGAGACGATCCTCCGCAAACAGCTCAAACTTCCCATTGGGTTGATCGAGCGTGCCGCATGAGTGCCATCCCCACCCTCATTCTCGCCGTGCTGCTGCTCATCCTCGCGCTGGCCGCCTACGTCGACCGCGTCTACTCCGAGATGGGCAAGTTCCTCGCCCGCGAATACCAGGACAACATCGACTCGTGGGAGCAGCGCGTCGAGCCCCGCCTGCGCCTCGGCCGCGAGTCCATCGCGCAATCCGCCTCCGTGCTGCGCCAGCTCTCGCTCGCCGGCGTCGCGCTCGTCAGCGGGCTTCGCCTTTATGCGCCCATCGTGGTCGGCAACGCCAGGTTCGCGGAGCGTCCCGGCTGGGCTGAAATTGCCCGCGCCATCTTCGAGCTCGTCCTGCTCATCCTCATCTTCGATCGCCTCATCCCGCAGGTCCTCTTCGTCCGCACCGAGGGCCTCTGGGTCACGAGAATTCGCCTCTTGTTGCAGGCGCTCTTTTACATCATTCTGCCGGTCACGTTGCTGCTGGGGCTGCTGCTCTCTATCGTCGCGCTGGCCGACCCCGAAGACACCACGGAAGACGAGCATCCCTCCGAGGCCATGGACGCGCTGCTCGAAGCTGGCGAAGAGGAGGGCATCCTCCAGCAGTCCGACCGCGATCTCGTCCGCTCCGTTGTCGAGTTCGGCGACAAGGTCGTCCGCGAAGTCATGACCCCGCGCCCGGAGATCTTCGCCGTCCCCGATTCGCTCACGCTCAAGGAATTCACCGCCGAGATCGAGCAGCACGTCTTCTCGCGCGTCCCCGTCTTCCGCGGCTCGCTCGACAACATCACCGGAATCGCCTTCGCCCACGACCTGCTGCAGGTCACCGATGACGACGCCGAGACCCTTACCATCGCCAAAATGCAGCGTCCCGCCGCCTTCGTGCCCGAGACCAAGATGGTCGCCGAGCTTTTGCGCGAGATGCAGAGCGAAAAGCAGCACATGCGTGTCGTCATCGATGAGTACGGCGCGGTCGCCGGCATCGTCACCATCGAAGATCTGCTCGAAGCTATCGTAGGTTCCATCGCCGACGAGCACGACGAACCCGAAGACGACGACGCTCCCATCCGCGAGCCTAATGGAGCCTACATCGTCTCCGGCACCTTCGAGCTCTCGCGCCTGCGCGACCTCTTCGCGGACCAGTTCCCGGCGCCCGGCAGCAAGCTGCCAGAACCCGACGAAGACGAAGACGCCGCATCCGAACACCCCGGTCGCGACGGCAGAGACGCGAAAGACGACCCCACCGCCCTACGCCTGCCCGAGCACTACGAATCCACCACCGTAGGCGGCCTGGTGAGCGAGCTGGCCGGCCACATCCCGCTGCCCGGCGAGGTGGTGGAAGAAGACGGCCTGCGCCTCGAAGTCCTCGCCAGCACCGATCGCCGCATAGACCAGATTCGCGTCAGCCTCGCCGAATAGCGCCCCAAGTCTGGTGCCCCATGTCTCGATTCTGAGACCTGGGAAGGACCGCACATACATCCTGCCAAATCATCGCGTCCTTGTCTTTAGATCAAGCCTCTCGCGATGAGTGGGTCCGGCAGTGTAGTCTGGAGCACCTATGCGCTTCCTCCTCCTTGCGCTCGCTTTGGCCAGCCCCATGGCCGCCCAGCAGACCACCTGGCGATTCGACTCACTGACCTCCATCTCTGGAAACCCCACCACTCTCGTCGGCGCCCCCAGAATCGTCACCACCGACATCGGCAAAGCTACGCACTTCGCCAGCCCGACCGGCACCACGGGCGACGCCATCTTCCTCGATACCAACCCCCTCGCAAAGGCCACGACGTATACCTTCGAGGTAGTCTTCCGCCCATCTTCGGCCGGCCTGCTCGAGCAGCGCTTCTTCCACATCCAGGAGTCCACCTCGGAATCCCGGCGCATGTTCGAGTTGCGCATCCACGACGACAAATGGTGCCTCGACACGGTCTCCTTCACCTACATCACAGGCGAAAAGACGCGCTCCGGCGTCATGCTCAACTGCGACGCCGACCATCTCTTCCCGCTCGACCGCTGGTATGCCGTCGCCGCCGTTTACGACGGCAAAGTCCTGCGCGCCTTTGTCAACGGCGCACTCCAGGGCGAGATCGCCGTCGAGCTGCTGCCGCTCGGCCCCGGCCGCACCTCGATCGGCACGCGCATCGACCAGCGCAACTTCTTCACCGGCGATATCTTCTCCGCGCGCTTCACGCCCAGCGCGTTGCCGATCAACCAACTCCTGAAGGTTCCGTCGAAATAAGCGTGCCCCATTCATCGCGCCTTTGTCTCTGCGATGAGTGGGATCCTCTACTCCACCAGGCTATTGAACAGCAGCTTGAACGTCCCATAGGTCTGCGCGCGATGCTGCGTACGGAAGCCCACCAGCACCACCTTGCCCTTGCCCACCTCGGCCGAGATCATCGCGGCCTTGCCCTCGATGTTCGTCTCGCCCACCAGCCATCCGCTCTGCAATATCTCGCGCTTCCCGTAGCTGGCGATCACCGCATAGTGCTCGTTCGAAGAACTCGGCGTAATCTCGAACACCGGATCGCCCTGGAGATACAGCGCCAGGCTCTCGGTCGGCATGCCATAGCCCAGCGGTGACGTATTATCCACGCTCACCTTCAGCGTCGAACCCGGGCACCAGAACTCCTTCGTCGTCTTGCCGGCCAGCACATTGCGTGCGCGCACGCCCAGCTTCTCCATCGCGAAGTTGCTCGCCGTGCCCAGCGTCACCACCGTGCCGCCCCTGGCGATGAACGCCTTGATCGCAGCGACGCCATCCTCGCCCATGCCGCTGCGATACTCCGGCGGAAACTCCGCGGGATTGCGTCCGCCGCCTTCGCCACCGCCACCACCGCGCCCACCGGCAGCCCCCGCCGCTGGAGTCTCGCCCGTAATCATCTGCGTCGAGTCGTCCGGGAAGATGATGACGTAGAACTTCGCGTTCAGCTCGCCCTTCCTGATCTCCGGATCGAAAATATTGACCGAGTTGAAGCC
>CAXTMK010000051.1:17407-24856 GCA_964245315.1 uncultured Acidobacteriaceae bacterium | reverse complement strand
AGGATAAAGCGCGTCCAGCCCTCATCCACATTGCCGCCGTAGTAGCGCTGATAGAGCCCGATGCGCAGCCGCCTGAGTTCCTTCGTCGTACCGGCCGGCACAGAGCCGACGAGGTTGAAGTCGACCCCGGTCGTCTTCGCGATCTCCTTCATATCCGCCTCGGAGCCCTTAGCAACCACGAAGTCTCCAAGCTCGGCACCCTGCGCGCCCGCCTTCTCGACGCGGCTCACCACAACGCCCTTCGCCTGCAGCAGATTCACCGCCTTGAACGAGTTATCCAGCCTGGCGCTCAGCACATATCCACCCGCGCCCGCGTTCACCTTGCCCGGCAGCAGTGGGGAAGTGGTAATCGCCACCAAATTCGCCTTCAACGGCCCCGCCACATGATCCACCTGCACGCCCATGAACTCGTTCATCGCGTCGGTGGAAAGATCGTACGGACGAATCGGATCGCCATTCTTATCGCGCGTCCAGTCGTTATCCGGGAAGAAGTTGCGATCCAGCAGGTTCTTGATCAGCCCCATCTTCGGCTGCGCCATGCTGATCACGAACGACCCGGCGCTGTAGGAGTGGCCATCTGCTGTCGTAAATGCCTTGTCCGCCTTCTGGATGTCGATGCCCTGCACCAGCAGCTTCTGCATCATCAGGTTCACGCTGATCGGATCGTGCTGGTTCTTCTCGATGATGTACGTGTTGGCCGCCATCGCCGCGCCGCGTGCGGTCTGGTGCGCGGCCTTCTGATACGCGTTCCACAACACGGTATCGCGATTGCGCGCGGCAATATCCATCGTCGCCCAGGCGCTGGTCTTCTGCATATCGACGATCTGGCGCAGATGCCACCATCCGCCCGGCCAGGGGTCGGGAAAGATGGTCTCTTCCTCATACTTCGGCAGGTTGCGCGCGCCGCCCTGTAGCTGCTCCGGCAGAATGTACATCGGCGTCGCCAGCTTCGCGCTCGCTGACTCCGTCAACATCCCTACGATGTTGTGGAACGGAGTAATCCAATGGAAGCCGAAGTGTCCCCAGCCCGAGTAGATCGCATTGTTGATCGCGCCCGTGTACCCATTCTCCGACTCCTTCAACGCCATCTGCGCGCCGTACCACGCCGTCTCGCGCCACGTAATCGGATCGGCATAGGGCCGTGTCGGCTCCGCATATGGCGGCAGCGATATGCGCGCGCCGTAGCTGCCCATGTGATGGTGATCGACATACACCTCCGGCCGCCAGTCGGTAAACAGCAGGCTGGCCATGTACTGCGACTCGCGCATCTGCGTCATAAAGGCGTCGCGATTGTCGTCGTGACCAATGTACTTCGCATACAGCGACGGGTAGTTCGAACCTTCATACGGCGTTCCCAGCGTCTTGTTGTACCAGTCCGTCACCATTAGTTCGCCGTCCGGGTTGAAGCACGGGACTTCGATGAAGACGACGTTGTCGAGAATGCGCTGTGTATCTTCGTCCGTTCGCGTCAGCATGTCGTACGCCAGCTCCGGCGCCATCTGCGTGCCGCCGATCTCGGTCGCGTGCATGCTCATCGACTGCACGATCACGATCTTGCCCGTCGCCACGATCTTCCTGATCTCGGCCTCCGGCGTGTTGCCCGGATGCACCAGCGTCAGGTTATTTTTGCGGATTGTCTCCAGATTCGCCATGTTCCTGGCCGACGTGATGATCACCATCAGGAACGGGTTGTCGTTCATGGTCGGCCCCATGTTGACGACCTTCATCCGCCCGCCGCTCTGCTTTTCGATCACCCCGTAGTATTCAACGATCTTGTCCCAGCGGGCCATTTTGCGGTCCGCGCCCAGCTGGAAGCCGAAGAACTTCTCCGGCGAGGTAACGGTCGTCTGCCCGGCAAGCAGGCTTCCAGTCACAAGGGCCACTACGGCGGCAAGCTTAGAGATCGAATGGACCAGGCGCATAGGAAAGCAAAGCCTCCAGATGATTTGAGCAAGGGTCGGCGTCGCTACCGCGAGTCAGCGAAACACGAATACCTGATTGCTTCGGGGTGAGGATTGCGTCGAGTCTATCCTTGAGCCGAAAGAAAGTCCACCTTCATTCCCAGACCCGAATGCGGCTTCCTCGAAACGACAGATGCAACGGTTTGGGCCCTGTGGATTTCGCTTACGCGCGTTTCGATCCGGTCAAGGCCCACGGATCGACAAAAAAGTATGTTGCTGAAACTTTCTTCTGTGATACCTTCAAAACACTTTTACATGAATTTCATTTTGGCCCGGCCTGAAACTGAGCCATTGGTCGACCAGGTGCTCTCTCTCTGCCGAATGCCTTCGGTTCCGCTGGCACCGTGGGCAACATGTGAAGCGTCAGCCGATGGGCTGACTGCCGCTGGAGACAGAGGCTGCAATGCCTGAGTCATCTTGTTTCAACTCGTTGTGTGCAGAGTTCCGCGTACTTTGAACAAGGTTTTGGCTCGCTTTCGGTCACATCCGGCCGAAGGCGAATGTAGCAAAAGCGCAGAAAACGTCGCCTTGATCCACGTCTCCCAGGGTCCTGGGAGTTGGCGGCGGAGAACCAGCAATCGGGCCACGATCGCAAACGCCTCGGCTCTTCAAGGCCGGGCAGATAACAAATTTCTTCCCAGCACGACCTTCAAAAGGAGACTCATGATGCGACTTATTTCACGGTGGCTGGCCTTGACTTCATCCCCAGGTTCTTTCGCGGTCAAGCTGACCCTCTTCGCGTTCCTCTGCCTGGGCGCGACAAGCGCCTTCGGGCAAACCAGCGGCGCGGGTACCATCACCGGTACCGTGACCGACATGACCGGAGCATTGATCCAGGGTGCCACCGTCACGCTGACAGACAGCGGAACCAAGACCAGGCGCACCACCGTGACCAATAAGGATGGGCAGTTCGTCATGGCCGACGTTCAGCCGAGCACCTATGACGTCACCGCTTCCAAGCAGGGATTTTCCACCGATATGATCCCCGCCCTCGCCGTCCTGGTCGGCACCCAGACTACCGCCAACTTCAAGATGGCTGTTGGCGCCGAGAGCACCACTATTGAGGTCACGGCCTCCGGTGCGGATCTCCAGACCATGAACGCCACGACTGGAACGACCGTCGATCCAGCGCTCGTCGAATCGCTGCCCGCAATCGGACGCGACGTGGCCAGCTTCGTTACCATGCAGCCCGGCGTCACGCCCGGCGGCAACGTCGCCGGAACCACCGTCGACCAGACCACCTTCCAGCTCGACGGAGGCAACAACACCTCCGATATGGACGGCACCCAGGGCGTCTACACCTCAAATAACGTCAACTCCACCGCTGGCGGCTTCATCGGCGGCGGCGCCGGCGGCGTCGTGCCCATGCCCCAGGACTCCATCGAAGAGTTCAAGGTCAACACCTCCGGCCAGACCGCCGATTTCAACAACTCCTCCGGTTCGCAATCGCAGATCGTGACCAAGCGCGGACGCGATCAGGTGCATGGAACCGTCTACGAGTATTACCTGGACAACAACTTCAACGCCAACACATGGTCGAACAACTTCCCGGGCGCCTTCTACACCATCAAGCCGAGCTATCACTACAGCCGTTTCGGCGCTGCCGCAGGCGGTCCTATCGCGCCCAACAAGTTCGGCGGCAAGACGTATCTCTTCGCCAACTATGAGGGCTTCCGTTATCCTCTCGCTGCCACCTACGAGCGCGACGTGCCATCCTACCAGTTCCTCCAGCAAGGACAGCTGACGTACGGATCCGGAGCTACCGCCAGTACCTACAGCGCCGCCCAGCTCGCAGCGCTCGATCCGCGCCATAGCCCCGGCGCCGCCGGCGGCGGCGTTAACCCCGTCCTCGCGAATTTTTACAAGACTCAGCTTCCTGTCGCGCCGGCCAGCAACTCCGGCTCTACCGGCGCCAACGGCGTCACCTATCCCGGCATCTTCGATCAGAGCTGCGGCGCGCTCTCCGGCTCCATCTGCGACAGCGTCAACATCATCGGCTATAAAGCCAATATCGCCATACCGCAAAGCAGCAACTTTCTCGCCACGCGTCTGGATCACGACTTCGGTTCCAAGTGGCACCTCATGTCCAGCTATCGCTACTACCGCTTCAACACACTCACCAACAACCAGGTCGACATTGGCGGCGTCCTTCCCGGCGACAAGCCTGGCGTCCCCACGGCCTTGACTCCCCGCCCGCAGACGCCGTGGTTCCTCGTCATCGGCCTGACCACCAACATCAGTTCTTCGCTCACCAACGACTTCCACTACAGCTACCTGCGCAACAACTGGGTGTGGAAGGGAGCCGGCGCACCGCCCCAGGTCGCCGGAGCCGGCGGAGCCCTCGAGCCCCTCGGCGAAAGCACGACCCAGGTGCTCTCGCCCTATAACGTCAACGCCCAGAACATCCGCTCCCGCATCTGGGACGGTAAGGACAACACCTTCCGCGACGACCTGTCCAAGCTGAAGGGCGATCACTTCTTCCAGGTGGGCGCGCAGTTCCAGCACAACTTCAACTACCACCAGCGCACCGATAATGGCGCCAGCATCAACTACACGCCCACCTACCAGCTCGGCGACACCGGCGGCGGTGGCAATCTGA
Organism: uncultured Acidobacteriaceae bacterium; assembly: GCA_964245315.1. GTDB lineage: Bacteria > Acidobacteriota > Terriglobia > Terriglobales > Acidobacteriaceae > Edaphobacter. The sequence continues at coordinate 20,296 of CAXTMK010000051.1, read as the reverse complement.
CGTACACGGGCACTGCCGGAAGCACGGCATGCCTGGCCGCCCTCAACGGGACTGCGGCACCCGGTGCACCCGGTCCGGGTCTGGGCTGCGTCACCGGCACCGGTGCCACCGCGACCAATATCGATCGTCAGCTCGACACTTACTTCGGAATCGTCACCGACACCCAGATCGCCAATACCTACTCTCTTTCCAACGGCGCTCTCAGCCTGAACCCGCCCACCTCGTACACGCCCTTCGGCGCGCACACCACCATTCCCTACTACAACGTTTACGCCACCGACACCTGGCGCGCCAGCCCCACCCTGACCGTCAACTACGGCCTCAGCTACGCTATCGAGATGCCGCCCAGCGAGCGCGACGGCCACCAGGTAATGTGGACCGACATGAGCGGCAACGCCCTCCGTGTGCAGGACTATCTGCGCCAGCGCAGCCTCGCAGCGCAGGCCGGCCAGGTCTACAATCCAGAGATCGGCTTTGCTCTCATCGGCAATGTCCTGGGGGGACGTAAGTATCCGTACGATCCCTTCTACGGCTCGCTCAGCCCGCGTATCTCCGTTGCGTACAATCCCAAATTCAAGAACGCCTCGCTCAACAAAATGTTCGGCGACGGCGCCACGGTTATTCGCGCAGGTTACGGTCGCATCTACGGCCGTATCAACGGCGACGCGGAAGTCCTGAACCCGCTGCTGAGCCCCGGCCTCGTGCTGGCCACGCAGTGCAAGTACGCCCAGTCGGCTACCACCGGCCTTGGCGGCTGCAACCAGTCCAATTACAACGACACCAGCGCGTACCGCTTCGGCCCCGACGGAATGGCTCCGATCCTGGCCAGCGCCGCCGCGCCCAACACTCTGGCCCAGCCCTATCATCCCGGCTTCGACGGGCCCGGCGTACAGCTCGCCTCGCCTGTCGATCCCAGCCTCAAGCCGAATGATGTAGACACCTTCAACCTATCCATCCAGCGCCAGGTCAACCGCAAGATGCTGGTCGAGGTCGGCTACATCGGCCGTCTCATCCACCATGAGTTCATTCAGTTGAATCCTAATCAGATTCCCTACAACCTATCGCTGGGGAACCAGAGTTTCCAGCAGGCTTACCTCGCGATCGAAGGTGCTTTCGGTTGCACCCAGTCCGCCAGTCTGTGCGCCAAATCGACTACACCCACTGCAGCCAACATCGCAGCCCAGCCGTTCTTCGAGGCTGCTCTCGGTGGAGCGACATCCTCCTACTGCTCCGCCTACGCCAACTGCACCGCGGCGGTTATCGCCAAACAGGCGTCCAACTTCCGCGCGCAGAAGATCTTCAACATCTGGCAGGCACTCGACAACAATACTCTCGGAGCCGCCGGCGCGGGCTTCACCTTTGCCCGCAGCCTTATGGGCACCGCTACCTCGAACGCTCAATATGGCAGCGCCGGTCAGGTAGTCACCGGTCTCAGCATGGGGACCGCAGCCGGATACAGCAACTACAACGGAGGGTATGTCTCCTTCAAGATGAATAACTTCCACGGCATTACGCTGCAGGAAAACCTGACTGTCTCCAAGGCTCTGGGTCTGGGCGCTTACAATCAGTCCACCAGCTCCATCGCCGCCGAAGACAACTACAACCTGAAGCAGCAGTATGGCCGCCAAGGCTTCGACCAGAAGGTCATCTTTAATACCTTCATCGTATGGAACACTCCCTGGTACAAAGACCAGCGCGGCATTATCGGTCGCGTTGCCGGCGGCTGGACCCTCTCCCCCGTGGTGGTTGCCGGAACCGGCCAGCCGCTGCAATGCACCAGCAACAATAGCGGCCAGAATTTCGGCGGCGAGGACGGATCAAACTTCACCGACGGTGAAAACTGCATCTTCACCACCAGCGTACCCGGCTTCCGCCATGCCTTCCGTGGCATTCCGGGAAGCGCGGATCCCAGTCCCGTAAGTGACGGCAACATCGGAACAAACACCAAGGCCGCCAGCTTTACTCCCAATCCCAACTCCACTGCTGCGCAGGTCAACATCTTTACCAACCCTGCCAATGTCTGGGCTACCGTACGTCCTCCGATCCTCGGACTCGATGCGCGCGATGCTGGCGCCGGTCCGATCAGCGGCCTTGGCTACCTCAACCTCGACATGACGGTGAAGAAGAAATTCACCATCTTCGAGAAAGTCAACATGGAAGCGTCAGCCGTCTTCTTCAACTTCATGAATCACCTGGATTTCTCTAACCCCAGCCTCAGCATCCAGAGCCCGACCAACTGGGGCACCACCAAGACCCAGGGAAACACCCCTCGTCAGATCGAGGCTGGTATTCGCGCCAGCTTCTAAACCCTCAGTCCGCAAATTGCAACCATCGGGAGGGCTCCGAATCGCACCACGATAGGAGCCCTCTTACTTTTGCCCCACGCTCACCCTTCCGAAGCGATCCTGTCCAACAACTCTGATACGCTTGCCTTGTCCATGATTTCTCGCGCCAAAATCATCTTCACCCTCGCCGCGCTCGCAACCTGCGCCCCCATGGCCCGCGCCGTCGAGCACATCACCCTCGCCAACGGCTTCGAGCTCGACTGCGTCCGTCGCGAGATTATCGGCGACAAAATCCGCCTCTATTTCAGCGCATCCGAGCAAAACTACATGGACGTCGCCGCTACTTCCGTGGTTCGCGTCGAGACCCTGCCTAACCCGCCTGCACCAGTCGTTTCCACACCAGCAGCGAAACCTGAGCCAACCCTGGTATCCGCGCAGCCCACTGCCGCCGAACTGCGCGAGTTGCTTGCCAAAGCCGGCGCCCAGCACAACATCGACGCCGAGCTGCTCGCCTCCGTCGTCAGCGCCGAAAGCGGAGGCCACGTTCAGGCCGTCTCCCGCACCGGCGCGCGCGGCCTGATGCAGTTGATGCCCGGCACTGCGG
>CAXTMK010000051.1:16120-17397 GCA_964245315.1 uncultured Acidobacteriaceae bacterium | reverse complement strand
CCTGTACGGTGCTGGTGGACGGTCAGCGCATCAATTCCTGCCTGACCCTCGCCGTCATGAAGGACGGCGCCGACATCCGCACCGTCGAGGGCCTGGCCGAACATGGCCAGTTGCACCCCGTGCAGGACGCCTTCATCGCCGGCCAGAACGTCGAAGGCGGCACCAAATACCTGGACCAGCTGCTTACCCGCTACCACGACAACATCGCGCTCGCGCTCGCCGCCTACAACGCCGGCCCCGGCGCAGTCGACAAGTACCGCGGCATCCCACCCTTCCGCGAGACTCGTGCTTACGTGGCACGTGTCATCCGCGAGTTTAACCGGCGCAAAACGACTTTGCTCGCGCAGGCCAGGTAGCGTGCGCCGCGCGCTTCCGTGGCTGCTGCTCGCCGCTGTCGGAGTTTTCATCGCCTGGAAGCTCCACACCTCGCACTTCGATTGGGCCGGCTTCGCGCAAAGCCTGCGCAGCGCCAACAAAACCCTGCTCCTCATCGCCGTCCTCGTCGTCTATTCCGGCAACCTGATGCGCGCAATGCGCTGGGCAGTCTTCCTGCGTCCCGCTCTGCGCGCTGCCGCCATGCCGCGCGTTCCCTGGTACCGTCTCGCCGGATCGCAGTTCATCGGCTTCGCCGGACTAGCCATCTTCGGCCGGATCGGCGAGCTCATCCGGCCAATTCTCGTAGCGCGCCGCACCGCCCTCACCATCAGCTCGCAGATAGCCGTTGTGACCGTCGAGCGGATCTTCGATCTAGGCGCCTTCGGCCTTATCTTTTCTCTCAACCTCTTACTCTCGCCGCAACTCCAGACGCTGCCGTACCTGCATAAGGCCGGCTACACCATCGCCGCGCTCACCGTCTTCCTGCTGGTCTTCGTAGCCGGCGTCCGCCTCGCCGGATCGCTCGTTGCTTCCGTCAGCGGCCGCATCGTGGGCGTCGCCTCGCACTCCGCCGGCGAGAAGGTAAAGGAGAGAATTCTCACCTTCCGCGACGGTCTCGATGTCATCGACAGTCTCGCCGACTTCATCTTCGCCGCCGTCCTCAGCTTGTCCTTGTGGCTCACCATCGCCGCCGCGTATGTGCTAATCCTCAAGTCGTTCCCCGCGCCCGTCTCCAACATGACGGTTGCCGATACCATCGTGCTGATGGGCTTCAGCATCGCCGGCTCCGCGCTGCCTATTCCCGGAGGCAGCGGCGCATGGGCCGGCAACGTCTTCGCGCTGACCGCGCTTTTCAACCTGCCGCAGGAACTCGCAGGCAGCGCGGGCCTTATGCTCTGGCT
>CAXTMK010000051.1:0-16011 GCA_964245315.1 uncultured Acidobacteriaceae bacterium | reverse complement strand
GCATCGAAGGCGCCTCGCTGGGCCAGATGGTGCGCCGCACCGAGGCAGTCGAGCCGTCGCTTTAACGCCCGGACCACGCCATACCACATCCGCACGCACACCCCCACCGCGATAGAATCGACTTATCGCATGAAATGCCCTTATTGTGGATTTGCCCAGGACCGTGTCGTCGATTCCCGCGAAAGCAAGGACGCAGACTCCATTCGCCGTCGCCGCGAATGCGAGCGTTGTGAGAAGCGCTTCACTACCTACGAGCGCATCGACGAGATCCCCTACATGGTCGTCAAGAAGGACGGCCGCCGCGAGCGTTTCGATCGCCAGAAGGTCTTGAACGGCCTGCTGCAGGCCTGCCAGAAGCGCAACGTCTCTGCTGCGCAGATGCAGCAGATCGTCGACGAAACCGAGGCCTTTGTAGTTGACTCCGCCGAGCGCGAAAGCCAGACCACCGCCATCGGCGAGCTCATCATGCAGCGCCTCAAAGAGATCGACACCGTCGCCTACATCCGCTTCGCCAGCGTCTATCGCGACTTTAAGGACGTCCGCGAATTCAAGGCCGAGCTCGAAGCACTCCTCAGTGGCCGTCCTGCCGTGCCGCACGACCCAAAAAACGTCTCGTGAAAGGGTGACCATTGCCTTCTGAAGCCGCAGCGAATTCCTCCCGCACGCATAAGATCACGCTCATCCCCGGCGACGGAATCGGCCCCGAGGTTACCGACGCAACTGTCGCCATCCTCGATACCGCGGGCCGCCTGAACGGCAACGGATGCAGCTTCGAGTGGCATCGCCACGACGCCGGCGCCGACGCCTTCAGGAAGACCGGCGAGTACATCCCCAGGGCGCTCTACGAGTCTCTCGAAGCCAATCGCGTGGGCCTCAAAGGCCCGGTAACAACGCCCATCGGCGGCGGTTTCGCGTCCATCAACGTAACCCTGCGCAAGCAGTTCGAGCTCTTCGCCAACTTCCGCCCCATCAAGAACCTTCCCGGCCTCAACTCCCGTTATCCCGGCATCGACCTCATCATCATTCGCGAAAACACCGAGGATTTATACGCCGGGCTGGAGATCATGGTGCAGCCGGGCGTCGCCCAGGGCATGAAGATCATCACCGAAAAAGCCTCTACGCGCGTCGCCAAATTCGCTTTCAACTACGCCGCCAGGCACCCGCGCAAGCGTATCCACGCCATCCACAAAGCCAACATCATGAAGCTCACCGATGGTCTCTTCCTCGACTCCGTGCGCAAGATCGCGGCTGGCTACCCGCAGATCGAATACTTCGAACACATCGTCGACAACACCTGCATGCAGCTCGTCCTGAACCCCTACCAGTACGACATCATCCTCACCGAAAACCTCTACGGCGACATTCTCAGCGATCTCTGCTCCGCCTTCGTGGGCGGGCTGGGCCTTGTGCCCGGAGCCAACCTGGGCGAGCACTGCGCGGTCTTCGAAGCGGTTCATGGCTCCGCACCCGACATCGCCGGCAAAGATCTGGCCAACCCTACCGCGCTGCTGCAAAGCGCCATCCTGATGCTGCATCACCTCGACGAAACCGGCACGGCCGAAACCGTCCAGACCGCGCTCGAACACGTCTACCTCGGCGGCAAAACGCTCACGCGCGACGTAGGCGGAACCAGCGGTACGAAAGCCTTTGCTGACGCGGTCATCGCTGCGATGTACACTTAGAGGACCGCGAAAACCCCGTTTTGAGGTGTACCCCAATGGCTTCCGAACGAACGTTCCGCACGCTGCTTACTTTGCTGTTCTTCACCGCATTCGCCACTGGCTGCAAACCCGATGCCGCGGTCAAGGATCCGGCACTCATCGACCGCGGCACAAAGTCTCCCGATGCGCCCGCGCCCGGCCAGCCCATCCCAACCTCGACGCCGGCTCCCGGACCATCGGAAGACAGCGGGGCAGTCAGCGGCACCATTTTCTTCAAGGGCAGCGCGCCCTCGCGCACCATCGACACCGGCATGGATCCCGCCTGCTCGCTGGGAGGCGCGAAGCCCACCGTGCCGACCGAGCAATACGTTATCAAGGCTGGCAAACTCGCGAATGTCTTCCTCTACGTCAGGAGTGGCCCTCCGGAGGCCATGGCCCAAAGCGCCGCCTCCGGCCAGCAGACCGTCGTGCTGGACCAGAAGCACTGCCAGTACGTTCCTCACGTCATCGGCGTCGCAGCCGGCGGCCATGTCGAGTTTCGCAACTCCGACCCCACCATGCACAACATCCACACCCAGCCCACCGATATCGGCAACGAAACCATCGACATCTCCGAAGGCCCGCGCGGCCAGTCGCAGACGAAGCAGTTCCGGAAACCCGAGCTGATGATCCCGGTGCGCTGCAACAACCACCCGTGGATGAATGCCTTCATCAACGTATCCGCGACCCCGTTCTTCGCAGTCTCCGACGCAGAGGGCCACTTCGACCTCCGCGGTCTGCCGGCCGGTACTTACACTATCGCCGCCGTACACGAGAAGATGGGCGAAAAGACGATGCAGGTCACCGTCCCCCCCCGCGGCACTGCCAGGGCCGACTTCAGCTTCGCCATGTAAGCGGGGAACTGCGCGCGTCCAGGGCGTTCGGACGCAATGCCGCTTAGCGAACCAGTGAAGGCGCATACCCCGGATGGTGCGTAATATTTGGATCGAGCAGCGCATACCTGATCGTCGCCCTGCAGAATACGCACTCCGTCTCCGTCACCTTCATCGTATTCTCGCTCTTCTCCGTGCAATGCGGAAAGGACCTTAGGCACTCCGGGCAGGTCAGCAAAATGTGCGGCGCATCGATCGGCGTTCCGCGACGGCTCACCCAGAGCGCGACATGCGGCTGCGGCTCCGGCTGCGCGGGCTCTTGTTCCTGATCGCCGTTCTCGTGCAGGATGCCCTCGATCACCTCGACCAGCGTGCCGATATGCCGTCCGGACTTCTGATAGTACGCGTCTGCCGCGACACCCGTAGGAATCTCGTCCCCGTCAAACGCCCCGCTCATCGCAATCACATGCATGTCCGGAAACCGCCGCCGGATCACCGACAGCAGTTCAAACCCAGTCATACGTGGCATGTTCAGATCGGAGAGGATCAATGCCGGGCGCTGCCGGCGAATCTCTTCCAGGGCCGCAAACCCATCGTCCGCCTGAGCTACGGAATAGCCCGCCGCCGACAGGAGCATAGAAAAGAGCTGACGGATGGTAGGCTCATCTTCCACCACCAGCAAATGTGTCTTTTCACGCGCCCGATCACTCAGGGGAGGCTCCGTTCCAATCATCATGGCCCTCCCAACATCTAGGACGCATGCCGCGCTCAACGGGATGGATACCCGCTGTGAATATCGGGAGACGTAGAAAGCGTTGTATACGGAAAATAATAGCCCAGGATCTTCGCGCACCCTGAACTCTAAACTGAAACCTCTCGGCTTTCAGAACTGCTCCGCCTGGAGAGCCACACGCGTGAATGAGCGCGCTACCATCATTGCTCCCACTCATACGTCACCGTCTGCCTGACGACCGGCCCATCCCTGCGCTCCACAAACTTCTCACTCGACATTGCCGCAAATGCATCCGACAGCGACCTCATATCTCCCGAGAAAAACGCCGGTCCATGCTCCACCATGCGGCTGCTGTTCCCGCCATTCGTCCCATCGATCAGCGAAGTCAGCCGCGCATACGGCGCCCGCTGATTCGCATGATCGAACCCCGCCAGCAGCATAGTCTTTTGCGTTGTAGACGCACCCGCGACTCGCCCCAGAGCCGCCGTCAGCATCCCGCGATCATCGGAAAATAAACAAACATTCCCGCTCTCAGCAAACCACAATGGCTTCGGCCCGGTAAGCCCATAGATCGTCTGGCTGCCGCTGGTCACCGCGCGAAATTCAATCCCCAGCGCAGCCGTCGTCAGCGATCCCCGCAGGCTCTGCTGCAACGCCGCCTGCATGGTCTCTGCGTTCCAGGCCGAGCCCGCATGCAGCGCCACCACCGAGTGAATCGGCACCCACAAACCGTCCGTCCTCGCCGGCCTCTGCGCGGTCGAGTACGTCAGCACCGCATCCATCCCAGCCGCCTTCACCGCATCCGCCAGCGCGCGATTCGATACGGCCGCGGACACCGGCGCCGCCGCATCGATGCGCACCTCCAGATCGTTCGCCGCGCTGCCCGACTGCGGAGTCTCCAACTCCGGGTCGGGCGCCTCCGTGGCCGGCAGCTTCTCCAACTCAATTCGCCCCAGCAGCTTCTCCTCCATCGCCGTCACGGCCTCATCCGCGTCATGCGTGGCGGTCGCCCGATATACTCCATCCGAGGGCACCAGCGCCGCCAAAGTGCCCAGGTCCGCCTGCACGGCATCGTCAGCCGCCGCATCGGGCAACAGCGCTCGCTCCTCACGGAACGCCCGCGAGGCCACATACAAATTCGACACCGCCGCCCGATACTGCGCCATCTCAGTCACATTGTCCTGTATCCAATAGCTTCGGAAGTAAGGCGTCTTCACCAACCGCGCCAGATTCAACACCATATGCAGCGCAGGCACGGCGGCCGCTGAAGGGAGCGTAGCCGAAGCTTCGCTAAACCACTGCTCGTTCGCCATCGAATCTCCTTTACCGGCCGCATGCAATATCAGCGCATTGGCAATCAGATCCTCGCGCGTGGCCAGCACCAGCAGCTGGCCGCCAGCATCGTCGACCTGCGCAAACGCCACCGTGCGCGCTTTGCCTTGAGCGCTTTGCCCTTGCTCCTCGGGATCAGCCGCGGCAGCAGCGGCACTTGTCTTACGGATATAGAACGTACTCCCGCCCGCCTGCCGGGCCGTCCACGCCGCACGATTCTTTATTAACGTTAGGTTTGCCGCCTGCGACGCGCTGATCCGCGTGACGTACAAGAATTCCAGGTTGCCGATGTCGTACCACGCAAAGACCGACTGCTTCCCGGCTACCTGCGTCAGAAAGTCTCCGTTGAAGCTTGTTTGATCCGTCCTGGCAGTGCGCGCCGCCGCTTCAAACTCCGTGCGCGCATCGTTCAACCTCCCAAACAGCCGCGACTTCGAGAACACATTCGCGTCGTCCGATGCCAGCCACGCCTTCTGCTCTGGCGATGCGTTCCAACGGTTCAGCAGGCCGGCAAAATCGGGCGACTCGATCGTCAGCAGCGCCCCCTGCGGCAGCATAGCCGTCAGCGAAGCCGGCGCGGCGCTCGCCGCCTGACGAACGACTCGCAACGCTGCAAACGCAGTCGCCGCGCACAGCAACAACGCAACTCCCATCGTTCTCATCCGCAGCTTCATGGAGCCTCCGCGCGTGCCACATCCGTCAGCGTCAGCCGCGGCCTGACCTGATTGACCTGGTCGAGATCGCTATGGATCAGGGGCCTTCGCAACGCGTTCTTCTTCTCGAGCGCCAGCGCCGCTCTATAGTCCGTCAATCGCTTTACCACGACTGCATCCGGCACCGCGTTCTTCGCATCGATGTTTACCGCCAGCTGGTCGTAGGCCAGCGACTGCGCCGTGTTCCGCATCCGCTGATACGCCGAAGCCAGCAGCACCGCCAAACGGATCTGCGCAGGCCGATCCAGCGTCTGTGCCAGCGCGAAGCTGAAATTTGGCGCCGCACGAGCGCTCTCCTCCTCGGCATCGCCGGTCCCATTTGGCGCCAGATCGTCTGGAGACGGCATCGGCCCGCCTTCCGCATCGCTGCCCGATTCCGTATCCCCGGCCTCGCTCATGCTGCTGCGATTGTTTGTCTCAGGCGCATTTGTCACCGACTCAAACAGCGCCAGCGTCCCCTCCGGGCTATCCGTAGCCGTCTGGGCCAGAAGCAGATCGAGCCGCGCCCGCTGCGCATCCGGCCCGCTCGGGTTGATCGATACCGCCTCCCGCAGCAGCGCCACGCGATCCGCCTTCACGCTCACACTCGCCGCGGCAACAACGCGGGCAACCGCAAAGTAGGGCTTGCGCGCCAGCGTAGCAGAGGGGTTCCCCCCTGAAGCCAGCAGGCTCAACTCCGCGCTTCCCAGGCCGCTCGCATCCGCACTCGGCAACGCAGCAAGATCCCTGGCCGCCGCTTCGCGCTGAGCATAGGTGACCGTCGCATCGCTCGCGACAACCTTCAGCAGCGGCTTCGCTCCGCTCGCATCGTTGGTCTTCATCCGAGCCTCGGCCAGACGCAGCCGATACTCCGCATTCCACGGCACAGTCCGCGTCAGCGCAGCCAGAAACGGCACTGCCTCGGCATAGTGCTGCGTCGATTCCAGCAGCCCGGCCGCATAGTCTGTATTCGCACTGGCACCGGCCGCATCGCCGCTGGCTTCTGCAGGCTGCAGCGTCAGGCGCCGCAACAACTCCAACGCACCCGGCACATCGTTCAGCTCCAGCCTGGCCTGAGCCAGCGCCAGAAAGTCCATTGGCCTCAGCGTATGGCTCAACTGCCTGCGCGCGAACCGGAACTCCTGCAGCGGCAATATCTGCGCCGCATTCGGCGTGTAGCCTGGCGTAGCGGTCTCAAGGTTGTGGATCGCCTGATTCACTTCGCTCTCATCGGGAGCCGTATCCGGCCGGTCGCGCCACCCGTTCAGCAGCGGCTGCAGCGCGCCCGTGCGCACGGCAAGCACGATGCGGTCGGCGTTCAGCGTATTCTTCGCGTCGGCCGGTATCGTCGCAAACAGAGCCTGCGCCCTGGCTACCTCGTTGCGCTCCAGATACAACTCCACAAGGTCGCTCTGATATCCGCGCAGGCCGCGTCCGAAGTTCTCATCGCCCTTCGGCTTATTCCGCGCAAGCTCAATCTGCCGCAACAGCAGTAACTCATGCTGCTCCGGCGCAATCCATGGGGCACGACGCAAATCGTCCAGAATCGACAAGGGATCGGCGGCAAAGCCCGCTGCCTCCAGCACCCACGCCATGCCCTCGGCCGGCGTAGACGAAGCTTCATAAATCGCCTCCAGCAACTCGTTGGACCGATAGTTCCCGTTGCGCGCGAAGTAAGGCTTCAGCACCGCATCGATCTCCGGCTTCAGCGTCGCGGTCAACCTGCGCTGGCCCACATGCAGCATCACGGACTTGAACGCCGCAAAGAACTCCTCGCCGCTCTGCCGCTTTGCCATCAGTGCCAGCGCGGCGCGCCACTCCGTCAGCGCCTCGTCGTGATGATTGCCGCGATACAGCACTACCGCCAACTCGTCATGCACCGCCGCATTGTTCGGCGCAATCTCCAGCGCATGCCTGTACTCGGTCGCCGCGCTCGGCATGTCGCCCGCATCCGCATAGTTCCGCGCCAGGTGCAGATACGCCACCGGCGACGTCGGCGCATACTCCTTCTCGGCCGCCAGAAAATCCTCCGCATTCGGCAGCGTGGGAACTTTCTGAACTTTGTTCAAAAACAAGCCAAACCGCCCCGCATAGTAGAACCACGCCTTACCCGTAAGCTGGCGATCCAGATTCGCAGGCGTAGTCAGGCGCTGCGCAACGCTGTCGTCATAGCGCAACGCATGCTGGAAATAACCTGCGTTGGTGGCTCCGCTCGTATTGGCTGCGGCAAAGTTAGTCAGCACCAGCGAAGTCATTGCAGGAGCCCACACAGGCGGCATGCCGCGACTGCGCCCGGCGATCGCGCCCATCGCCTGAGCCTGCGTGGCATGCGCGACCGCATAGTTGGCCGCCGCATCCGCCAGCGAATCGTCCTTGCTTGCGGCCAGCGCCACCAGCGCGGCGCGATCGTGCCTGAGCAGAAGATCGAGGTACCGGTCGCGCAATCCTGCATCCTGCGCCAGCACCAGCGGCCTCGTCACGCGCAGTTCGTCCGTCTCATCGCCCGCGTCGCGATACGCCTGCGCCGCATCCTGCAGCGCAAGATTGCGCGCGTCCGCCTTCAGGCGAGCCGCATACAACTCCAGCGTGTTACCAAGTTCCGTGAACTTCAGCCGCCGCCGCTCCAGCGCCATGTACGCGCTCACATTCGCCTGATCCGGAGTTGCGATCAGCCCCGTCAACATGCGCTGTTTGCGCCACTCCGCCTCCACCTCCGCGAGCCCGGCCATGCTCGCAGCCTGCAACGCCAGCGGCGCGTTCGTCGCATGCAGCCTCTCCAGAGTCGCCGCATAAGCGCCCTTCTGCTCCGGCGTGTAGTACGTCTGCACCACCTGCCCGATGGCATTGATCGCCAGGTCAAGCTGCTGCCGCGCCATCTCCTTGCGCCGCGCAAAATACTGCGCCCGCACGTTCGCCATATCGCTCGAAGAAACCCCGGCCTTCGCATATCCCTCAGCCAGCTGCGCCGGGAATTTATTATCGCTTTCGATTGCATGATCCGCCGCCATCAAGGCAGCCAGCGCCTCATCGGATTGCCCCGCCCGCGCCATTACCCGTGCGTACGTCGCGCCTCCGCTGCCGTTGTACTGCGTCAGCAAGGCTGTGCCCGCCTGCGCGACACCGCGCTCCGCATAAGTCTCTGCCTCAGCGAGCAGGTTCCACTTCGCCAACTGATCCGCCACCTTGAACTGATTCTCCGCATTCGGCGGCTGCCCAGTAATGAAGGCCGCTTCGAGAGCCTTCACCGCATCCGCCGGCCGCTGCTGCCGCGCGCGCAGCTCCGCCAGCTTCACCATCCATGCGGGGTCTTTATAGCTCAGCACATACAGCCTATTGAAGTCCTCCGCCGCCCGTTCCGTCATCGCCGCGTCGGTCAATCCGAGCCGCAATTCCAGGTCCGCCCGCGTCGTGTACAGGTCCGTCCGATCTTTGCGAACTGCAATCGCCTGCGAATACGCCGCAACCGCACCCGGCAGATCGTCGAACGTCGTATCCACCTCCGCCAGCAGCACCGCGAAGCGCGAGTCCTGCGGCGACTGCTTCACGGTCGTCCGCAGGAAGCCCTGCAGTTGCGCCTGTCGCCCATAGCGCAGCGCATAGAGCGCAGCCTCCTGGGTGGTCGAAGCATCTTCGGGATAAGCCGACAACAAAGCGATGTACTGATCTACCGCTCCCGCATAATCTTTGCCGCGAGTGAGCGCGGGGATCAACCCTCGCCGCAGCAAAGCCGCATCCGCCTTGCGCTCCTCGGGGCTCAGATTCGCCGCCTTCACCTGCGCTAACTGCGCGGTATAGAAAGCCTTCAACCCCGCATCGTCATTGGCTCGCGCATAGCTCGCCGCGATGATGCCCAGCGCCTGCGAATCGTATGGCGTCTGCACGAGCAAGCCCCGCGCCAGCATGCGAGCCTGCGCCGTATCGCTCGCGTCGTTCGCCTTCTGCGCGGCCTCCAGCGTAAAGCTGCGCGCCAGCTCCGGCGTCGCTACCTTCGCCGCCTCCAGCAATGTACCGATCGCACGCGGTGGCTGATTCGTTCTGCTATAGAAATCGGTCGTAGCCCGCACCACGCCCAGAATCCGTGGATTCGCGCGATACACCCCATCCACAATTTTCGCCGCGCCCGCATTGTCTTTGCGCGATTCCAGCTCAGCGGACAACACATAACTCAACTGCATCTTCTCCAGCGGATCGCTCGACAACGCGATCTGCCGCTCCAGCGCATGCTCATATACCGCCGCAAGCGCATACGATTCGGTCGGTCCATACTGCTTTGCGACCGTGCCCGCCGGCAGCGTCACGTCCACCTCCTTCAGCATGGCCTCGCCGTTCACCGACGTCTGCGAGTGCGTCCTGGCGAGGTCGCCGATGGCAGCCGCCTCATCCGCCGTCTTCGCCCTCGCCAGCGCCGCTTCGAGCAGCGGAGCGATCTCCGCCGGCCGCTTCTCCGCCACCAGCACATCCGCCCGCAGCGTCAGCGCCACCGGCGTCGGTGCGGACTGCACCGCCTTCGCCGTGGCCGCGTCCACCATCCCCGCCGACGCCTTGCGCGCAGCCAGCTGCAGCAGCCGTCCGCGAGCTTCGGCCGGGTTGAACAGACTCTGCACCGTCGCCTGCATGTTGCTGTCCGCCGCATCTGAGGGCGGCCGGAAGAACGCCCCCAGCGCGGCATTGAGCGAGTCCACAAAGTACGCATTGCCCGGCGGAGTGGTAGCCTCCGCCGTGTACTCCGCAACCGCCGTCGCCATGTCGCGGCGGTTCTCCGCGATTGCCCCGGCCTCATACCCAAACAGCGCCGGCTGCCTGAACTTCGCCCGCGCCGCCTCGATCTCCTTGAGCGCATCGTCGAATTGGAAGTAGTCCCAGAAGATCGTCGCCGCCGTCAGATACCCCGCCGGCGTCCCCGCATGCAGCTCCGGAATCTTGCGCCAGCCCGGCGCCCCCGCTGCGATATCCTCGCCGCCCGTAGCCGTCGCTTCGGCATACAGATCGCCCAGCGTAGCCAGCCGCTCCGCATCGCCCGGCGCCGCTGCGATCAACGCCCGTTCAATCCCCGCCGCCCGCGCAGTGTCCTTCCCCGACCCATCCAGATAAGCCAGCGACCGATATAAGCTAATCGCCTGATCGCCCGTCATCGCATCCGCCGGGTAGAGCTCCGCCACCGTCCCCATCAGCGGCGCAGCCTGCTCGAAGTGCGAGCCCCACACATCCACCTCCGCAAGCTCACGACTGGCCGCAGGATCGGACTCCTTCGCCAATGCCTCCAGCTGCGTCTGCTCCGCCTTCAGCTTGCCCGTCTTTGCCAGACAGGCAAAGAACTCCGTCCGCAGATCGTCCGCATCCCACCAGTGATGCCGCAGCAGATCCTCATACGCCGCCGCATTCGCAGTCGGCTTGCTCTCATAGGCCCGCAGCAGATTCCGCGTAAAAACCAGATCATGCGGAAACCGCTTCTGCGCGTATAAGTTCAACTGCACCGCAAGCTGCGGCCCGACCGCGGGCTGATTCGGCGCATTGAACGCTGCCAGGTTCCCCACCTGCCGAAACCACGCATCCAGCTCCGTGCCCGCAAAGATATCCGTCACCTGCCGCGTCTCGGCCGCATACGCCTCACGATTGCGCTCGCGCAGATACAGCCGCGCCAGCTTGTCATACCAGCCCGGCTGCTGGAACTTCGCGATCGCCAGCTTGTACGTCTCTTCCTGCTGCTGCGACAGGTTGTTCTGCTGCAGAAAGCTCGCCAGCCGCTCATACAACATAGGATCGTTGGGGCTGCGGTCGAGCTCCCGCTTCAGCACCGTCAGCGCCTGCGGAACCTGCTTCTCCGCCACCAGGCGCCCGAGGTAGCGATCCAGAATCTGCGCATACTCGCCCGCCTCCGGCACGAGCGGCGTCACCGGCGCATACGAGCTCAACTCGTAACTCGCAGACTTCATCGCCGCAGCCGCACGCGTCGGAGCCGCGTCGCCGGCCGGCGCATCGGCATCCGGGTTCACCACCCGCACCGGCCTGTCGAGACTGATCGCCGCAACTGGCTGCGCCATCATGCCGGCAGTCAGCGGCAATCCATCTGTCTTGGCAGCCAGCTCCGTCAGCAGCGAGTCGTACAGCGCAAACTCATCCGCATACTTGCGCTCGCGCGAGTACGCATCCGCCATCAACCCGCCGATCTCCACCCGGTTTGGCGATGCCGGAAAGCCCGCCAGAAACTCCTTGCCCGCCGCGATCACCGCCTCCGGCTCGCCGTACTGCGCATACGTCCTTATCATCTGCGCGTGCAACTCCGCGCGCCTGGGAGCCGCGGGGTACTTCGCGTCGAGCTGCGCCAGCAACTCCGCCGCCTTCGCCCGATGGAAGTAGCTCTGCGCCTTCGCCGTCTCGGTCTGATACTCCTGCTCGGGCTGAACCCCGTTCAGCCACAGCGACAGAATCCCGTTCCAATACCCCGGACCCTGATCCAGCGTCGCGATGTCGCGATACATCGACAGGTTCCCCGCGCCCAGCGCAATCCCCTGATCCGGCGCGGTCAGCAGCACATCCACCAACCCGGACAAGCCCGCCTGCGCCGCCGACTCGCCGCTCGGCAGATTGCCCGCCGTGGACGCCAGCGCATAGTCGTACCGCGCCGCCTCCGCATAGTTGTGCGTCGCATTCGTCAGCGCCGCCAGCGTGGCCAGATCGTTCGCCGTCCACGCGCCTTTGCGGGCCTCGCGCGCAATGCGAAACGCATCAATCGTCTGCTCCGCGCGTTCCAAATGCCCCGCCTGCTGGTCGTAATAGAAGATCCGCGCCAGCGCATTCAACGCCTCCGGCCCGTCCGGATGCTGCGCCAGTTTTGCTCTTGCATCGGCCACAAACGCCCGCTGCCGATGCGTAGCATCGAGCAGCCCGTAGTACGACTGCACCAGCTGCGCGGGCCACAGCGGCTCGAAGGCCTTGTCATACACCGCCAGCGCGCTCTCGATATCGCCACGGCGGTAATCCAGCAGCGCCTGCGCCCGAATGGCAAACACCTTATCCTGCGGAAATGCCTTCTGGTAGCGCGCAATCAGCGCCTCCGAAGCAGCCCAATCCTTCTGCGCCAGATCCCACGTCAACACCTGCGCATACACCGCCGGCTGCTCCGGATAGCGCGCCAGAAACGCTGCGAAGGTAGCATTGGTCTGCGCCGCCGGCAGACCTTGATCCGCCTCCAGCGCCAGCATGCGATCGAACGCGATCCACGACCGCTGCCGGCTGGGATCGACAAACCGCTCCGCCGCCACCGGCCCCGCGCTCGCCACGTCGTTCAGCGCAGCGATCTCCTGCTGCACCATCATGCGACGCTGATAAAAATCCGCCAACGCAAGCCGCGCATTCACCGGCTCCTTCGCATGTGCGACATACGCCTTCCAATGCGTTTCCGCCGCCGCAAAGTCCAGCGCGCCTTCGTCGCTCCGCGCCCGAAGCGCATACAACTCCGCATCCTCCGGTGTGCCCGCAATCAAGCGCCCAAGTTCGCCCTGCGACTCCTTCGGCGGCCGCGGGTACAGCGCCTGCACCCCCGGCAGCGTCATCGCCCGATACAGCGCCCGCTCGATCGAACTCGCGCCCACCACATGCTGCATCCACTCCGGCAGCGTCGCATGCGCAGTCACCGCAACAACGCACAACATCACGCCCGCCGACGCCGCAAAACGCGCCGTCATTCTGGCGAAGCCAGATTTGTCAATCGGATGCCACAAACCCCTACGGAACCACATCGACCCCCACCTCCTGGCTCCCCAGATTATGCGCCACATCCTCCGCCGTAACCGTCAGCCGGTACCGCCCGATCGCCATATCCCCGGGCACTAGCAGCATCCCCACGTTCGTCCCCATGCGGCTGTTCCAATGCAGCGTCACCGGCGAAGCCCCCTCCAGCCGCGCCGTCAAAGTCCTTGTGCTCGATGTGGCCGAAGCCCGAATCTCCACCGTCTCCCCGCGATGCAGGCTCGTGTGCGCCAACTGCAGCTTCACCACCGGCGGCGTACTCGCAATCACAAATGTCTTCGCTTCGTTATAGGTATTGCCATTGCGGTCGCGCAGGATCAGCCGGACGCTGTACGTCCCATCCTTCATCTCCGGGGGAGCCAGAAAGCGCGTCTCCCACAGCCGGTTCGCATCGTCACCCGGCGCCGTCAAATCCTCGCTCGCCAGATGCCGCAGAGGCTTCGTCAGTCCAAACGGAAACAGCGCAATCACCGACTCGATCTGCGCATCCGTCCTTACCCTCAGCACCGGATCGCCCGGCCGGATCACACGGGGCCGCAGCAGCGAACGCGGCACCGCCAGAAACGACGTGTACGGCGTAACGAACTTGTACCTGCGCGAGAGCCGGATAATCTCGTCGAGCGCCGCTGCGGTCTCGCCGCCGCGATCGATCTCCTCCAGCAGCGCATTCACCCGCGCCTGCGCCCACAAACGCGGCAGCTGCGGATGCGAAAGATCGCTCTCCGGCAGCGCCGTCGCAGCCTTCGCCTCAAACGCCGCGCCATCGCGAGTGCCGTGTACTGTCAGCCCTAGCCGCGCCTGCGAAGGCGTGTACTCGCCCACCCACTGCGCCACCGACCCCGGATACACCGCGTCATCCAGCGGATAGATCAAGCGCGTCGCCCCGGCAGGCTCCGCCGCAAGCGAAAGCCCAAATACCGGCGCCCGCGTCAGCTTCGACACAAACGACTGGATATGAAACTCCGCCGGCTCAGTCGAAAGCACCGACTCCAGAAACCCGCCGTTGCGCGAAAGCTTCCGCAGCAGCATGAGGTTCGCATCGTCGCCCACCGCGAAGACATCGGTATGCGGAGGATGCGGCGCGGCCTTCCACTTCGCCCCGTACTCGGTCGCGACCTTGTTCGGCACCACGGTATCGCCACTATTAGAGCCTCCATCGGTCAGCAGCACCAGCGACGCATTCGCCTCCCCACTCTGCGCCAGCCCAGCGTTGAGCGCCTTGCCCAGATCGGTGCCTCCGCGCAGCTTGCTCGCACGCACAAAGTCCAGCGCCGCCTGAACCGTGGCGGCATCCGCCGCCACCGGCGCAGGTTTGAACGACGCGACACTCTGGTTGAACAAGAGCACGTTGAAGCGATCCGCCGGCTTTAAACTTCGCAGCACGCCTTCGAGCGCCGCATACGTGCGTTCCAGCTTCTCCCACTGCATGGAAAGCGAGCTATCGAACAGCAGCACCACCGTCCGCGCAGCCACAGGCGCAGCCGCCTTAGGCTTCGGGTCGGAAACCAGCAACTGCGCCTCAAAGAACCCCGGCTCCGGCCCGCGATTAGCCTGCGCCGTAAGGCTCGTACCCGCATCCGGCGGCGGCGCATGCGGATCGCGAAACGTGATCACATCCAGGTCATCCGCAGCAGGCGGTGTCAGCTGCCACGTGGCTGAAAAATCATCATCCAGCGAGACATTGTCGCCTTCGAAGCTACCCTCCGCCGCATTCGCACTCGACCCCACCAGCTTCAGCGGATAGAGCTTCGAAGGCATCTGCAATTGTCCGAAAGCATGCGCCGAGCGCAGCACAAAGTGCAGCTTGAAGTGATGCACCACCTGCTTCTGCGCATCGTCCGGCTTCAACGGCAGCGCGAAGAAGTTCCTGAAGTCCGTGGCGCTCAGCCGCTGGTGATATTCGAGCTCCAGCCGCTTGGTCCCATAGGCGGGAATCGGCGTAATCTTGGCCGTAAACAGTGCCGTATTCTTCGGGTCGATGGCGTCGCGCTCGCCCATGCCCAGCAGCCCTGGGTCGATCGCCTGCATGCGCGCCTGGTCGTAGATCTGCTCCGCTCGCTTGCGTTCCAGGATCACCGCCGGAATGCGCACCACGCTATCCCACACCGCGAAATCCGACACGGTCGAACCCGTAGGCAGCGAGAACCGGTACGTCCCCTCCTCAATCGCATTGGTGTGGTTGAGAAAGATCTGCACGATCGAAACATGCGCGTCGCCATTGTCGATTGTGACCTCAACCGTCATCTCTTCGAGCGACAACACCGCCGGGTCGGGCGTTTGCTTATCCTTCGGAATCAAAACTCCCGCCTGGGCCTGCGCGAAGCTTGCCCAGAGCGCAAAGATGACCGCAAACCGAAAGGGATTAGCGTGGGGCTTCAGCCCCACGAATACCGCCCACGCAAACGATGGGGCTTTAGCCCCGGGCCATCTATGAAATCCCGCGCGATCGCTCATGGCAGCTTCGCCTCCGCAATCCGCACCAACCCATTCTCCGTCCCCACATACAACACCCCGTCCCGCTCCACAAACGCCGTCACATTCTCGCTCGGCAACCCGCTCGTCACCGCATCCCAACGGCCACTCGCACGATCCATCACCAGCATCCCATGCCCCAGCGTCCCCGCATACACATGCGTCGCGGTCACCAGCAGCGCATTCGGATTCACCACCACATCGCCCGCCAATCCGACCCGTTCAAAGCGCCCATCCGCCGACATCGTCTCGATTCCCGCGCCATACGTGCCGACCATCCACCCGCCCTGCGGCATAGGCGCAATCGCCGTAATCCAGTTGTGCTTCAGCCCGGAGTTCGTCGCCGTCAGATTCCTCGTCACCGCACCGCCTTGCAGCACCGAGATTCCGCCCAAAGTCCCCGCCAGCAGCGTATTCCCACTCCCGCCCAGTGTGTACACATGGTTGTTCACCAGCCCCTGAAACGCGTACAAACTCTCCGCGCCGCCCGGCCCCAGCAT
>CAXTMK010000050.1:24118-29921 GCA_964245315.1 uncultured Acidobacteriaceae bacterium | reverse complement strand
GAAACGCTCCAGCAGATGCTCGCTGGCGAAGGCATCGAGATCGCCGAGGTTGCAGACCATGCCGTTGGCGTCGACCGGCCCCGCAAAGGTTACGGCCACCGTGTAGTTGTGGCCGTGGCCGAAGGGATTGTTGCACTTGCCGAAGGTGAGCTGATTCTGCTCGGGCGAAAGCGTGTCGGCATGCAGGCGGTGCGAGGCGCTGAAATGATAGCGGCGAGTCAGGTGGGCGATCATCCGTCGCGATCCTCCTCCGGGTGCGGCGGAAGAAAAGCAGAAGCAGATCCCTCCGCTGCGCTGCGGGATGACAACAAAGGAGAGTCGAATTCACCGTAGAAGTCAGCGAATAGATCGGGCATCTCGTAGACGCGCACGCGATGCAGCGCCGCTCCGGGGATCTTGCCTTCGAGCCGCCGCCAGATCGCAATTGCGATGTTTTCCGTCGTCGGGATGGCGGTCTTGAAGTCGGGGATTTCGAGGTTCAGGTGGCGATGGTCGTAGACCCCGACGACTTCGCGCTCCAGAATGTCCTTCAGCAGCTTCAGGTCGACGACGAACCCCGTCACCCGGTCGATCTCGCCCGCGACCGTCACCTCCAGCGTGTAGTTGTGGCCGTGTCCGTTGCGGTTCGCGCACTTGCCGAAGAGGCGCTCGTTTTCTTCCGGCGAGAGCGCGTCGTTCCAGTAAAAGTGCGCGGCGGAAAACTCGGCTTTACGGGTCAGCAGGATCATAATTCGCTCAATAGCCTTAGAGTTGCACGAAAGCCGTTTGGATTCTTCAGTTCCCTTTTGTTGAGTAGCTGCGGCCCTTCCACTCCACTTTTTTCACCACCCGCACCTGAATGTAGCTGCGCACCAGCAGCCATGCAAAAACAGGGATACCGAAGAACGCCAGGATGCGATTCGGCATGGGGAAATTCGACTTCGAAACGCGCGCCAGAAATCCCCAGATGCCGCGCAGCCAGACCACCCACACCACGGTCCGCTGCCAGTACACGAAGAACGGATAGACGGTCGCCATGACCGGCAGGCCGACAGCCAGCACGAAGACAAGCAGCGCGATCAGCGCCATTGGAATGGGGTGCCCAAACAGCAGCGCAAGGTTCTTGGTCCAGCCCTCGATCATCGCCCCGTTCGTCCGGTACATGCGCGTCGAGAGCGCGTCCGGCGCGTAGCGGAACCGGATCGCTCGCCTGGTGCGCTTGATGTTGTGCGCCAGCGCCACATCTTCCAGTACGCTGCGCCCGACCCCGCGATGGCCGCCGACCGCGAAGTAATCCTCCTGCCTGACCATCAGGAACTGTCCGTTGGCGGCTGCGGTGCGGTCTTCCGGCTGGTTCACCCGCGCCGGCGGATACGTAACCGCAAGCTCGGCGAAGACCAGCGGCATCAGCATGCGCTGCAGCAGCCCGGCCGTAAGCTGGCGCGGCGAGTAGGAGAGCAGCGCCACATCGTACTTCTCCAGCTCATGCCGTGCCCGCGACAGATCGCCCGGCTCGTGGACCGTATCGGCGTCGGTGAAGAGCAGAAGCTCGCCCTGCGCTGCCTGTGCGCCCGCCCAGCACGCGTTGGTCTTGCCGGTAAAGCCGGTCTGCGCGGAGGTGTCGAGTTCGGGCGCTTCGATCACCCGCACACCGGGCAACTGAGCCGCCTCCGCCATGATGGCAGGCGTACCGTCGCTCGAACGGTCATCGACCAGCAGCAGTTCCCATTCCTTGCCGAGTTCGAAGCCCGGCTCCGACTGCGAGATCAGCGACTCAATACATGCGGGCAGCGACTCCTGCTCGTTGCGCGCGGGAATGATGACGGACAGTTGCAGCGTCGGCCCGTCTTCAGAGATGTCGATATCTTCCACGACTTCGTATTATAGGAAGATGCAGCGAAACGTGCGGAGATGGTCAGTCGGATTGATGTTGGCGGCGATGTTTATGGTGGGGTGCGACCGGGGCTCGCAGCCGGGCAATATCGGCAAGCCCGCGCCGCTGTTTGTGATGAGCGACGGCGTCCAGACCGTCGATCTGGCCAAACTGCGCGGCAAGGTCGTTGTGCTCAATCTTTGGGCGACCTATTGCGCGCCCTGCATCGAAGAGCTGCCCAGCCTGCTCGCGATGCAGCGGAAGATTCCGTCGCTGGAGGTCGTAGCCGTGAGCATCGACCAGGACGACGTGGTGTACCGCAAGTACCTCAAGAGATACAACGTCGACGTCCTGACGGTGCGCGACTCCGAGCAGAAGGTGAACGCGATGTACGGGACGGTGCTGATCCCGGAGACGTACGTCATCGACCGTGAGGGAATCATCCGGCGCAAGTTCATCGGCGCGCAGGACTGGACGAGCGCGGATATTGTCGACTACCTGAAAAGGCTTTGAAGCGTCCGCCATCGCGTTTCCGCACCGTTTTTGCACATCGCAGCGTCAAATCCTATGCTGAACCCGCAAGCATAACTTTTGTGGGGTTTCGTTTCTCATGGCTGCACAGATACACTAGGAAGCAGAAAGCATGCCGGGCCGGAAGTGAAGAAGGGGGAACATGTTCGAACGCTATACGGAGAAGGCGAGACGCGTGATTTTCTTTGCACGCTATGAGGCCAGTCAGTTCGGGTCGCCTTACATCGAGACCGAGCACCTGCTGCTCGGGCTGCTGCGTGAGGACAAGGCGCTGACCAACCGCTTCCTGCGCTCGCATGCGTCGGTGGAGTCGATTCGCAAGCAGATTGAAGGACATACCACCATTCGCGAGAAGGTTTCGACCTCGGTCGATCTGCCGCTCTCGAACGAGTGCAAGCGCGTGCTCGCCTACGCGGCCGAGGAAGCCGAGCGCCTGTCGCACAAGCACATCGGCACCGAACACCTGCTGCTCGGCCTGCTGCGCGAGGAGAAGTGCTTCGCGGCGGAGATTCTCACGGAGCGCGGCCTGCGTCTGCCCGCCATTCGCGAGGAGCTGCAACGCACGACACAGGAGAAGCCCGCAGCCGCGGCGAAGACCGGGCGCAACGAGCAATCCATGCTGGCCGAGTTTTCCCGCGACCTTACGCAAAGCGCCATGGATCAGCAGCTCGATCCGCTGGTTGGACGCGATACCGAGGTAGACCGCGTCATCCAGATCCTGTGCCGCCGCACCAAGAACAATCCCGTGCTGATTGGCGAGCCGGGAGTCGGCAAAACCGCCATCGTCGAGGGTCTCGCGCAGAAGATCGCCGACGGCGAAGTGCCGTCGTTCCTCGCCGATAAGCGCGTGCTGGCGCTGGATCTGTCGCTCATCGTCGCCGGCACCAAGTATCGCGGGCAATTCGAAGAGCGGCTGAAGACCATCATGAAAGAGCTGATGGAAAATCAGAACAGCATCGTCTTCATCGACGAGCTGCATACGCTTGTAGGCGCCGGTTCGGCCGAGGGTTCGCTCGACGCCGCCAACATCCTCAAGCCTGCCCTAAGCCGCGGCGAAATCCAGTGCATCGGCGCGACCACCCCGGCGGAGTATCGCAAATCGATCGAGAAGGACCGCTCGCTCGAACGCCGTTTCCAGGCGGTCAAGGTGCCTCCTCCGAACGAGGAAGACGCGATCAAGATCATCATGGGCATCAAGGAGAAGTACGAGAAGTTTCATGCCGTCAGCTACACCGACGACGCGATCACCTTCTCCGTCTCGCACTCCTCGCGCTACATTCCCGACCGCTTCCTGCCCGACAAGGCGATCGATCTCATTGATGAAGCTGGTGCGAGGGTAAAGCTGCGCCAGACCTCCCTTCCCGAAGAACTTACCGAAGTCCAGAAGCGCATCAAGTTCATCGTGCACCGCATGGAGAACGCCATCGCGAACCACGAGTTCGAGAAGGCGCGCTTCTACTCCGACGAGGAGCGCAAGGAGCGCGAGAACCTGCGCACCCTGCGCGACAAGTACCACCTCGACGACTCTTCCGCCGGCATCGTCACGCGCGAAGACATCGAGGATGTCGTCAGCCGCTGGACCGGCGTGCCGATGACCTCGCTCAAGGAAGAGGAGACGCAACGCCTGCTCCGCGTCGAGGAAGAGCTGCACAAGCGCGTCATCTCGCAAGAGAAGGCGATCTCTGCCCTCGCCCGCGCCATCCGCCGGTCTAGAGCGGGCCTGAAGAATCCAGCCCGTCCAATAGGCAGCTTCCTGTTCCTTGGGCCAACCGGCGTCGGCAAGACCGAGATGGCGCGGACCCTGGCGCAGTTCCTCTTCGGCAGCGAAAAGTCGCTCATCCGCTTCGATATGTCGGAGTTCATGGAAAAGCACTCGGTCTCGAAGCTGATCGGCTCGCCTCCAGGCTACGTCGGCTACGAGGAGGGCGGCCAGTTGACCGAGCGCGTCAAGCGCAACCCCTACTCGGTCGTGCTGCTCGACGAGATCGAGAAGGCGCATCCCGATGTCTACAACCTGCTGCTGCAGGTCTTCGAAGACGGCCAGCTTACCGACGGTCTCGGCAATACGGTCGACTTCAAGAACACCATCATCGTGATGACCTCGAACATCGGCGCGAAGCACCTGCAGAAGCAGCAAGGGCTCGGCTTCCAGTCCTCGGACGAAAACATGGCGCTCGACAAGATGGAAGAGCTGGTTCGCGGCGAGGTCAAGCGCACCTTCAACCCCGAGTTCCTCAACCGCCTGGACGAGATCATCATCTTCACCTCGCTGAGCGAAGCCGACCTGATGCAGATTCTCGAACTGCTCGTACAGCAGCTCAACAAGAACCTGGTCCACAAGGCGATCACGCTCTCGGTCAACGACGACGCCAAGCGCTTCATCCTGCAGAAGACGGCCAGCGACCGCACCTACGGGGCGCGGCCTCTGCGCCGGGCGCTGCAGCGCTTCGTCGAAGATCCGCTGTCAGAGGCGCTGATCGCAGGCGGCATCAAGGAGCGGCCGGCGTTCCTCGAGGTCTACATGGAAAACAATGCGCTCTTCTATCGGCCAATCCTGTCCGACTCCGAAGAGAAGGCCTCTGGCCTGGCACTCACAACGGTTTGACAATGCTGCAAAGCCCAAAGGGACTCGCCCATCACGGCGGGTCCTTTTGCATTGTGCTTTGGACTCCCAGCCAACGTCGTCATTCTGGCGAAGCCAGAATCTCCGTATCTCCCCCTGTTGTGGCACGAAACCCGCACGAAAGGACTTCACTCCAAGCTCTGAACTCAAAACTCCTAACTCTAAAATGCATGCCTTTGGCCGCCTGTTCCCTGTATCGTGTTCAGCGGAGGACTTTCCGCATGATGGATCGTCGTGAATTTACCGCAAGCCTTATGGCGCTGGGCGCATTGCTTCCGATCGAAGGCGAAGCCCAGACCGCACCTCAGACCGCGCAAGCCAAGCCGCCCGCCGAGTTGAAGCCCCTGACCTCCGGCATCGTCAAGCCCGGCCCGGTCAAGAACGGCCAGCAAGGCCACTCCTCGCAGGCCTTCATCGCCGGACTCCTCTCGAACGGCAGCATCCGAGTCGAGATGCACGAGTCGGCCCAACAGCCCGGCGCCCCGCACGAGGCCATCGGCACCCACAAGCATAGTGAGATCTGGTACGTCACCAAAGGCGTCGCGACCCTCTACATCCAGGGTACCGAGCATCGCATGGAAACCGGCGAGGTCGGCATCGTCTGCGCCGGAGACACTCACTGGATCGCCAACGCCGGTACCACTGAGTTGAGCTACTTCGTCATTACCGTCGGGCCGCCCGAGTAGATGCCCAAAGCCTGAAACTAACCGGCCGCCGAAACAGTCCATCCAAGGAAGCCCAGTCAGAGGAAACGATGCGACGGCACCAGTTGCTCCAAAAATCCGTACTCTCAGCGG